>JASJDQ010000062.1 GCA_030065075.1 Paracoccaceae bacterium | reverse complement strand
TCCCCCATCTCACGGATGGGGTCAAGTTCCACATCCAGCGTGCAGACATGTTCCAGCTCGAGTGTCGGAAGATCCATGGCGCAGATCTTTCACTCCTTTAATTGTTTACCGAAGTAACGAAAATCGATTAGACTGGCCCTGTCAAGAAAAGGACAGACTCCATGCCCGGACACGCCTCTTTTGCTGCGGCTGATTTGGAAGACACGGTCAATGCATCCGATCTGGAGGATCTGATCGGATACAATCTGAAGCGCGCTTACGTGATTGTGCAAACGGATTTTCGCGACACCTTGGGCGAGGATGGATTGTCGGCCCGGATGTTTTCAGCGCTCTCACTGACGGTCCGCTATCCCAACATCACCCAAAGCGAACTGGCGAAGATGCTGGGCATCGAGCGGTCGGGACTTGTTGCCATCGTGGATGCACTTGAGGAGAAGAAGTATCTCGCGCGCGCGGCCGTTCCCGGCGACCGGCGCGTTCAAGCGCTGGTGCCGACAAAGAAGGGCGCGAAGGCCTATGGCGAGGCCGTGGCCGCGGTGAAGGCGCATGAAGATCGGTTGTTCGCGGACATGACAAAGACCGAGAAAGAGACCCTTCTTGGGTTACTTAGGAAAATCCGCCGGAAGGAAGCCAAGGCATGACCCTACAGAATTGGGCCGGAATGGCCGCGATTGTCACGGGCGGCGCCTCGGGGCTGGGGGCAGCTACGGCGGCGCGCCTTGCCGCCGATGGCTTGAAGGTCGCGATCTTCGACCTCAACGAGGCCGAGGGCAACGCCCAGGCCGACAGGATCGGCGGGCATTTCGCCCGGGTCGATGTGTCAGACCCCACGTCGGTCGCCACCGGCATCGCTGATACGGAAAAGGCCTGTGGGCAAATCCGCGTTGTTGTGAATTGCGCAGGCATCGGGGGGGCCGCCAAAACCGTGTCCCGCGGCGAAGCGCATGACCCTTCGTTCTTCGAAAAGGTCATCCGGGTCAACCTGATGGGCAGCTTCCACGCGGCCAGTCAGGCGGCCGCCCGGATGGCGGCAAGCGACCCGGTGGATGCGGACGGAGCGCGGGGCGTGATCGTCAATACGGCTTCCGTAGCGGCCTATGACGGGCAGATCGGACAGGTGGCTTATGCTGCCTCAAAAGGTGGGATAGTCGGCATGACGCTGCCGATGGCCCGCGATCTGGCTGACATGGGCATTCGGGTCTGCACGATTGCACCGGGATTGTTCCTGACACCGCTGCTGAAGGATTTGCCGGAAGAGGTTCAGGCCTCGCTTGGCGCACAGGTGCCGTTTCCAAGCCGTCTGGGCGATCCACAGGAATACGCGGATATGGTCAGCCAGATCACCCGCAACCCCATGCTGAATGGCGAGGTGATCCGTCTGGATGGCGCCATTCGCATGGCGCCCCGATAACGGCGGGCGGCATGAGCACCCTTGACCAGACCGACTTCTGGTCTCCGCGTTTCGATGTCCGGACCCGTGAAGACGGCACGATCATTATGGAGCAGACCGACCCCCTGCCCGACCATCTGCCGACGCTGGCGGGCTATCTGGACAAATGGGCCGATGCGACGCCAGAGAAGGTTTGGATAGCGCGGCGGGGCGCGGGTGGCGCTTGGCGAAGGGTGACATTTGGCGAGGCGCGCGATGCGGCACGGCAGATTGGGGCCAGTTTGCTTGGCATGGGACTTGGGCCGGAGCGGCCGCTACTGATTCTCTCGGGCAACAGCCTGGAACACGCGCTTCTTGGGGCCGCGTGTTTCTATGTCGGCATCCCTTACGCGCCGGTCAGTCCTGCCTATTCGCTTGTCTCGAAGGACTACAAGAAGCTCAAGGACATCGCAGAACTCTTGCAGCCGGGTGCTGTCTTTGCCGACGATGGCGCGGCCTTCGCCCCGGCAATCGCCTCGATCAAACGCGCCGATTTGCAGGTCATCACGGTGGATGCCCCGGACACGATTATTTTCGAAAGCCTGATGGCCGCCGACCCCACGACGGCAGCAGCAGCCCGCAGTGCGGTCAACGCGGACACGGTCGTGAAGTACCTTTTCACCTCGGGCTCCACCGGCTCGCCCAAGGCCGTCATCAACACCAACGGCATGATCTGCGCCATGCAGGCGATGGTGCGGGATTGCTATCGTTTCCTTGAAAAGCGCCCGCCCGTTGTGCTGGATTGGGCGCCCTGGAACCACACGGCGGCGGGCAACAAGGTTTCCTACCTCGTGCTGACGAACGGCGGGACATACTATATCGATGATGGCAAGCCAGCGCCTGGCAAGTTCGCCAAGACGCTCGCCAATCTGCGAGAGGTGGCCTGCACCTGGTACTTCAACGTCCCCGTTGGCTGGGACATGTTGGTTGACGAGTTGGAGACGGACGACGACCTGGCGGCCACATTCTTCAGCCAGCTTGGTATGATGTTCTATGCAGGCGCCGGCATGGCGCAGCACACTTGGGACCGGTTGCGCGCCATCGGGCGGAAGACGACGGGCCACGAGGTCTTGCTGGCGACAAGCCTTGGCGCGACCGAGACAGCGCCGTTCGCGCTGGCTTGCACCGATGTTCAGGAGTTCTCGGGCAACGTGGGCGTGCCGTCCGCCGGGTTGTCGATGAAGCTCGTGCCCGTTGGCGACAAGCTGGAATTGCGGCTGAAGGGCCCAAGCATCACGCCGGGCTACTACGGTGATGCCGAGAAGACGGAGGAGGCGTTCGACGAAGAAGGCTATTATTGCATGGGCGATGCCCTGCGCCCGGCCGATCCGAAGGACTTTTCCAAAGGGTTCTTCTTCGACGGCCGCATTGCCGAGAACTTCAAGCTGACTACCGGCACATGGGTCGCCGTGGGCGCGGTCCGGGCCGCGCTGGTCGATGCCATGGACGGTTTGGTGCGCGATGCCGTCATCACGGGCGAGAACGAGGCGGATCTAGGGGCACTACTGATTCTCTCGGACACCGCCAGGAAGATGGAGCCGGAAGACCTCAACGCCGCGTTGGCTGCCAAGTTGCGACAAACGGCGGAGGCGGCGACAGGCTCTGCCAGCCGGGTCGTCCGCGCCATGATCCTGACCGAAGCGCCCAGCTTTGACCGGGGCGAGATCACCGAAAAAGGATCGCTCAACCAACAGGCCATGCGGTCAAACCACGCCGGGGTGATTGCGGAAATGTATGCGGGCGAAGGCGACGTGCTGACCGTCTAGGTCTTTACAATGCCGCCCAAGAACGTCGCGAGTTCCGCCACCGCATCGGTCGGGAAGATATTGGCCACATACTGATCCGGCCGCACAAGGACGAGGCAGCTATCTTTGCGGTCAATCCCGCGCAGATCGAAGATGTCTTCGCGCGCCGGGTCGGGGCAGAAGACCTTTTCGTAGTCCCGAAGCCCGAGGCGCCCCTTGGCGGGGAAGAGTAGCGCGGGCATGTCCGTGATATCCAGCGCATGATGATGGCACTGCAGGATTGCGCGCACATCGAGCACGGAATCGATGGCATCGCCCTCGGGCGTCAGACCACGCGCGACAGGCTCAAGCGCCGCGCATAGCTGCGAAAGCCCCGCCCGCTGCGCATCAGGCGATCCACCGCCCGAGAACGCACAAAGAAGCCACCGCGCATCCGCTTTCTGGACATGGCCCAAATGTATCGGCTTGCCGTCGGCGAGGCGAACGACCGGGGCGGAATGAAAGCGCATACCAATTGGATAACCGGTCGCCAGATGCTGCGAGGTGCCATCGCCAGTCAGCCGCGATGGCGTGTAGCGCACCGACACGCCCGCGGTATAGCGGCCATGTTCGATGAAATACTTCTGGAACCGGGGCGCCGCATCGCCCTCGCGCTCTTCGGGCGGCGCGCTCATGATCTTGGCCCATTCCTGATCGAAGTCGATCAATGCCTGTGCGACGGCCTGCCGCTCTTCGGTATAGGTCTTCAAAAGCGATGGGTCCGACCGCCCGGACAGGACCGAGACGAGCTTCCAGCCAAGGTTGAAGGTGTCGCCCATCGAGACGTTCATCCCCTGCCCCGCCTTCGGGCTATGGGTGTGACAAGCATCGCCCGCGATGAAGACGCGAGGTACGGCCCCGCCATCGTCGAAGCGGTCGGTCAGGCGCTGGCCGATTTCATAGACCGACCACCACGCCACTTCCTTCACATCGAGCGTGTAAGGCGCAAGGATGCGGTTGGCCGCGTCGATCAGATCGCGCGGCTGTATGTCCCGGTTCGCGACGCGCTCGTCGTCGCCAAGCTCGTCAAGTTCCACATAAAGCCGGACCAGGTATCCACCCTCGCGCGGGATGACGAGGATCGTGCCGTTGCAAGCGGACTGGATCAGGCTCTTGCAACGAATATCCGGGAAATCAGTGTTGAGCAGCACATCCATCACGCCCCAGGCCTGATGCGCGCTGTCGCCCTTCAGGGTTTGCCCGATGGCATTCCGCACTCCGCTCCGCGCGCCATCGCAGCCAACGACATAGCGGGCGCGCAGCTTCCGGGTTTCGCCGCCCATGCGGGCTTCGACCGTCACGCCGCCGTCGTCAATTGCAAGGCTCTCGAAGGCATGACCGTAAAGAGGCTCGAGCCGCGTCGGCGACTTCCGCATCACATCGAGGTACATGTCATGCACACGGGCCTGGTTGAGAATGACATGCGGCATCTCGGACAACCCGTCTTCGACGTCTTGCACACGGCCGTTGCGGACGATCCGGGACTTGTCCGCCGGATCGGGCTTCCAAAATGTCGCCTCGTTCACCCAATAGGCCTCGCGCATGACGCGTTCGACGAAGCCGAAGGTCTGGAACATCTCCATCGACCGGCAGGACACGCCGTCGGCCTGTCCTTTCTCCATCGGGCCTTCTTTATGCTCAATGATCGCGGTTCGGATTTGAGGGAAACCCGCCAGATAGGCCGCAAGCGTCAACCCGGCGGGTCCCGCGCCCACGATCAGCGCATCGAGGTCCTCGCGGTCTGACGTCACCTCGGGTTTCAGGTCGGGATCGCCGGGTCGAAAGCCTTCCTCGTGGAACTGCATGGGCATCTCACATTGCGTCGATGACCCAAACGAGCCAGAGCGTAATCGCCGGGAAGGCCGCAAGGATCACAACGCGGATAATGTCGGTGACAACGAAGGGCAGCGCGCCGCGATAGGTTTCCGAAATCGGTGTCGTCCTTGCCATGGCGTTGATGATGAAAAGGTTCAGCCCAACAGGTGGCGTGATCAGCCCGACCTCGACGACGATCAGCACGAGAATGCCGAACCAAAGCCCGAAATCATTGGCGCTCATCCCGAAGTCCAGGACCGACATGATCGGAAAGATGATCGGGACGGTCAGCAGCACCATCGACAGGCTGTCCATGACGCAGCCGAACAGAAGATACATCAGAAGCACGATCGTCAGGACGAACCACGGCGAATAACCCTGCGCGCCGACCCAGGCCGAGGCCTCCTGCGGCAGTTGGGTGAGCGACAGGAAGTTGTTGTAGATGCCCGCGCCGAGGATGATCAGGAAGATCATGGCAGACGACGACGCCGTCGACAGGATCGCCTCGCTGAGCCTTCCCCACGACATCTCGCCGCTAAAAAGCGCCACTAGAAAGGTGCCTGCAGCGCCCACGGCGGCGGCCTCGGTCGGTGTGAAGATGCCCGCATAGATCCCGCCGACAACGGCCACGAAGATCAGGATCACGGGCCAGACCTTGCCAAGCATGATCAGCCGTTGCCCCCAAGGGACGCGCGGGCTGACCCGTGCCGCGTTCGGGCGCACCCGCACCCAGATCGAGATCGCGATCATATAGCCGATGGCTGCCAGAATGCCGGGAATGAAGGCCGCGACGAACAGCTTGGCGATGTTCTGTTCAGCGAGGATCGCGTAGATCACGAGGATCACCGACGGCGGGATCAGAATGCCCAGCGTGCCGCCCGCCGCCAAGGCCCCGGTCGAGAGCGTGTCCGGATAACCATAGCGGCGCATCTCCGGCAAAGCGACCTGGCCCATGGTGGCGGCTGTGGCGAGCGATGAGCCGCAGATCGCTCCGAACCCTGCACAGGCACCGACGGCCGACATCGCGACACCGCCCTTCCGGTGGCCCAGAAAGCTCTCGGCCGCCTTGAAAAGCGCAGTCGACATCCCCGAGAGCGTCGCGAATTGCCCCATCAACAGGAATAGCGGGATGATCGAGAAGGAATAGTTCGAAAACGTGCCGTAGGTCAGTGTTTTCAGTTGGTTGAGCGTCATCATCGGCGTGCCGATGACAAGATAGGTGCCCGTGACACCGACGCCGATCATGGCAAGCGCAATCGGTGCGCGCAGGAAGACGAGGACCAAAAGGACCGGGAATGACCAGATCGCAAGCTCGAAGTTGGTCATGTCGCGATGTCCCGGAACCCGGCCAACCGCCGGGCGGCGCGCAACGTGCAAAAGAGCGCCACGATGACGAAACCGACCGCGCCCACTAGTCCCGCCGCATAGCCTTGCCAGACGGGGATTTGCGCGATCAGCGTCGTCTCCCCATAGGCCAGCTTGTCCTGCATGCCGTAGTAAAGGCGTTGCGTGCCGATGAACGCGACAAAGGCCATGGCGGCGTTGAACAAGAGGTCGAAAAACTGGTCGAGCTTCGTCGGAATGGCCCATTGGAAAAGATCTACGCGCGCGTGCGCCTCACGGAATTGCGCCCAAGGCAAAAAGGCGAAGACTGCGGCTGCCATGCCGATCTCGGTCATGTCATAGATGCCCCGGATGGGGCCGATGCCCATGTCGAGCGGGATCAGCGCGCGCCCAATTATGGAATAACAGGTCAGCGCCGTCAGCCCCAAAAGAACCGCTCCACCGGCAAGCGCGAGCACGCGTGCAAGCGTTTCGGCAAATCTGTGGAGGGTTCGATACATGGGGCGTTCCGGTGGGAAAGAGAGGGCGAAACCGCCCACTCTCAGGTGTGTCAGCGGCTCAGCCGCCGTGCTTTTCGATCAGGGCGCGCGCCTGCTCGATCAGAGCAGCGCCGTCGATACCCTTGCCGTCCATGTCGGAAATCCAGCGATCCACCACCGGCTTGGCCGCCTCTTTCCAACGCGCAACCTCGACGTCATCCAGCGTGACGATGGTGTTGCCGGCGTCTTCGGCAATCTTCTTGGCGGGCGCGTCCATGTCCCACATGACTTGCGTCGCGAAGGTCGAAAGCTTCGCACCGGACTCTGCATCCAGAATAGCCCTCAGATCGTCCGGCAACGCTTCGTACTTGGCCTTGTTCATGACCAAAACGATGGCGGCGGTGTAAAGTGCTTCCTCGCCCGAGAACTCTGTGTGATTGCCCACAAGCTCGGACAGACGGATGGCGGTCGTGACCTCCCACGGGATCACCGTACCCTTGACGACACCCTTCGAAAGCGCCTCGGGGATCGCGGGAAGCGGCATGCCGACGGGTTCCGCACCCAGTTCGCCCAGAAGGTCGTTGATGATCCGGGTCGGGCCGCGAAGCGTCAGCCCGTCCATGTCCTCAAGCTTGGTCACACCGTTTTGGGTATGGACCAGTCCGGGGCCATGCACCCAAGCACCCAGAACCTTGACGTCCTTGTATTCGTTGCTCTGCCAGTCGGTTTCGACCATTTCCCAAAATGCTGCAGCAGTGGCCACGGGGTTCGTCATCATGAACGGCAGTTCGAACACTTCGGTCCGCGGGAAGCGGCCTGGTGTATATCCCACGACCGTCATCGACAGGTCGACAACGCCATCGCGGGCCTGATCCATCAATTCCGGCGGACGCCCGCCCAGTGCCATGGCATCGAAATGCTCGATCTTGATGCGGCCGCCCGAGGCTTCTTCAACCTGTGCTGCCCATGGCTTCAGGATCTTCGCTGGCACAGGTGCCGGGGGCGGCAGGAACTGGTGCAGACGCAAGGTCACCTCCTGCGCCCAGGAAGCCCCTGCCAGCGATGCAGCGGCGATGACTGCTCCAGCCATGGCTTTGATGAAGTTGCGTTTTTTCATGTCATCCTCCCTCGTGTGACAATTCCTGTACTTTGTCGTTGGACTAGCGGAACTTCGGCGGTCGCTTTTCCAAAAAGGCGCGAAGCCCTTCCTTTGCGCCGTCCGATGTCTGCGACATGGCTGCGGCAAGGCTTTCGGCGAACAGTCCTTCCGACCGCGGCATGTCTTGGATGCGCGGGATGGCCTGCATCATCAGGTAGTTCGAAAATGGCGCGTTATCCGCGATCTTGCGCGCGAGTTTTCTGGCCAGGTCAAGCCCCTCGCCCGCGCCGACCGAATAATGGGCCAACCCCATGGCAAGCCCGTCATCCGCGCCATAGCTCCGCCCCGTTAGCATCATTTCCCGCATCCGGTCCGCGCCGATCAACCGACCGACGCGGACGGTTGCGCCGCCGCCTACGAAAATGCCCCGTCGCCCCTCCGGCAGTTGAAAACGAACATCCGGCTCAGCGATGCGCACGTGTGTCGAGGACGCAATCTCAAGGCCGCCACCAATGACCGCGCCCGTCAGAACCGAGACGACCGGCAAGCCGCCGAACTCGATCAGATCCGAGACCCGGTGCCAGTTCCGCGAATGGTAGACGCCCTCGATAGGTTCGCGGCGCTCATGTTCCGCAAGGTCGAGACCGGAACAGAAATGCCCGCCTTCACCCCGCAAGATCACCGCGTTCACGCCTTTGGGTGGGGCGGAAAAGAAGGCGTCAAGCTCTTCTATGAGCTTGTCATTCATGGCGTTTCGCTTCTCTGGGCGGTCGAATGTAATGACGGCGATATCGTCTTCGATATCGACCCGCGTCGCGGGTTTCTGCCCTGCGCCATCTGCCATGTATCGCGCCTCCTCGCGGTGCTCCAATATTGTTGTATAGAATAACGGTTCTGTTGTATAGCAATTATGACAGGAGACGGTCATGGTCGATTTCAGCAAGGTCAAAGCTATCGATATTCACACGCATGCGGAAGAACCCTGCAACCATGCGCGCGACGATGGCTACAACGAATTCCAGGCTGGAATGGCCGCCTACTTTAAGAACCCGGCGGGTGCCGAAGGCATGTTGCCGAACGTGCAGGATACGGCTGCCTATTATCGCGAGCGCAATATCGCGGCGGTGATCTTTCCCGTCGATGCCGAGCGTGAGACGGGCTTTCGCCGCTACTCAAACGAGGAAGTCGCCGAGATTTGCGCAGAAAACGACGACATCCTGATCCCCTTCGCGTCGGTCGATCCGCACAAGGGCAAGGCAGGTGCGCGCGAAGTCAAACGGCTGGTCAAGGACTTCGGCATCCGCGGTTTCAAGTTCCACCCCACCATGCAGGGCTTTTTCCCGAACGATCGCGACGCGTGCTACACCGTACTGGAAGCTTGTGCGGAAGAAGGTGTCATCACGCTCTTTCACACCGGGCAGACCGGCGTCGGCTCTGGCATGCGAGGCGGTATGGGGATGCGGCTGAAATATTCGAATCCGATGCATCTGGATGACGTCGCCGTGGATTTCCCGGACATGCCGATCATTCTGGCCCATCCATCTTTCCCCTGGACGGAGGAAGGTCTGGCTGTCGCCCAGCACAAGCCCAACGTCTATTATGACATGAGCGGCTGGAGCCCAAAGTACTTCCCCGAAACCTTCATCCGCTACGCCAATTCCATCCTGAAGAAAAAAATGCTCTTTGGGTCGGACTGGCCCGCCATCACGCCCGACCGCTGGCTTGCGGATTTCGAGAAGGCCCCGTTCAAGGATGAGGTGCGCCCGTTGATCCTGAAAGAGAACGCTCTGCGTCTTCTGGGTGCGGCGGATGGCTGATTTCGCCCCCTTGGATGAGACGATCACGCTTGACGCACTCGATTGCGATCCCTTTCCGATCTATCGTCGCCTTCGGGCCGAAGCGCCAGTTTGCCGCGTCAAGGCCACGGGTCGGACGTTTCTGACCAGGGCGGCGGACACGAAATACGTCAAGGACAACCCGAAGCTGTTCAGCTCGGATGACCCGAACACACCCATGAAACGCGCGTTCTGGGCCCATACGCTGATGCGCAAGGACGGCGCAGCGCACCAACGAGAGCGCATGGCCATGGCGCCCGCATTCGCGGCCCGTGTGATCCGGGACGAGTGGGTGCCACGCTACCAGCAGATTGCAGAAGAATACATCGGTCGACTTCCGCGCGGCGAGGTCGTTGATTTCTTCAACCTGGTTTCGGGGGCCTATGCAGCGCGTGGACTGGCGGTGCTGTTGGGCATGGAAGAGGCCAGCGATGAACACATGATGGAATGGAGCCAAGCGCTGATCGAAGGTGCAGGCAATTTCGGATGGCGCGATGCGCCTTTTGAGCGCGCTGACCGCGCGAACGAGGCCATTCACACCTTGCTTGATAGCCTGCAGGGGCGGCACAGGGTAGCGCCCAACAACTCCGCGTTCTCCGTGATGCTCAATGCGGAGGACCCGATCCCGGAAAAGCAGATCTACGCCAACATCAAGATCGCTATCGGCGGCGGTATCAATGAACCACGCGATGCCATAAACACAACCCTGTTCGGTCTGTTGACCAACCCGGAGCAACTGGCTGTGGTCAAGCGAAACGGCGACTGGGACATGGCATTCGAGGAGGGCATACGCTGGGTCGCGCCAATCTCGGTCTCGTCCCGGTTGGTGACTGAGGACACGGAAATACAGGGCTGCCTGATCCCCAAAGGCGACACGGTCATGACCATTCAGGCCAGCGCCAATCGCGATGAAGAAGTCGTGGAAAACGGCGAGGTTTTTGACGTCTACCGCGCGAAAGCTCCACACCAGTCGTTTGGAAACGGTCCGCATTTCTGCCAAGGCATGCATGTGGCGCGGCGCGCGGTGGCACAGATTTTCCTGCCCGTGCTATTCGACCGGTTCCCGAACCTGTCATTGCCCGATCCTTCGGCTGTCGTCTGGAAGGGTTTCGGATTTCGCGGCCCTGTCACGCTGCCGATCCTGCTGGCCTGATGACACCATTTACGGCACCCAAGGATGATATCCTGTTTTCGTTGCGTCATGTGGCCGGGGCAAGGCGGCTCGCTGATTGGGACGATGACATGGCGGCCGATGTTCTGGGGCATTTCGCGCAATTGGCCGAAGGGGCGATGGCTCCTCTAAACGCACCTGGCGACGCGAAGGGCGCACGGTTGGAAAACGGTCGGGTGCGTATGCCGGACGGGTTCGGCGCGGCCTATTCCCAGTTGGCCGAAGGCGGCTGGCAGGGACTGGCTGCACCGGAGCTTTTCGGCGGCATGGGCCTGTCACCAGTGATCGGTGCGGGGGTTTCTGAGATCTTCTCTGGAGCCAACCATGCTATGCAGATGGTCTGCAACCTGGTACCCGGTGCGATCTCGACGTTACTACGGTTCGGGACTGAAGCGCAGCAGCAGGCGTGGATTCCCCGACTTGCCAGCGGCGAGGTGCTGTCGACGATGTGCCTGACAGAGCCCGAGGCCGGTTCGGACCTGTCTGCGATCCGTACACGCGCCAGACGAAGCGGCGACGGCTGGCGGATCGACGGCGAGAAAATCTTCATTTCGGGCGGCGACCAGGACATGTCGGAGGACATCCTGCACCTTGTCCTGGCCCGTAGCGGCGACGACGGTCTGCGCGGCCTGTCGCTTTTTCTCTGTCCCCGGCAGGCCGAGGCACATGTAACCCGGATCGAAGAGAAACTCGGGCTGCACGCTTCGCCGACGTGCCACATGGCTTTCGACGGAGCGAAGGCCGAGCTTCTGGGCGAGGAAGGCGCGGGACTGAAGGCGATGTTCACGCTAATGAACCACGCGCGGATTGACGTGGCCCTGCAAGGCGCGGCCCATGCGACCCGCGCGGCCCATATCGCAAGCGCCTATGCCAACGAACGTAAGCAGGGACGCCGCCCCGACGGAAGCGCTGCGCGACTAGCCGAACATGCTGACGTGCGCCGGATGCTAGACGAACAAGCGATCCTCGCCATTGGCGCGCGTGCCATGTGCCACATCGCGCTCGTCGAGCTGGAGTTGGGCGCGCGCCCGGCCTTGGCCCACTTCCTGACGCCGCTTTGCAAGGTTTATGGATCCGAGGCCGGCATCCGCAGCGCAGATCTTGGGATACAGGTCCTTGGCGGCTACGGCTACCTGACGGAGTACGGGATGGATCAGATCTGGCGCGACGCCCGCATCTGCGCAATCTACGAAGGAGCAAACGGCATTCATGCGCGCAGCCTGGCGACACGCGGTCTACGGCCGGACGGCGGCGCCGATGAGTTCGAAGACCTTATTGCAGAGTTGGCAAAGGGCGATCCGAGCGTGACCAACAAGCTTGGGAAATGGCGCGCGGCGCGGCGCTGGATGGCCGAGGTTCCGGACCCCACCCCATATGCCGATGCGTTTTATCGAAAGACGGCGGAGCTGTTCCAGAAAGCGATCTGGACCCGCAGTCTGTCGGCGGCGGACCATCACCCGACACCTGCACGGCTCAAGGCTTTGGCGCAACGCGCCCTGCACCCAGTGGAGTTGCCGTTATGACCGCACCCGTGATCATCGCAGGCGGCGGGATCGGTGGATTGAGCCTTGCCCTGACGCTCGACCAGATCGGCGTGCCCTGCCGCGTCATCGAAGCCTCGCGTGAGATGCGGCCTTTGGGCGTCGGCATCAACATCCAGCCCAACGCCGTCCGCGAGTTGTTCGATCTGGACATCAGGAGCGACGACCTTGACCGCGTTGGCGTTCAGGCCCGGGAATGGGCGCTGGTTGGGCTGAACGGCAACGAGGTTTACGCCGAGCCGCGAGGGCTGGAGGCCGGGTACAAGTGGCCGCAATACGCCGTTCATCGGGGCGAACTGCATATGCTGCTCTATCGTAAGGTCATAGAGCGGCTTGGGGCTGACGCCGTGAAGCTTGGCACCAAGGTCACTGGTTACGCGCCAACAGATGTGGGCGTTCGCGTGGACCTCTCCGGCCCCGATGGCGAAACAGAGGAAACGGCGCGCCTGCTGATCGGGGCGGATGGCATTCATTCAGTGGTGCGCGCCAAGATGCACCCGGATCAGCCTCCCATTCACTGGGGCGGTGCCGTGATGTGGCGAGGGACGGTCCGTGCCAAACCTCTCAGGACCGGGTCGTCCTTTGTCGGCCTAGGCACACACCGGCATCGGATGGTGATCTATCCGATCTCGTCACCCGACGATGATGGTCTCGCACTCATCAACTGGATCGCCGAAGTGACCATGGAGAACTCGGAAGGGTGGCAGCAGGAAGGCTGGTTCAGGCCCGTGGACATCTCGGAGTTCATCCACCAGTTTGACGACTTCCGCTACGATTGGCTGGACGTGCCTCAGATGCTGACGAACGCCGATTGCGCCTATGAAAACCCGATGATCGATCGTGACCCGGTGCAGACCTGGGTCGAGGGTCCGGTGGCGCTCATGGGAGATGCCGCGCATGCGATGTATCCCACGGGCTCGAACGGTGCGAGCCAGGCCATCATCGACGCCCGTATCCTAGGCGCAAAGATGCTAGAATATGGACCGACGCCCAAGGCGCTTGCGGCCTATGACGCGGCGCTCTGCAAACCAGTCTCGGAGCTTGTTTTGCGCAACCGGGGCGCGGGGCCCTTCGGTTTGCTCAATCTTCTGGACGAACGCTGCGGCGGTGTCTTCGACGACATCGATCAGGTCATCCCGACCGATGAACGCCGTGACTTCATGGCCAAGTACAAAACGGCCGCCGGCTTCGCGATGGACGAGTTGAACAAGGCAGCGCCCACTATCCCGCCGGGCGCCACGGTTGCGTAAGCTCCGGGCCGGTCAAGCGACCGCCCCGAGAGCAGAGCTTTTCATCAGGCCCAGGCGACGCCATTTTCGTTCATCGGCAGGGTGCTGACTCGCATGTCGCTGAGCGCCGCAATCGCATTTGCCAAGGCCGGTGCCGAAGGCGGCGTGCCTGGTTCTCCCACACCCGTCGGAGCCTCTGCCGAGGGGACGATATGCACGTCGATATTGGCGATGTCGCCGATCCTGAGTGGCTCATAGTCCGGGAAGTTGAACTGATCCACCGCACCATTGGTCAACGTGATCCGGTCGCGCATCGTGTGCCCGATGCCGTAACCGATCCCGCCTTCCATCTGCGCGGCGATGATGTCCGGATTCACGGCGATGCCGCAGTCGACAGCACAAGTCACGTTTTCGATGCGGATGCCCTCCTCCGGATTACCTGAGACCTCGACCACCTCGGCGACGAAGGACCCGAAGGACTTGTGGACTGCGATGCCCTGACTGCGACCGGTGGGAGCGTTGCCCCACCCCGCCTTCTCGGCGGCCAGCTTCAGAACACCCGCCATGCGCGTCTGATCCGAGCCGTCTCCAGCGAGGTATTTCAGCCGGAAGTCGACCGGATCGATGCCCGCCGCACTTGCCGCCATGTCCATCATGACTTCCATGACGTAGGCGGTGTGCGTATGGCCCACAGCGCGCCACCAGAGCGTGCTGGTCGCCTTTTCCGCATCGGTCAGGCCGAAATGCGCACCCGGGATCTGATAGGGCGTGTCGGCGGCCCCTTCGACCGAGCTGTGATCGACACCGTCCTTCACTGCGAAACTTTCGAACGCGGTGCCCTTCATGATCGACTGGCCTGCGATCCGATGCTCCCAGCCCACGATGTCTCCGTCGGCGCTGAGACCGACACGCACCTTATGACCAAAAGCGGGGCGGTAATAGCCCGACCGCAGGTCATCTTCGCGCGACCAGACGAGCTTCACGGGCCGGGTGCGATCTGTCATGGCAAAGGCCAAACCGGCTTCGACCTGATAGTCCGCATCAGGCGTCGCACGCCGCCCGAAAGAGCCACCGGCCAGCATTGTGTTGACCTGGATCTTCTCCATCGGCAGGTCGAGGATTTGCGACAGCGCCATATGCGGCCCCGTCGGCATTTGCGCCCCGTCGTGCAGGATGATCCCGCCATCGGCCAGAGGCTCGATGGTGCAATTCAAGGGCTCCATCGGCGCATGCGCCAGAAGCGGGAAGTAGAAGGTCTGTTCCACCATCTTGTCGGCGCTGTCGATGGCCGCCTGCGTTGCCGCCATGTCGGTCTTGTTGACGTTGTAGGTGGGCTCGGCATCAAGGGCCGCGCGGATCTCAGCCTCGATCTCGTCCGAGCTGCGCGCTTCGGCGGCAGAGGTATCCCAATCCACGATCAGGAAATCGCGCGCCTGCATCGCAGCCCAGGTGTTCTCGGCATAGGCCACGACACCCGCCTGATTGGGCAAAACCGCAGCGCGAATGAACCCTTTCACGGTCTTCGCTTCGCTGTCATCAAAGCCCGTGGCCAGCGCGCCGCGCTGCTCCGGGCGTTTGATCATCGCGATCATCTGGTTCGGCAGATAGACGTCCATCGCAAAGTTCGCGGTGCCATCGGTCTTGATCTTGCTGTCCAGACGGCGGACGTCCGGGTTGCCGATCAGGCGGAATTCGGAGGGGTCCTTCAATCGTGGTTCCGCCGGTGGGGTCAGTTCGGAGGCAGCAGCCACGAAATCGCCCAAGGGCGCGGAGTTTCCACTCCCGCTGATCACGCCGTCCTCCAGCGTCAGCGTGCCCGCATCGGCACCCCAGCTTTCCGCTGCGGCCTGCAGAAGCATCTCGCGCGCAGCGGCACCCGCCTGGCGGTACTGCATGAAGGAATTCGCCATGGCAGTAGAGCCGCCGGTGCCCTGAAAGGGGCCGAACAGAAGGTTGTTGTAGACCTCTGGATTGGACGGTGCGAATTCATATCCGATCTGGTCCATGCGTAGGCCGATCTCCTCGGCGATCAGCGTCGAGAGACCGGTTGCCGGACCCTGCCCTTTCTCAAAGTGCTTTACGATCGCCGTTACCGAGCCATCGGCCCCGATCTTCACGAAGGGGTTGAGCATCGCGCTGTCGCCTGCAGCCAGCGCGCCCTTGGGCGTGACACCGACTAATAGAACGGCACCGGTAGCTGCGGCGCCTTTCAGGAAGCCGCGACGGGATGTTGAAACAGTCATGATCAAGCCTCCAGAATTTCTGCGGCGCGCTGAATACCGGCGCGGATGCGTTGATAGGTGGCACAACGACAGGCATTGCCCGCCATGTAGCTGTCGATATCGTCCGCGCTTGGCTTCGGGTTCTCAGAAAGAAGCCCGACGGCGGACATGATCTGACCCGACTGGCAGTAACCGCACTGCACGACATCCAGTTCGACCCAAGCCTGCTGGACGGCGGCGCCGATCTTCGTGTCACTCATCGCTTCGATGGTGGTGATCTCCACACCTTCGACGTCATCGATATAGGTCTGACAGGACCGGACAGGCTCGCCGTCCAAGTGCACCGTGCAGGCCCCGCAGGACGCGACACCGCAACCGAACTTGGTGCCGGTCATCTTCAGTTCGTCACGGATCACCCAAAGAAGCGGTGTCCCCGGCTCCGCATCAACTTCATGCGTTTCACCGTTGAGTTTCAAAGAAAATGTCATTCTGAACTCCTTGTTGGTCGGTATTTTGGTCGTTTGGTCGTCTATTCTTTTGGAACGTAAGGTAGTGCGATTGCAGTTGCGTGACACCTAGCTGTAAGAATTCAGCTCATGTTGCCGCCAACATGCGCTCGCTCAGGTCCCAAAGCCGTTCGGCGGCATCGTCATCACAGGCGTGCGGTTCGACACTTGAAAACCTGTTCTCTGGATTGTCGGGATCGGTGACCGGCGCGATGTCGGCATCTGCGCAATAAACGCCCGGCTGTCCTTCGAGTGCCGGCGAAGTCGCCGCCCATAGCGTGGTCGACGCGCCCTGCTCCGGTGTCTTGAAACCGGCCTTGGCCATTTCAGACGGCTCACCGTCTTCCCCAAGCCAGCCGAGCGCGATCATTTCCTCTTTGGGCAAGTGCCGCTGAAGCGGCGTGAAGATGCCACCGGGGTGCACGGAAAACGCATGCCCGCCAAACGCCCGCATCCGGCGCGACAACGCGTTGGCGAAAAGCGCGTTTGCGGTTTTGGCCTGTCCATAGGCCCGCCATTTGTCGTATTCTGTCCGTTCGAAATTGATGTCGTCCCAAAGAATATCCGACATCCTGTGCGCCGCAGACGAAAGCGCCACGACACGCGGCATTTGCGCCTTTTCGAGAAGCGGCAAAAGCCCCTTCGTCAAAGCGAAATGACCCATATGGCAGATCCCGAATTGTGATTCCCACCCGGGTCCCACACGCGCTTCCGGGCAGGCCATGACACCTGCATTGTTGATCAACAGATAGAGTTCTTCGAGCGATGTCGTCATCTCGCCGACAAAACGCTCAATGGATGCCCGATCCGCCAGATCGAGCGCAGCAGTACGAATATCGCCCGACAGAGGTGCCAGATTCTCTCGGGCTTTATCAGGCGACCTGACGGGGACGATCACGGTCGCGCCCTTGTCCGCCAGCGCGCGCACCGTCTCGAGCCCGATGCCGCTGTAGCCGCCCGTCACGATGGCCGTTTGACCGGACAGGTCTACGCCTGCCATCACCTCGGCGGCAGTGCTCTTTGCGTTAAATCCTGAGTGAAGCGGAATTTGATCGCCTATCGCCATACGCTGCCCTTCATCCGGAGTGTTGACCGGAAATGTAAGAATACGGGGCATTTCTGTTAATGTCCCATCCTCCGAAAGACTTGCCCGATCCTCCGGACCCTCTGGGCCTCAATTCGCGAACGTCTTTGGCGGCGCGCCGAACTTGCGGGAAAACTCGCGGCTGAATTGGGCGGCACTTTCATACCCCACCTCGCGCGCGACCTCTGAAACCGAGGCATTTGTCTGCTGCAGCAATTGATGCGCGTCCAGAAGACGCAAGTCCTTCTGATACTGAAGCGGGCTGTTCGCTGTGACGCTCTTGAACGTCTCATAGAAAACCGAGGCGCTCATGCCCGCGATAGAGGCCAGATGTTCGGCCTTGATCGTCGAGCGGTACTCTTGCCGGATATGCGCAATGGCCCGTGCGATCTGGTTGGCCTTGCTGTCGGCCAGGATCGTCTGACGAAGCGCGCTGCTGTAGCGGCTTCGAAGGACGCGGAAATAGACCTCTCTCAAACAGGCCTCGCCAAGGACCTGTTCTTCCATGGGATCGCGACGCAAGCGGAAGAGGCGTGCGATGGCTTCGACGATCTCTTCCTCGGCCTTTCCGGTTTCAAGGGCGGTGGTTGTCAACTCGCTCCTGCCGCCGCCCATGTCGCTGAAGACGTCACGCAGGGTCTGCATGTCGAGCCCGACGTAGACAGCGATGTACGGCTGGCTTGGCGTGGCATCGATCACAGAAGAAAAGATCGGCAGAGACTGCCCGATGACGATGATGTCGCCTGCCCCATATCGCACTTGATGGTTGCCGAAGCGCGCGGATTTGGCACCCTGCAGAACAAGCCCGATCACCGGGTCGATGACGGAACAAGACGTGTTCGACTTGGCGGACTGCGACAGAAGCAGGCCCATCCATTTGACGCCGCAGGCCTGAAAGCCATCGGTCATCCCGGTTTCAGCGACGAACTCCCTGACATCCGCCAACAAATTTTCGAGGCTCATCCGATCGCTCCATTGGTCGATCAGAATGTAGTCCGAACCCACACCGCAGCCAAAGCATTGACCTGACAATGCGGAGGATCAGGCAAATGCTGCGGAGAATGAAGCAAACCTCAACTGGCGCGTCGCTTCAGAATAACCCCGGATTGAGCGGCGACGCGGCGGTCAGGCCACCGTCCACCGTGAAAAGCTGCCCGGTGGCGAAGCCTGCCTCGTCCGAGGCGAGCCAGACCGCCATTGCAGCGATATCCGCCGGTGTCCCGAAGCGTCGCATGGCATGGCGGGCCAACGCGTCCGTCCTGGCCTTTGCTCGGTCGCTGGCGAGGGCGAACCCGGCCTCCAGCATGCCTGTCTCGACCCATCCCGGACAGATCGCGTTGCAACGAATTTTTGGCCCATGATCCACGGCGATGGATCGGGTCAGCCCATGCACGAAGGCCTTGGACGCATTGTAAAGCGCCATCGACGGATCGGCGGCGTAGCCGGAAATCGACCCGATATTGATGATCGACGCGCCTTGGCGCATGCCCGGGATAAACGCGCGGCAGACGTTGAAGACGCCCTTCGCATTCACGCCCATCACAAGGTCCCAGTCCGCCTCCGCGCTGTCTACAACCGTCTTTTCGACCTGCACGCCCGCGTTGTTGACGACGATGTCCACCTCACCCAAGGCGACTGCCGCATCCGAAACCGCTTGGGCATCCGACACATCCAAAGTGAGCCAGTCAGC
>JASJDQ010000061.1 GCA_030065075.1 Paracoccaceae bacterium | reverse complement strand
CCCCCCCCCCCCCCCCCGCCCCCCCCCCCCCCCCCCCCCCCCCCCCATACCGCGACTTGGCGAAGCCAAAGCGCAAATCCTCCCTTAGTCTGCCGTCACATCCACCGTGATCGCCGCCACGGGATTGATCCCCGGGATCAGACCCTGTTCGTTCAGAAACGCCTCGAACCGCGCATAGCGCCCCGCATCGAAGCCCGCGGGTCTCAGCGCGAAACGTGGCAACGTGTCGACCCAGGCGCGCGCGTTCAGTTCGTCCTGCAACTCGGGCGCGGTGCCCGAGAAGATCTTCCAGGCCTCGTCCGGGTTGTTGACGATGAACTGCGTCGCCAGTTCGGTCGCTTCGAGGAACCGCGCGATCACGGCCTTGTCCATGCGATCGGGGTTCGCGACATAGATCAGTTCGTCATAGGCCGGCACGCCCTCTTCCTCGATGTAGAAACACGTGCCCGGGCGGCCTTCGATGTCCATCTGGTTCAACTCGAAATTCCGATACGCGCCGATCACCGCATCGACCTGCCCCGACATCAAGGATGGCGAGAGCGAGAAGTTGACGTTCACCAGTTCGACGTCATCCAGCGCCACGCCGTATTTTCCCAGGATCGCCGTCAGCACGGCTTCCTCGACGCCCGCCACCGAGAACCCGATCTTCTTGCCCTTTAGGTCGGCAGGCGTCTTGATCGGCCCGTCCTTCAGCACCAGCAGACAGTTCAGCGGCGTCGCCACCAGCGTGCCCACGCGCACCAGCGGCAGACCTTCGTGGATCTGCAGGTGCAGTTGCGGCTGGTAAGAGACCGCGAGCTCGGCCCGACCGGCGGCCACCAGCCGCGGCGGCAGCGAGGGATCGGCGGGCGGCACGATCTCGACCTCAAGCCCCTGGTCAGCGAAATACCCCTTCTCTTCTGCGACTATGATCGGCCCGTGGTCGGGGTTGACGAACCAGTCCAGCAAGAGCGTGATCTTGTCCTGGGCCAACGCAGGGCCAGCCGCAAAGAGCGCCAAAAGGGTCAGCAATTTCTTCATCATTCGTCCAATCTGTTCAGGAAGCTTTCGCCGCGACGAGCACAATCTCGCCCGGCCATGTCTCTTGCACCGTTTCGGCCGCGCGCCAGGCACGGAGCCCGCTGGCACAACACAGCACCAGGCGGCGATCGTCCGGCTTGAGCCAGTCGGTCAGATCGTCAGGTGCGACCCGCCTGGCGCCGCGGCGGATCACCCGCGCGGCCTCTGCCGTGCTGCGCAGATCGACGATCAGATCGTTGTTGGTGAGTTCCTCCTGCGCCACGAAGGGATAGTAATCAACGGGCTCGGGTGCGCCGTCGAAACGGAAGCCGGACGTCCGGTAACCGCCCATGTCGAAGGTCAGCATTTGCCCAAGCGGGCTTGGGTCCAATTCGACGGCAACGGCCAGCGCCATCTGGGCTTGCGCCGCGCCCAGCATCGACACCACCGGCCCCATTACCCCCGCGGTGGCGCAACTTGCCGCGTTCTGGGGCGCTTCGGGAAAAACCGCTCGCAGGCTGGGGGCCGGGCCGCAGAACCCGCCGACATAGCCCGACACGCCGAGGACAGAGGCAGAGATGAGCGGCACCCGAAGCTCGGCGCAAAGATCGCTGAGTGTGTAGCTGACGGCATAGCTGTCAGCGCAATCCAGCACGATGTCGGCAGGCTCGATCAGCCGTGCGGCGTTGGCGGGCGTCAAGGCGCGCCGCCAAGGGACCACCGTGACTTCGCGGTTGAGGGCGCGGCAGCGTTCGGCGGCGACATCGGCCTTGGGCCGCCCCTGATCGCCTTCCGAAAACAGGACCTGACGGTGCAGGTTCGACTGCTCGACCCGGTCGCCATCGACAATCGTGATCCGACCCACACCGGCAGCCGCCAGAAGCGGGAGCGCGCTGGCGGCCAGCCCGCCTGCCCCTACGACCAGGATACGCGCGGCAGCAATGCGCGCTTGGCCCGCAAGTCCGATTTCCGGCAGAACCATCTGCCGCTGATAGCGTGTCATCGCGTCACCTCGAGCCATTCCCTAACCCGTTTCTCCGGGTCCTCGTTGAGCGTGATGTCAGTTACAACGGACACAATATCGGCGCCCGCGTCAAATGCTCCTTTCGCGCGCTCGACCGACATACCCCCGATGGCGACAAGGGGAATGGCCCCGATCCGGGCCTTCCAGGTCGTCAGTTTCTCGACGCCTTGTTGATGCCATTTCATCTTCTTCAGGATGGTCGGATAGATTGGCCCCAGCGCCACATAGTCGGGAGCCAGCGCCAGCGCGCGCTCCAATTCATCATCGTCATGGGTCGAGATGCCCAGCTTCAAACCGGCCTTGCGGATGGCGGGCATGTCAGCCTCGTCCAGGTCTTCTTGGCCGAGGTGCACCCAGTCGCAGCCCTGGTCGATGGCCACTTGCCAGTAGTCATTGACGATCAGTGTCGCACCGGCCCTTTCGCAGAGCATTTTCGCATGCGAAACTTGTTTATTAACAATTTTTTCCGATGCGTCCTTAACTCTTATCTGCACCAGCTTCACCCCAAATGGCAGCATCCGTTCCAGCCAGGCGGTGTCATCGAAGATGGGATAGAACCGGTCGAGCGTCATGTCAGGAACGCCTTGCCGATGACGGGGGTAGAGGCTTCGGCCATGTCGCGCGCTTCGATCGGGTCGGCCTGATACGCCAGTGCGCCCGCTTCAACCGCGCCCATCATCGCGCGCGCCATGGCAACCGGATCGCCGGCGCGGGCGACAGAAGTGTTCAGCAAAACAGCGTCGTAGCCCAGTTCCATCGCCTGCGCAGCGTGACTGGGCAGACCGATGCCCGCATCGACCACCAGCGGCACATCAGGAAATTCCGCGCGCATGGCGCGCAGCGCGTACGGGTTGTTCAACCCCCGCCCCGATCCGATGGGCGCGCCCCAGGGCATCAGCACCTCGCAGCCCGCCGCCAGAAGCCGCTCGCCGACGATCAGGTCTTCGGTGGTGTAGGGAAAGACCTGAAATCCGTCCTCTGTTAAGACTGTAGCGGCCTCGACAAGCTGAAATACTTCCGGTTGCAGGCTGTCGGTATGACCAATCAACTCGAGCTTGATCCACGGCGTGTCAAAGATCTCGCGCGCCATATGCGCAGTGGTCACCGCCTCTTTCACGGTATGACAGCCAGCCGTGTTGGGCAGCACATGGACGCCGAGGTCGCGGATCATCGACCAGAAGGTCTGCCCGGCCCCGTCCGCTCCTTCGCGCCGCAGCGATACGGTCGCCACGCTGGCACCGCTTTCGCGGAAGGCAGCCTCGAGGATGGCCGGGCTGGGATATTGCGCGGTGCCCAACATCAGAGGGTTGGCAAGCGTGGTGCCGTAGAACGCGCGCATCGCTCAGCCCCCCTGCATGGCGCCCAGGACTTCGATCCGGTCGCCGTCCTTCATGGCATGTGTTTCCCGGGCCGCAGCAGGCACGAAGACCTCGTTCACGGCGGTTGCGACGCGCCCGTTCAGACCGCATTCGACAAGAAGATCCGCCAACGTCGTGGCGGCGATGTCACGCGGTTCGCCGTTCAGGGTGATCTTCATCCACCAGCTCCGTTCTGTAGTTGTTCAGGACCAGTTCGGCGACTCCTTCCGCGAGCGCGGGCGCCAGCAGAAAACCGTGTCGATACAGGCCATTGGCGTGGATAGTTGATCCAATGCGCCGGATGCGCGGCAGATTGTCGGGAAAAGCCGGGCGCACGTCGACGCCGATCTCCAGCACCTCGGCTTCGCCGAACGCCGGGTTAAGGGCGTAAGCCGCGCTGAGGAGCTCCATCATCGAGCGGGCCGAGATGCGCGACCGGTCCTCGCTTTCGATCATGGTCGCACCCAGCATGTAGATGCCCTCGCCGCGCGGCACGATGTAAAGCGGCACGCGCGGGTGCAAGAGGCGCACCGGCCGGGTCAACGTAACGTCGGAGGCGCGAAGGACCAGCATCTCGCCCTTGACGCCACGCAAATCGGATAGCGCATCGCGGGCCGCGTATCCCCGGCAATCGATTGTCGTTTCGACTGCGAAATCAGAAGGTTGTCGCTGGATATGAACGTCTTGTTCGGCCAGTTGCGCGACCAGATCGCGAAGGGCCTGGCGTGGCGACAGATGGGCTTCGCTTTCGAAGAACAACCCGCTTTCGAAGCCCGGCAGGTCCGGCTCCAGTGCGCGGATGCGGCTGCCGTCGACGGTCTCGAAACCTTCGGTCCGGCGCGAAAACCGCCGGAGGTCCGGCAGATCGCGCGGGCGGGCGACGACCAGAGTTCCTGCCGCCGTGACCTCGGTGCGCTGCACCCACCACGCCTTTGCGCCCCGGCCGAGGCGCAGGACGGGTTCCTCGGCGTTCTCGAACTCGCAGAAGGGCGCCAGCATGCCGCCTGCCCACCAACTGCAACCGTGTTCCCCGGGTGAACCGGCGGGGTCGACAATCTCGATACTGGCGCCGCGTGCGGCAAGCTCGGTCGCGACCGTCAGCCCGGCGACACCGGCGCCAAGGATGCGGATGAGGCTCATGTCCAGACCTCGTGGAAGTGGTGGACAGGCCCATGGCCGCGGCCGATTTGCAGCGCATCCGCCGCGCGGATCGCGCCCTGCAGGTAGCTGTGGGCTTGGCGCGTAGCCTCGACCACACCAAGGCCCTTGGCGAGCCCCGCGGCGATGGCGGAGGAGAGCGTGCAGCCCGTGCCATGTGTGTTGCGCGTGGCCAGACGCGGGGCGGTGAGCGCAATGGCGTCGCCCATGGCCGGAACCAGGAGGTCAGTGCAGACCTCGCCCTGCCCGTGCCCGCCCTTCATCAGCACGGCTCCCGGCCCCAGATCGCAGAGTGCCTGGCCCTGTTCGCGCATCGCATCTGCCGTGTAGGCCTGTCCCGCGTCCAGCAAACGCGCGGCTTCCGGCAGGTTCGGTGTCAGGATCAGCGCCATCGGCAAAAGGATGTCGCGCAGGGTCGTTACGGCCTCGTCCGCCAGAAGCGCATCGCCGGATTTGGCGACCATGACGGGGTCCAAAACGATGGGGCCGTCGTAGCTGTCCAACGCATTTGCGACGGTTTCGATGATCTCAGGCGTGGCCAGCATGCCGATTTTGATCGCGCGGACGTCCAGATCGCTGAGGACCGCGTTGATCTGCGCGCGGATCACATCGAGTGAAACCCCTTCGACCGCTGTCACGGCCTGCGTGTTCTGTGCGGTGACCGCGGTTATGACGCTGGCGCCATAGACGCCAAGCGCCGACATCGCCTTGAGGTCGGCCTGAATGCCAGCGCCGCCGCCACTGTCGGACCCGGCAATTGTCAGCGCGATGGGCGCCATCTGCGTCGCTCCTTCCTCCGGTCGGGCAAAGGGCGCAAAGCTCGGGTCTGTCGTGACACCGTTCCCTACGCCGGAATTGTCCGGATCAGGTTCGATGGGTTCGCACGATGCGCGCATCTCAGCCCGGGTGGGCACCCCAACGGTTAATTTTGAATTAGCTCTCGTGGCGATCGGTGTCAAACCCGGCTCTGGTCCATGCCGGGTTTTTCCCCTACATGGCGCGGCATGACGGAAACTGAAGACACCCGCGCGGGCTTTGTCGCGCTGATCGGCGAACCGAATGCCGGCAAGTCCACCCTGCTCAACCGCATGGTAGGGGCGAAAGTCTCGATCGTGACGCATAAGGTGCAGACGACGCGGGCGCGCATCCGGGGTGTGGCGATGGAGGGCGCGAGCCAGATCGTCTTTGTGGACACGCCGGGGCTTTTCCGGCCGCGGCGGCGGTTGGACCGGGCGATGGTGGCCGCGGCGTGGAGCGGCGCGGCGGACGCCGATATCGTCGTGCTGCTTGTCGAAGCGCATCGTGGCGTGACGGAGGGGGTCGAGGCGATCCTTGCCTCGCTGGAGGAACGCGGCGGTGATGCGCCCATCGCACTTGCCATCAACAAGATCGACCGGGTCGAAGCGCCGGTTCTGTTGGGGTTGAGCGAGGAGTTGAACGCGCGTTTTCGGTTTGCCCGGACGTTCATGATCTCGGCCGAGAAAGGCCACGGCGTCGACGATCTGCGCGCCTGGCTGGCGGACGAACTGCCGAAGGGCCCGTGGCTTTATCCCGAAGATCAGATCGCGGATTTGCCCTTGCGGATGATCGCGGCCGAGATGACGCGCGAGAAGCTGACGCTTCGGCTTCACCAGGAACTGCCCTATCAATTGACGGTCGAGACCGAGGCCTGGGAGGATCGCCCGGATGGCTCGGTGAAGATAGATCAGGTGATCTATGTCGCGCGCGATGGCCACAAGGGGATCATCCTTGGCAAGAAGGGCGAGACGATCAAGGCTGTGGGAAAATTGGCGCGGGAGGAGATTTCGCGCTTTCTGGATCGCAAGGTGCACCTGTTTTTGCAGGTGAAGGTGCGCTCGGGCTGGCTGGAAGAGGCCGAGCGCTATTCGGAGATGGGCCTTGATTTCAAGGACGGAGCGCCTTGAACCGGCTGACGACCGAGATCTGGATCGCGGCCTATCTTACACGGCTGAGGCTTGCGTCGATCCCGGCGTTCATCGTGAAAAAGGGCGATCATACGGCGGGTGCCGTGCTGGTGAAGCTGAATACGCTCGATGGGCAAGCGCGCTGCTATCAGCGGAGTTTCGACCTGATGAGCGGCGAGCGTCAGTGGGTCGTGCTCAGCGAGGGCGATGAGGCGGAGGTGGATGGCTCGATCACGAAGCAGCGTGGCTTCGACCCGGACCTGTGGGTCATCGAGGTCGAGGACAAGGCCGGGCGGCACTTGCTGGACGAACCCGGGCTGGCCTGAGGTTTTCATAAAACTCTTCCTAGAATGCCTCGCCGATTTTCACCCGGCGTAAAGACCTGCATGCGACCAAACCAATAGGCACCGCGGGAGAGCGCTTATGTACGGTCTGGTCAACAACGGCATTCGCACATTCATTCTGGACGCCCATGGCGAGGAAACCTGGGCAATCATCTGTGAAAAAGCGTCTTTGCCGAATGCGGAATTCGAAAACATGACCGCGTATGACGACGCCGACACCTATGCGATTGTCAGTGCCGTCAGCGAAACGCTGGACCTGCCTGCGGACGAGGTCTTGCGGGTCTTTGGCCACTATTGGGTCGGGTTCTCGAAGTCCACGGCCATCGGAAAGCTGATCGACCACGGCGCTGAGACCTTCATTGATCGCATTCGCGGCCTCGATGAAATGCACGAGCGCGTGCAGATGACCATGCCACATCTTGATCCCCCCTCTTTCGAATTCGAAGAAAGCGACGACGGCAACCATCGACTGCATTACATTTCGGGCCGCGAGGGCCTTGCGCCGATGGTCGTCGGACTGATTCAGGGCATGGCCGAGGAATGCGGGGTGTCGGTCGACATCAGCCATCGGGAATGCCGCTCACGCGGCGCCGAGCATGACATCTTCGAACTGAGAATCGAGAGCGGTGCGGCCTCGGCGGCATGAGATCTTGAGCAGCTTGACCGAAATGAGTGACGGCCCGGACGTCTCCATCTCGCGTGGAAACTTTGAGGTCCTTCTGCCGTTCCACGTCCTTCTTGATACCAAAGGCGTCATCCAGTCGGCAGGTCTGCCGCTGACCAAGCTGCTTGGCGCGAAGACACTGATCGGGCGCCATGTCGACAGTGTTCTGAAGGTCGTGAAGCCGCGAAACATCGACCTTTCCGGCGGCGCCCGGGATGGCTTCGGCAAGCGGCTGACAGTGGCTTTCAGCGCCTTGGGCGAGCGGGCTGATGCCCGGGCTTTTGGCATGACGATTGCCGTGACCGTGGTGGGCGAACCTCATGTTCTACTTGCCTTGACACCAGGCGTTAACGCTCGGAATTTCATAGAAAATCACGGCCTCAAGATCTCGGATCTTGGCCCTTCCGACGGCAGCGCGGATATCTTGCCCCTTCTGGCGATGCAGGAAGAAATGCTGGAAGACAGCAAGAGGAAATCCGCCAGTCTCGCTGCCGCGCGCGATGTCGCCGAACGGCTTGCCAATCACGATGCACTGACCGGGCTGCCCAATAGGCGTGCGTTGATGAGAGAGCTGAAACGCGCGATGGACAAGGGGACGGTCAACGTGCTGCACATGGACCTGGACAGGTTCAAGGAGATCAACGACACGTTTGGCCATGCCGCGGGCGATGCCGCCCTGAAACATGCTGCGGCATGCTTGCGCGAGGTGATGGGCGACGACGTGTTGACGGCGCGTTTGGGCGGCGACGAATTCATTGCCGCGCTGGAAGGCACCAGACCCGATGCGGAGTTGCGTGCGCTGGCCCGCAGGCTGGTGGCGACGATGACGGAGACATTCGAGTTCGGCGGCGAAGCGCTTGCCGTTGGTGCCAGTGTCGGCATCGCAACCAAAACGCAGGACGACGTGCTGAGTGCCGAGGCCCTTCTGCACCACGCGGATCTGGCGCTTTATAAGGCGAAACGCTTGGGCAACCATGAGCCTGTCATTTGCTCGCCCGAGCTTCGCCGCGCCCAGGAGGACTTTCAGAACCTGTCCGCCGATATTCGCCGCGGCTTGGTGGAACGCGAGTTTCAAGCCCATTTCCAACCCCAAGTCGATGCCCGCACCGGAACCGTCTTGGGCGCAGAGGCCCTGGTGCGGTGGAACCATCCAAGGCGGGGCCTTTTGGCGCCGTCAGAGTTTCTTGACGCAGCGGCACGAGCCGGACTTATTCGCCAGATAGATGCCTCCATGCGCCGCTCGGCGCTTGACGCGCTGGCACTGGGGGACAGCCAGGGCATCGCGGTGCCAAAGATCAATCTGAACGTCACGATCGGCGATCTGACAGACCCGGAATTCTGCGATCTATTGTTTTGGGAACTGGATATACGCGGTATCGAGGCGTCTCGGCTGGGCCTGGAGATCGTCGAGGCGGTCTTTTTCGATGAGAATTCGAAGGAAATCGAGCAGGCGTGCAACACGCTTGTCAGCGAAGGTTTCACCCTGTCGCTGGATGATTTCGGGACCGGGCATGCCTCGGCGCTCAGCCTGGTCAATCTTCCGCTGTCGATGGTGAAGATAGACCGCGCGTTTGCCGCAGGCGTGGCAAATGATGCCCGCAGGCAGGCGATGGCGCGATCCCTGGTGAGCATGGCAACGACGCTTGAGTTGGAGGTCTTGGCGGAAGGGGTCGACGATGAGGCGGATGTGGCGGCGCTTCAGGAGATGGGATGCCACTGTTTCCAGAGCTTTCACTTTTGCCGCCCGATGCCGCGGGAAGCGGCGTTCAAATGGATGTCAGCTAGGTTGGCCGACCCGAACACATTGGATCACGCGACGCCCGACCAAGAAGATAACGGCCTGCGCATGGCCTGACGGGATCAATCGGCTGCGATGGCCGCGAGTTTCACGACGCTTGGCCCGATATCTTCGACAATCAGCGCCACGCCCGCCTTGTTCGGATGTATGCGGTCGCCCTGCATGTAGCGCTGCAAAGCAAGCTCGCGATCATTGAGAGCGGCCAGAGCGCGCAGGAAGTTCCGGTGCAGAAGAGTGCCGTATTGCTCTGACAATTCAGGATAAATGGCTTCGAAAGCCACTTCGTAGTCCGGACCATAGTTGGACGGTGCATCCATGCCAACGAGCAGGACAGGCAGGTCTCGCGCACTGGCAACCGCGAGGATTCCATCAAGGTTCGCGCGCGCCACGGCGGGGTCGATCCCCCTCAGCATATCGTTGCCGCCAAGCGCCACAATGAGGGCGTCGACCTCGTCCGTCAGGGTCCATTCGATCCGGCTGAGGCCACCTGCGGTCGTGTCTCCCGACACGCCTGCGTTGATGATCGTCGCATCGGCACCCGTTTCGTCCAGCCAACGCTGCAGTTGCGGCACGAAGCCGTCTTCGACGGGCAAACCGTAGCCTTGCGTCAGGCTGTCGCCCAGTGCGGCAATTGTCACTTGCTCGGCGAATGCCGGCGCGATGGACAAAATTGTCGCCAATCCAACGTTGCGGATAGCCCGTATCACCCCATATGCAGCAGTGCGCACGGAAAAGGACGCGCCCATGACCGAGACCATCCTGTCGCTTGAAGGCGCGGAACTGACACTTGATGGCAATGCAGGTCCCATCGAGATCCTGAAGGGCATCACGCTGAATATCGCGCGCGGCGAAACGCTCGGGTTGGTCGGACCATCGGGCTCGGGCAAATCATCGCTCCTCATGCTTATGGGCGGATTGGAACGCGCCACCGGCGGGCGCGTCAAGGCACTGGATCATGACCTGACTGCCCTTGGGGAAGACGCGCTTGCCCGTTTTCGCCGGGCACATATGGGGGTGGTTTTTCAATCCTTCCACCTGATTCCGACCATGACGGCGCTGGAAAATGTCGCAACGCCACTGGAACTGGCGGGCGTGGCCGACGCTTTTGACCGGGCCGAGGACGAATTGCAGGCGGTCGGGCTTGGCGCGCGGGTGCATCACTACCCCGCGCAGATGTCGGGCGGCGAACAGCAGCGGGTGGCACTTGCGCGCGCCGCAGCCCCTCGGCCCGACATACTGTTGGCGGATGAGCCGACCGGCAATCTGGATGCCGAGACCGGTCAGGCGATCATGGATCTTCTCTTTGGCCTCAATGAAAAGCACGGTTCGACGCTGATTTTGGTGACCCATGCGCCGGAGCTGGCCGATCGCTGCCAACGCGTCGTGCGGCTGGCCGATGGCCGCATCAGCGAAACGGTGTCGCAGAAGGCCGCTGCCGAATGAGCTGGGCCGTCGCCGGCCGGATTGCGCGCCGCGAGCTTCGGGGCGGCCTGACGGGGTTTCGCGTCTTCCTGGCTTGCCTGATCCTGGGCGTCGCCGCCATTGCCGCCGTGGGCAGCGTGCGCGAGGCGATCCGGGCGGGCCTGGACCGCGAAGGAGCGACCATTCTGGGCGGCGATGCCGAGTTGGAGCTGACCTATCGCACGGCCACTGTTGAAGAACGGGCGTGGATGGAAGCTGCGGCGACGGAGGTGAGCGAGATCATCGATTTTCGCTCGATGGCCGTCTTTCTGACCGGTGGCGACACCGAACGCGGGTTGACGCAGGTCAAGGCCGTCGACGACGCCTACCCCCTGTTGGGTGAGGTGACACTGGACCCGGCGATGCCATTGGAAGAGGCGTTGGCGGGCCGGGACGGCCTGCCGGGCGCGGTGTTGGAGCCGTTGCTGGCCGACCGGCTGGGCATGGACTTGGGCGACCAATTCAATCTTGGACGCCAAGCGTTTGTTTTCACGGCGCGATTGATACGTGAACCGGACCGCGCAACAGCCGGGTTCGGGCTTGGCCCCCGAACAATCCTGCGGTCCGATGCCCTTGCGGACAGCGGCCTGATCCAACCGGGAACGCTGTTCGAGACCGAATACAAGCTGCGGCTGCCAGACGGCGCCGATCTGGATGAACTGGAGGCCGAGGCCGAGGGGTCTTTCACCGGCGTTCGTTGGCGCGACAGGCGGAATGGCGCGCCGGGCGTGCAGGAATTCGTTGATCGGCTGTCCTCGTTTCTGGTGCTGGTGGGCCTGGCCGGGTTGGCAGTGGGCGGCGTCGGCATCTCGGCCGCCGTGCGCGCCTATCTGGATCGCAAAACCGAGGTTATCGCGACGCTGAAGACGTTAGGGGCCGAGACACGGACGATATTTCAGACCTACGCGTTGCAGATCGGCGCGCTGACAGTGGTCGGGCTGGCCGTAGGGCTGGCCCTTGGGGCCGCCCTGCCCCTGTTGGCGGCGCCCCTTCTGGAGAGCCGACTGCCCGTTCCGGCGGAATTTGCGCTGCACCCGCGTCCCTTACTGGAGGCCGCGCTTTACGGCGCGCTGGCGGCTGCCATCTTCACGCTCTGGCCGCTGGCGCGGGTGGAAGATGTGCGCGCGGCGACGCTCTTCCGCGATGGTGCAGGCCCGGCGCGCGGTTGGCCCCGAGTGTTCTGGATTGTGGTGACACTTGGACTTGTTGGCGCTCTGACGGGCCTTGCCGCGTGGCTCTCGGGCCTGTGGCAATTGACTTTCGGCGCGGCAGGCGGGCTTTTGGGCGCGTTTGCGCTCTTGCTGCTCGCGGCGTTCGGCATCCGGCGTCTGTCGCGGCGGCTGGCGACCGCGCGGCTCTTCCGGGGACGCAGCGCGGCGCGCCTGGCCTTGGGTGCGGTGGGCGGACCCGGCAGCGAAACCGGCTCGGTCGTGCTGTCGCTGGGGCTTGGACTGACGGTCCTCGCCGCAGTGGGTCAGATCGATTCGAACCTGCGCGGCGCGATTGCACGCGACCTGCCCGAGGTCGCCCCGGCGTTTTTCATGGTGGATATCCAACCGGGTCAGATGGAGGCATTCGAGGCAAAGCTTGCCGACAACACTGCCGTCACCCGCGTTGAAACAGCGCCCATGCTGCGCGGCATCATTACCAAGATCAACGGTCAACCGGCAGCCGAAGTCGCAGGCGACCACTGGGTGCTGTCCGGCGACCGGGGCGTCACCTATTCGGACCGCCCCGTCGAGGGCACGAAGATCACGCACGGGACCTGGTGGCCGGAAGGCTACTCTGGGCCGCCGCAGGTCAGTTTCGCGACCGAGGAGGCCCTGGAAATGGGGCTGGAGCTTGGAGACGAGATCACGATCAATATCCTGGGCCGCGACATCACGGCCGAGATCACCAGCTTCCGCGAGGTCGATTTTTCGACCGCCGGGATCGGTTTCATCCTATCGATGAACCCTGGTGCCTTGGCGGGCGCGCCGCACAGTTTCATTGCAACGGTTTATGCCGATGCAGAGGCCGAGGCAGACATCCTGCGCGATATCTCGAACGCTTTTCCGAACGTCACCTCGATCCGGGTAAAGGACGCCATCGACCGGGTCTCGGAAGTGCTGGCGGGCATCGCCGCCGCGATCACCTATGGCGCTCTGGCAACACTGATCACAGGCGGCATCGTGTTGATCGGCGCCGCGGCGGCGGGCGCGCACGCCCGCACCTATGAGGCGGCTGTGCTGAAAACCGTGGGGGCATCGAAGCGCACGATCCTGCAGAGCTTCGGGCTTCGCTCCGCCCTCTTGGGCGCAGCCGCCGGAGGGGTCGCTATTCTGGCCGGCGCGCTGGCGGGCTGGGGCGTGATGCGCTTTGTCATGGATGTGGACTACACGTTCGAGCCCGTCTCGGCGGGTGTCATCGTCCTTGGCGGCATCCTCGCAACGCTCATCGCGGGCCTCATCTTCGCCTGGGGCCCTCTCGCAGCCCGCCCGGCCCGCATCCTGCGCGCCCGCGAATAACCCTTCGCCCGTTTCAAAATATCCCGGGGAATACGAGGGGCTGGCCCCTCGCCCACCGTGACGCGCGGCACGCGCGGCGCATAACAAAAGGGTGCGCGAACACGCGCTCAATTTCCAAGGCCTGACGATTGGAAACCGAATTTCCCCCTTGGACATTCGCCGATGTCGGCCCAAACTCGACGCAAACAGAAATCCGGGAGACACGCCGATGCGCCTTTTCTTGATGACCGCCCTTGCAACCGTATTGGCGACTACCGCCACGGCCCAGAACGACTGCGCCCGGGGCCTGACACTGGAGGACGGAAAGCTGACAGTCGCCACGGGCAATCCCGCCTATTACCCATGGGTGATGGACGATGCGCCCGAAAGCAAAAAGGGGTTCGAAGCCGCTGTCGCCTATGCCGTGGCGAATGAAATGGGGTTTGGCGACGACCAAGTGGTCTGGGTCCGTTCTTCTTTCGACGAGGCGATCCAGCCGGGTGCCAAAAACTTCGATTTCAATCTGCAACAGTATTCGATCACCGAGGAACGCGATGAAATCGTCGATTTCTCGGAACCCTACTATGCGGCGGCAATGGCGGTTCTGACGCGACAGACTGTGATCGACGGCGGTGCGACGGCAGAGGTCGATGCACTGAAGGGGCTGATCTGGGGTGCGGATGCCAACACGACGGCGGTGCCGATGCTGGCCGAGGTGATCGCGCCCGAGAAAGACCCCCTGCTCTACGGAGACAATGCCGATGTGGTCGAGGCGATGAAGGCGAACCAGATCGACGCCGCGCTTTTCGACCTTCCGACTGCGCTTTACCTGTCCGCCGTTGTCCTGGACGATGGTGTCGTCTTGGGCCAGTTCCCGGCGGATCGCAGTGACAGCCCGGACGAATTCGGCCTTTTGATGGAAGAAGGCAACCCGCTGAAGGCCTGTGTCGATACGGCTTTGAACACGCTCAAGGCCAATGGAACACTGACGGCGATCGAGGCCGAGTGGCTGTCCGAGACGACCGGTGTGCCCATCATCGAATAGCGCCTGTCACCGGCAGGGGATTTGCACGGCGACGACGCGACCGGCCGAGCGGCGTCGCACATAACATCCCTCGTCGGGTTGTTGAGCGACCGGCTCGACCGGTGAGATAGACAATTCACCTTCGGTCTCGGCGGCGAAGATGCTAAGTGCCGCCCCTTCCCAGGCGGCCAGCGTGACATCGAACCGTTCGGCCGTACTCTCTTCGGCCAACAGGAAGAACACCGGGCTTCGGTGTACGCTTCGGGTCGATCCTTCGCGCGTCACGACCACTTTGGCCCCCTGCTGAAAGGCCTCGAGGTCGTCCGCAAGCCCCGCGTTCACGGTAAAGCGTCGCAAATGCGGAGCGACGTAAACCGCAGAGCGCGACCGACGCGCATCGACGCGCTGCGCCATTGTCTCGACGTTTGGCGTGGCCGTCTGCCGAAGCGTGACCTCGCCCGCAGCCTGCGCCTGCGCCAGCCGCACAGCATCGGTCCTGTCCAACTCGAGGAACACGACGGTGCCCTCGACACCAAGAACCAGTGCCTCGATCTCGAGCGGCTTGGGAATTCCATTTTCGTCCCGGGCGACCAAAGCTACCGTTGCGCCGATGTCCACCGGTACAGTTTTGTCGTCGATAACGACCGATCCCATATATCTGTTCTCGGCAAGGGGCAGTCCATTGGCCGCCGCCACCACCGGGCTGAAACACATCAAAATAATCTGCAAAAAACGCATCAAACTCACCCACACACATCTCTAGCTATGCGCAATTTCGCTTTCAAAACAATTGGGAAAATGCGACATGCCCGGAATTGCCCTTCATCCCCGGCGATAATCTGGCTAGCGTCTGAGGCGAGCCAAAACGGAACCCTAAGCCGCTTATGCCACGCCCGCAGCCCTTAGCCCTAACGCCATTTAAGGTTACCGCGCGCGGCGTTTCGGAACGCGCGGACGTCTGTTTCACCTTTTCGAAAATGCGCATGTCGACACCCAAGCTGCCCGAGACCACCCTGTGATAACGCGCCGACAGGCATACGAGGCCCGCATCCGCCGACGCGCGACGCTAGTCGCGGGCGGATCGACCCTTGCGGTCTTTCTGGCGATCGTTCTGCTTGTACCCTTCGCGCCGGGCTGGCCCGCCGTGAAGAAGAGTTTTTTCAACGCCGATGTCTTTGCCGAGACCTTTCCCGGCCTTTTGAATGCCTTCCTGCTGGATGTCGCCATTTTCGCGTGGTCGGCGCCGCTTATCTTTCTGCTTGGGCTTCTGGTCGCGCTGGCCCGCGATGTCCGGGCTCCGGCGGCCTATCCGTTGAAGCTGTTCGCCATTCTTTACACCGATATCTTTCGCGGCGTGCCGGTGATCCTGGTGATTTATCTTGTGGGCTTCGGCATCCCCGGTCTTGGCCTGCCGCGCCCATGGAATTCGCCCTATATCTGGGGCACGGTCGCGCTGGTCCTGACCTATGCGGCCTATGTGGCCGAGGTCTTTCGCACCGGTATCGAAGGCATCCACCAAAGCCAGCGCGCAGCCGCGGCCTCGCTGGGATTATCCGGTGCCGACACGATGCGGTTTGTGATCCTGCCGCAAGCCATCCGCAAGGTGGTGCCCGCGAACATGAACCTCTTTATCGCGTTACAGAAGGACGTGGCGCTTTTGTCCTTCATCGGCCCGGTCGAGATTTTCCGTCAGGCTGGTGTCTACAAGTCGCTTCTGGCCAATTTCACGCCCTATGTCGGCGCCGCATTGATCTTTCTGGCGATCACGATTCCGGCCACGCGCTATGCCGATTATCTGCTGTCGAAACAGATGAAGGCGCGCACATGATGGCGCTGTTAGAGACACGGGATCTGCGGAAAAGCTTCGGCAACAACCATGTCTGCCGCGGCATCGATCTGGAGGTCGAGGCCGGGCAGATGGTGTGCCTGATCGGCGCGTCGGGCTCGGGCAAATCGACGTTGCTGAAATGCCTGAACCTGCTGGAGCCGATCGACGATGGTGTCATATTGCTGGATGGACAAGACATCTCGATCCCCGGGCTCGACCCGCAGCCCGTCCGGCAGCGGATCGGTATGGTGTTTCAAAGCTTCAACCTGTTTCCGCATATGACGGCGCGCGAAAACGTACTGCTGGCCCCGCGCCGGGTGTTCGGCAAAAGCCGGGCCGAACTTGGACCCTCTGTCGACGCGCTTTTCGAGCGTTTCGGGCTGGCCGACCGGATGGCCCATTACCCGGATCAACTTTCGGGCGGTCAGCAGCAACGTGTTGCGATCATCCGGGCGCTGGCGATGGACCCCGAGATCATGCTATTTGACGAGATCACTAGCGCGCTGGACCCCGAACTGGTGGGCGAGGTTCTGGATGTCCTGCGGCAGTTGCGCGAGACCGGTATGACCATGATCCTGGCGACCCACGAGATGGGGTTTGCGCGGGAGCTGGCCGACAAGGTCTGCTTTCTGGACGCGGGCGTGATCCATGAAGAAGGCGCGCCCGAAGAGCTTTTGACACACCCTCAGAAAGACCGGACACGAGCTTTTCTGAGCCGTATTCTATAGGAGCATTGCCACCATGTCCCTGCCCGTCACCACTCTCATCGCCGGTCTATTGGGCCTGTTGACCCTGTTACTTGCCGCGCGCGTTATCCTGCGGCGGCGCAGCGTCGGTGCGGCCTTCGGAGACGGTGGGGACCGCGAGTTGAAGCGCCGCATTCGGGCGCTTGGCAATTGCGCGGAATATGCGCCGATTGGCCTGATCCTGTTGGGGCTCTTGGAGCTTCGGGGCACCGCTGGCTGGTGGCTCTGGCTTTGGGGCGGGGTGCTTCTGGTCGGGCGCGTGATACATGGTATCGCGTTTTCGTTCGCAGGGGCGCCGATGAACCTGCGGGTGTTCGGGATGGTGCTGACGCTGATCGCCTTGGGCGTTCTGTCGGCCTCAGCGCTTGGTGTCGCTCTCTTCTGAGTCGATGACCGGACGGTCAATCAGGTCGTAGCTTAGAAGGTCCGTCATCTCGCGCGGGTCGCGCACACGGGGACTGACCTTGCTACGAAGCGTCGAACAGATGGCGTCGTCGCTTTGCCAAAGCGCCTCTGCCTCGTCGAGGGAGACCATCTGAAAGCGGAGTTCGTCACCCGGTTGCAGTTGCGCGATCCGGGGCAGATCGACGGGCAGCACCGTGCCGATACGGGGGTATCCCCCCATGGTCTGGCAGTCGGCCAGAAGCACGTAAGGTGTCCCGTCGCCGGTCATTTGGATATCGCCTTCCGAAATGAAATCAGAGACTTGTGTCAGTTGCGCCCCGGCGGAAAACGGCGCGCCATCATGATCCAGCCGCACCCCCTGTCGGTTGGCGCGGGGGCTTCGACGAAATGTGGTCCCGACAAAAGCCTCGATCTGTTCGGGTGGAAAAAGCGCCGTTTGCGGCCCCGGCATCACACGGATCGGACCGGGCGGGTAAAGTTCGGCCCCCATGCGTACCGGCGCAGCATCGGCGTGAGGGTCACCGGCAAGCGGCAGGACCTGGCCCTCTGTCAGCCGGGCACCGAGGCCGGCGATGGTGTGAAACCCGCGCCCGCCCAGTTCGAGGGGCGTGTCCACGCCGCCGCCAGGCAGAAGGTAGCCATAGACGCCCGCCTCTGCCGCGCCAATGTCGAGGCTGCTGCCCGCTTCGGCAAGATGCGTCGCGTTCCATTCCAGCGGCGCCCCGTCGAGCGTTGCCCTCATGGTCGCGCCTGCAAGGGCGAAACGGGTCGGGGTTTCGAACCGGAAACGTCCGCCGAACCCCGCCATCTCGACCGCTGCGATGCCCGGGCGGCTACCCACCAGGGCACAGGCCGCGATATAGCCCAACCGGTCCGCAGCCCCGCCCCGTGAAAGGCCGATGCCAAGCCCGCCGGGACGACCCGCATCCTGCAGGCTGACGGCGGGTCCGACGCGTTCGATTTGCAGGGCCGTCACGCGATCGCCTCGCGGTCGGCATCGCCGTAAGGGGCGGCGGAAATGCGCGCCCAGTCCGAGGAAGGGACCGGCTGGAATTGCACTTCGTCCCCGGGTTTGAGCGGCAAGGGAGGTTCGAGCTTCGGATCATAGCAGCGAAACCCGGTGCGTCCGATCTGACGCCAGCCCGTGGGTGCGGCGTTCGCGAAAGGAATGACCTGGCGCACTGCGACGACGACGGCCCCCTGTGGCACTTCCGGCGTGACTTCGGTCCGGCGGGGAAGGTCCCAACGCTCTGGCAGGAAGCCCAGATACGGCTGGCCGGGCGCGAAGCCGAGCGCCAGGACGCGCAGGCTTGTGTCCGCGAGTTCGGCAACGGCGGCCGCAGGATCAAGGGAAAGATCGCGAGCGACGTCTTCCAGATCGGGAGACGCGTCGCCTTCGAAGACCGCAGGTATATGCCAGCGTGTCCGCCCGGCGGGCAGGTCTGCCGCCCACCAGTCCTGTGCAGCGTTCAGATCGCCCAACCGGTCGACCAGCACGGCGCGGCTGATCCGGTCGGGACGGAACCGCACGAAAACAGACGTCAGCGAGGTGGCGGTTTCGACCACGCCATCGACCGGGGCCGCGTCAAGGGCAGCGCGATAGGCAAGTGCGGCACGGTTGGCCGGTTCGCTCAAGCTGTCGGCAAAGCGGATCAGCGCCCCGTCCGGGCCCAGAGGCAGTATTTCGGCGTTGCTCATAGGGCAAAGCGTCTCATAGCTTTTGACGGAAGGAAATGGCTGGAACGCAAGGCTCAGAACGGGTCTTGACGCTGCCGGGACAGTTCACTAGGACAACCGGGCTTCTGGCGGAGTAGCTCAGGTGGTTAGAGCAGCGGAATCATAATCCGCGTGTCGGGGGTTCAAGTCCCTCCTCCGCTACCAAA
>JASJDQ010000060.1 GCA_030065075.1 Paracoccaceae bacterium | reverse complement strand
GACATGATCACCTTCATCAAACCGACCGTGCGCTGCATCGGCTCGGGCTGGGTGGCAAGTGCCGGTGCGCTGATCTTCGTAGGCGCCAAGAAGGAAAACCGCTTTTGCCTGCCGAATACGCGGTTCCTGCTGCATGAACCGCGCGGCGGCGTTGGCGGCTCGGTCAGCGACATCCAGATCCAGGCCGAACAGATCAGCATCATGCGCAAGCGTTTCCATCGGATTTTCGCCGAAGCAACCGGCCAGACCGAGAAGAAGATCGCCGCAGATACCGAACGCGACTTCTGGCTCAACACCGACGAGGCCATTGAATACGGGCTTCTCGGCAAGGTCATCCGCTCGGCCGACGAATTGAGCTGACGTGGCCGACCGCGACCGCCCGCTTTACGCCGTTCTGATCGACGCCGACAACATTCCGGCGAAGTATGCGGAAGCCATCCTGAAGGAGATTACGACCTTCGGGGAACCTGCGCTGAGAAGAGTCTATGGCGACTGGTCGTCGGGCAGGCTCAACACGTGGTCAAAGGCCGTGCGCGAGCTTGGGCTGGTCGCACATCAGGAAACCGCGAACACAGTCGGCAAGAACGCCAGCGACATCGGCCTTGTGATCGACGCGATGGATATCCTGCACACGGGCCGCTTTGACGGGTTCGTACTGGTCTCTTCCGACAGCGACTTCACTGCCCTTGCCAACCGGGCGCGCGAACAGGGGATCGATGTGATCGGCATTGGCGAACAAAAGGCGCCGGAAAGCCTGCGGAACGTCTGCAACCGGTTCATCCTGCTGGAGAACATCGTGGAAGAGCCTGCGCCCGCCGCGAAGGGCGCGGGCAAGTCCATGAAGCTGGACCCAAGCAAGGCGATCCCACTCATCACGCGGGCCATGGACAAGATCGCTTCGGAAGACGACTGGTATGCGCTTGGCCAGCTTGGCCAGTACATCACCCGCGACACGCCCGATTTCGATCCCCGCACCTATGGCAAGAAGAAGCTTTCGGATCTTGTCGTGGGACTGGCGCGGTTCGAGACGAAGAAGATCGGCAACCAGCTTCACGTCCGCCGGATTGACTGACGCGTCAGCCCGCGCTGTACTTGCAGAGGAACATGTCGACCGCACCGTCTATGACACGGTCAATTTCCTCGTTCGTCGGTGGCTCGCGCAGACCCAGCACCATCTTCAGATGAAGACCCGCCTTGCAAAGCTCGGGGAATTGGTCGGCGGCGAGGTCGACATCTTCGATGTTCAAGTTGCCGCGATCCACTTCCTTCTGCAGAAAACTCCGCAGGATCGCGTGGACGCGAGCCGGTCCGCTTTCATAAAACTCACGTCCTATCTCGGGAAATCGCTGGCTTTCACCGACGATAATCCGGTGCACCTGCAGGCCGACGTCGGACATGAAGAACCGTGTCATGCGCTTGGCCGCAGTGGTCAGAGCCTCGCGCACATCGTCGGTTGCCTCGACCTGGGCGACGGCGGCATCCGATTGCGCCTGACACTCGCATTTGGCCACTTCAATGAACAGCAAACGTTTGTCGGGGAAATAGGAATATAGCGTCGCTTTGGAGACACCCGCCTCTCGCACGATATCGTCAACGCTGGCACCCTCGAAACCGTCTCTCATAAACACCGTGCGTGCACCGTTCAGGACCTGGTCCCACTTCCGGCCGTGTTTCACGATTGCCTGCGGTGCGTTCATGCGTGGGCTGCCTCTTTTTTAAGCTATTTGTAAATATAGACTGACCAGTTCACTTTTTTCAAGGTTTCCTGCCGCAACGTCTGTTGCATTTGCGTACATTGGACTATTTAGAATAATTCTAAAAAGGAGAGTGTCGATGATCCCTGGTGTGACCCACCGCCGTCGGTTTTCCGATCTGTCGGAACAGGAAATTCTGGCCCTGGCCATTTCCTCGGAAGAGGACGATGCGCGCATCTATCGGACCTACGCCGAGCGGTTGCGGGCGGAGTTCCCGGCGTCTGCGGCCATCTTCGATGGTATGGCCGAGGAAGAGGACGGGCACCGACAGCGCTTGATCGACCTGCATCAGAAGCGGTTCGGCAATGTCATCCCGCTGATCCGGCGCGAGCACGTATCCGGCTTCTATGCGCGTCGCCCCGTATGGCTGGTCGAGAACCTTGGCCTTGACCGGATGCGGGACGAAGCCGAAGCGATGGAACGCGATGCCGAGCGGTTCTATCGCGCCGCCGCGGCGCGAACGTCGGACGCCGATACGCGGCGGTTGCTTGGGGATCTGGCAGCAGCCGAGGCCGGACACGGTGAAAAGGCCGACGACCTGGTGGCCACCCATCTGGACGAGGACACCCGCGATGAAGAGGACCGCGCGGCGCATCGTCAGTTCATCCTGACCTGGGTGCAGCCCGGGCTTGCGGGCCTGATGGATGGCTCGGTATCGACCCTCGCGCCGATCTTTGCCGCAGCCTTCGCCACCGGCGACACCTGGAACACGTTCCTGATCGGGCTGGCCGCGAGCGTTGGCGCCGGCATCTCGATGGGCTTCACCGAGGCCGCTTCGGATGATGGGCAAATCTCGGGTCGTGGCTCACCGATCAAGCGCGGCTTTGCCTCGGGGATCATGACGACGATTGGCGGCCTGGGCCATGCCCTGCCCTACCTGATCCCGGATTTCTGGACGGCGACAACCATTGCGATCATCGTTGTGTTTATCGAGCTTTGGGCAATTGCCTGGATCCAGAACCGTTTCATGGAAACCCCATTTTTCCGGGCGACCCTACAGGTTGTTCTGGGGGGCGCGCTGGTGCTGGCAGCCGGCATTCTGATCGGGTCCGGGTAGCCGGGGCGCGTGCGCCCTGATGCAATCGTGATTGGATGGTGAGGGCTTTCAGCGCCTATGCATTCTGGGCCTACCTTCGCGAAAGATGCCATGATGACACTCATTGTCCCAACCGCCAGACTGCCCTTTGTGCTTCTCCTGGTGGCGGTCTTCCTGCCTTTGGCCAATTGCGCTGCCGCCGAGGAAACCCCCGATTATGTGGTGCAGGAATATGGAACTCCGCCGGCTGTGCCCGACGGTCCACTGACGGAAGAGATGCAAGCGGCCTTGAAAACCGCTTTCGTCGACAGTGTTGCCGAAGGTCGCTGGGGGCCGGATCAGACCCTTGCCCTTGAAACCGTCGCGGCCTCGGGGGATCCACGGCTTGGATGGATCATCAGCGATCTGATGCGGTTCGTGCCCGATCGCGGGCTGACCACAGTGTTGCTTGAGACGACATCTGACCTTTTCGGGAAAGAGCTTGGGACCGAGAACGCCTGGGGGGTCGTGACCGATCACCTGATCGCCTGGGACATTCCTGCACCGCCCGATTACCTGACCTACAAGCGCGCCATATTCACCGGCATCATACCTGGCTGGGAGAGGATTTTCGTCGACGGCGATGTCGACTGGCGCCTGGTGTCCTGGGGCGGCGTTCTGATCGACGACCGGCCATTCGACACCACTGACGACCCCTGCAATTGCATACCGGCGGCCGACAACCCGCCGGTCATAGCGGCGGAGGAGGCCACATGGCTCGATGACGATGACGTGGTCTTCGGTGTCGAAGTGAACGGCGAATACCGCGCCTATCCGCGCCAGATCATGGAGGTCCGCGAGATGGTGAACGACACCCTTGGCGGGCGCGATCTGGGCATTCCTTATTGTACGCTTTGCGGCGCGGCACAGGCGTATTTCACAGACGATCTGCCCGATGGCGTCGAGCGCCCCATTCTGCGCACCTCGGGCCTGCTCAGCCGGTCGAACAAGGTGATGTACGATCTGACGACCTATTCGGTCTTTGACACCTTCCTTGGCACGGCGCTGACGGGCCCCCTGGCCGAGAAAGGCGTAACGTTGAAACAGGCGACCGTGATCACCACGGACTGGGGCACCTGGAAAGCCGAGCACCCGGAGACCACCGTTCTGGTCGAGCGCTTGGCGCTTGGGCGCGACCCCGACTTCCGGAACACCCGCGACGCCAACGGCCCGATTTTTCCGGTGGGCGACGTGGACCCGCGTCTGCCCGTCCACGAAGACGTCATCGGCGCGATCACCGCCTCGGGCCAGCCGGTTGCATTCCAGCGAAGTGCTGCGCTTGTGGCGCTGCGGCAGGGGCAAGAGATCGCGTTCGAGGATGTGCAGCTGGAACTGGACGCTGGCGGCATTCGGGCCACACGTACGGACGGAACCGATATCGGCAGCCATCAGGCGTTCTGGTTCGCCTGGTCGCAGTTCCATCCCGACACCGCACTTTGGCCGGGTCCCTAGGTGTCGTCGGCGTCGTAGGCTTCGATGATCTTGGCGACCAGCGGGTGGCGCACAACGTCCTTCGAGGTGAAGTAATTGAAGCCGATCTTGTCGATGCCGGACAGCAGGCGTTCGGCATCATGCAAGCCCGACATCACGCCGCGCGGCAGATCGACCTGGCTGCGGTCGCCGGTGATGACCATGCGGCTGCCTTCACCAAGGCGTGTCAGGAACATCTTCATCTGCATCGTCGTCGCGTTCTGCGCTTCGTCCAGAACGACGAAAGCATTGGCCAGCGTACGGCCCCGCATGAACGCCAGAGGTGCGATTTCAATCCGCTTTTCTTCCATCATCTTGCCGAGCTGCTTGGAGGGCAGGAAATCGTTCAGCGCATCGTACAAGGGCTGCATGTAAGGATCGACTTTCTCCTTCATGTCGCCCGGTAGGAAGCCAAGCCGCTCACCTGCTTCGACCGCCGGGCGGCTGAGGATGATCTTGTCGACATGGCCGTTGATGAACATGTTCACGCCCACCGCGACCGCCAGATAGGTCTTGCCGGTACCTGCGGGCCCGATGCCGAAGCCAAGCTCATTCTCGAACAGTGACCGCACATAGGCCTTCTGCGCCTCGGTCCGGGGCTCGATTGTTTTCTTGCGCGTCTTGATCTCGATCCGGCCGCCTTGGAACAGTTCCATCTGATCGGCGGGCGATCCGGCTGACGCGCCTTCGCCCATACGAATTTCGGCGTCGATGTCGGCAGGCAGTATCTCGCGCCCGGCTTCGGCCCGGACGTAGAGCGCCTGCAGCACGTCGGAAGCTTTCTTGATCGCATCCGCCTCGCCAAAGACAGAGACCTGATTGCCGTTGTGTATGATTTGCACGCCTAGCGCCTGTTCGATCTGGGCGAGGTTGCGGTTGAACTCTCCGAAGAGGTCGATCAACAGGCGGTTGTCCGGAAACTCTAGATGCGTCTCAAGCATATCTTCGGTCGGGGCTGTCGGGCTCAGCGCGCGCGTGGACAAATACCAAAACTCCGTTTCTCAAGGCCTGTAATCTGGGATGGTGCCAAGGCTTTTCCATAGGCGCAAGCATATCTCGTGGAATTTTACCAAAGGTTCACGAGATGTTGCGGAAGTCTCATTCATCTTTTCGGTTGACTGAGGTGTTTTGAGCATCTAATTCATACATATGGTTGAACGAGAATCAGATGAAGACCTGACGGCCATCCTGAAAGCCGCCGCCGACCCGACCCGCCGGGCCATATGCACGCTTCTGGCGCAGCATGGGCCGATGCGGGTCACGGATCTGGCGTGTCACTTCGAGATGAGCCTGAATTCGGTGTCCAAGCACATCAAGGTGCTGGAAGCCGCCCAAATCGTCACCCGTCGCACGGAATGGCGAGAACATCTGATCGAGCTTCAAACCGACCGCCTTGCCTTGGTCGACGCGTGGTTCAAGGACCTGCGCTCGATCTGGGAGATGCGATTGGACACCCTAGAAACCCTTGTCACCGAGGAGACTTCCAATGACTGACACTGCCCTGGAACTGGAACTGACCTGCGAACGCTTCATCGCCGCCCCGCGCGAAGCCTTGTTCGACGCCTGGCTCGACCCGGCGATGCTGAGCAAGATCATGCGGCCCATGCCCGCCGTCACCATCACCGAGGCTGTGGCCGACGCCCGGGTCGGCGGACGCTTCCGCGTCGTCATGACCGCGGACGGGAAGGACATGCCACACGAAGGCACCTACAAGACGATCGACCGCCCGAATGAACTGGCCTTCACCTGGGAAAGCGCGGCGTCAACAGAGCCCGACAGCACAGTGACCCTACGCTTTGCCGAGGCCGACGGCGGCACGAACGTCACGCTTCAGCACGTGCGCTTCCCTTCCGAAGAAATCCGCGACAATCACCAGAAGGGCTGGACTCACATTCTGGAGATGCTGGCAGAGGCGGCCTAAAGCTCGCCCGCCAGCGAATTGCTGTTCGACGCAGTGATCGTCACAGGCTTGAGGTCGCCGGGCGCCAGTCCGGCGGCTTCGACGTGAACGGCATGCAGGTACTCGGACTTGCCGACCATTTGCCCGTCGAACCGCCCGGGTTTTTCAAACAGAACCTTGACCGTCCGTCCGACCATCGCGTCCTGCGCCGCGCGCTGCTGGTCCTTCAGAAGTCCTTGCAACTGTTGTAGGCGCGCGTCCTTGACCTCTTCGGCCACCTGTTCGCGTTCGGCGGCAGGTGTGCCCGGTCGCGTCGAATACTTGAAGCTATAGGCCTGGCCGTAACCCACGGTTTCGATCAGCGCCATCGTGTCGGCGAAATCGGCGTCCGTCTCTTCCGGGAAGCCCACGATGAAATCGCCCGAGAGCAAAAGATCGGGTCGCGCGGCGCGAAGGCGTTCGATCAGCCGGATGTACTCTTCTGCGGTATGCTTGCGGTTCATGCGCTTCAGGATGCGATCTGAGCCGGATTGCACCGGCAAGTGCAGGTACGGCATGAGTTTTTCACATGTTCCATGCGCGTCGATCAGCGCGTCGTCCATGTCGTTCGGGTGGCTGGTGGTGAAGCGGATCCGCTCCAGCCCGTCGATGTCTGAGAGCGCCCAGATGAGCCCAGCGAGCCCGCCCTCGTGCCCATGGTAGGCGTTGACGTTCTGGCCCAGAAAAGTGATCTCACGCACGCCGCGCTCGACCAGATCACGCGCCTCGTCCAACACCTTTTCCGCCGGGCGTGACACCTCGGCCCCACGGGTGTAAGGCACCACGCAGAACGCGCAGAACTTGTCGCAGCCTTCCTGCACGGTCAGAAACGCCGTCGGTCCACGCGTGGCTTTGGGCCGGCGCGCCAGATGGTCGAACTTGTCCTCTTCGGGAAACTCAGTATCGAGCGCCTTCTCCTCGCTGCGGGCCTTGGCTTCCAACTCTGGCAGACGGTGATAGCTTTGCGGCCCCACCACCAGATCGACCAGCGGCTGCCGCGCCATGATCTCGGCCCCTTCGGCCTGCGCGACGCAGCCGGCAACGCCGATCTTCAGGTCGGGCTTGGCCTGCTTCAGGGGACGAAAACGGCCAAGCTCGGAATAGACCTTTTCAGCTGCCTTTTCCCGGATGTGACAGGTGTTCAGCAGGATCATGTCCGCATCGTCGGCACTGTCGGTGGGCACATAGCCCTGCCCGCCCAGCGCTTCGGCCATGCGTTCGCTGTCATAGACATTCATCTGACAGCCATAAGTCTTGATGAACAGCTTCTTGGGCGACGACATGGGCAGACCGGTTTCCTTTGGCAACGGCAGGCTTGGCTCCTATCACCCAACGGCCTCTCTTGCCAAGGGCGCGGCCAGACACGTAAAGGAGATCATGCGTTTTTCGGGGCTCAAACATGCGTGCAACAGCAGCGCCATCGGGGAGGCGAAGGGCCCCGTTGCGGTCCTGATCGCCGAAGACGATGTCGAGGTGCCGACGACAATTGGCTATCACGCCGACCGGGGCTTCAAGACCATCATTCTGGTCGCGCCCGCCGAGCTTGAGCTGGACGCGAGCGTGGAAAGTAGCGTGATCCGCGTCGACCACCCAACGATGGAACCCGATGCGCTGCTCAACATCGTCAATGCGATCCAACCCGCGCTGCCGGAGAAGACGTGGCTTTATTACGGCTACAATGCCGAGTTCCTGTTCTATCCCTTCAGCGAAACCCGGTCGGTGGGCGAATTGCTGGCCTTTCATGCCGAGGAACGCCGGTTTTCGATGCTGACCTATGTGATCGACGTCTATGCCGCCGATCTTGGGCAGGCCGACAATGCGGTGTCATTGACCGACGCGCATTTGGACCGGTCGGGTTATTACGCCTTGGCGCGGCACGACGACGAAGGCCCGAAAGACCGCCAATTGGACTTCTATGGCGGGCTTCGCTGGCGGTTCGAGGAACATATCGCCGAGAGCAAGCGCCGGATCGACCGGATCTCGATCATCCGGACGCGCCGCGACGCGGTCCTGCGGCCCGATCACACCTGGTCAGACGACGAGTTGAACACCTATTCCTGCCCCTGGCATCACAATCTGACGGCCGCGGTCGTGTCGTTCCGGACCGCGAAGGCGCTTCGCCTGAATGCGGCCAGCCGGTTTCACATCGACACGTTCCGCTGGCACAACTCGGTGCCGTTCGAGTGGAAATCGCAGCAGTTGCTGGACCTGGGCCTGATGGAGCCCGGACAATGGTTCTGAGCGGACGCATTTTCTGACACGGAAAACGAACTCATTTTCCGGGTACGCGTGCGAGACCGTCGAGACGCGACAACACCGCCAGCACGGCAAGGAAACCGCAGCCAACCGCCGCGAAGACGCCAAGGACAAGGCGCACTTCGTCCGGCGCCATTTCGCCCACATCCGACGCGGACCCGGACGCAAGGTATAGGCTGGCCGCGAACAGGATACGCCCGGCCAGACTTTGCAGCGACAGATAGGTCGCACGGATGCCATCCGGCAGTTCGGTCTGAATCCGTGCCAGAATGAACGGTCGCGAAAAACTGTCGGGCACCATGCGCAGCAGCAAAAGCGCGATGGCAAAGACGCTGCCGGTCAGCGCAAGACCACCCACAAGGAAGACCTGAAGCCCGAACGCCAAAAGCAGGATACCGGTCAGCCCGATGCGCTCGCGAAGTCCCGGCGCCATCCAGGATGTCAGGACAGAGACCAGCATCATGCACGCGGTGACAGCACCGCTGACCAACGGGGCATTCGCCTCCATCCCGATCTGGGCCAGGGCGCCAAGGATGTAGGGCTGGCCGAAGACGAACGGCAAATGGCTGAAGCCGTACATCAGGGCCGAAAGCGCAAAGAGCCACATCAGAACCGGCTGGCGCAAGGCGATGCGCAAGGCATCGAGCCGGGCGCCGTCCGTCACCTCTTGTTTGGCATGCTTCGGCTCGCGAAAGCGGAAGACGACAACGGCAACGAAAACGAAAGCGACAGCACTGGCCAAATACGGCACGCGCAGGGACCAAAGAGCCATTGCGCCGCCGAGCACGGCCGAAATGGCGAGGGCGACAAAGTTGAACCGCCACGCTTTCAATTCGTGCGCTTCGATCTCGTCTTCACGCCCGTCTTCGGCAAGGCTTTCGTACAAGAGCGAGCTGTCGGTGCCGGAGGCAAAAGCGATGTGTATGCCCATGGCGACCTGCGCCAGCGCGAAGACCCAGAATTCGGAGCCGACCGCTTGCATGGTCGCCGAAAGCAGTCCCGCCAGCGCCGACAGGATCAGTGTGAAACGCCGCCCGACCCTGTCGGACATGTAGCCGGACGGCACTTCCAGAACGGTCGTGGCGATGTCATAGAAAACATAGATCAGGATCGCCTGGGCCGCCGAAAGCTCGGACTGAAAGAACAGAAACCAGGTGGCCTGCCAGAAGAGCAGGTTCTGAAAGAACTTGAACCACGGGTACAGCGCGACGTTGCGGGCCGCGTCTGTCATTCGACAACGGCAGCGTCGATGCGATCCATGTCAAAGACCGGGGCAAGGATCTCGCGCAGCTCCTGCCGACGCGGATGATCCGGGTTGGCGAAGGCGAAACAGAGGTAGTCCTCGACAATCGCCGCCTGCTGTTCGAAGCCGAAACTGAAGAACGTGTCCGCGCCCTCCGAAAAATACGGATCGGCCAGGTTGATGCTTTCGGCGACGGCCCGGCCCGGCGAATAGCCGGTGACCTGACGGTTTTGCCACTGCCAGACGTGGACCATTTCATGCGCAAAAACCAAAGCCTGCGGTATGCGCAACCGGTCCGGCCATTCGGTCATCATGTCACTGGAATAAAGGCCTGTTTCGAAGTGAATGCGGTTTTGGAAGGCAAATGCCTGCGGCGGTTGCGCCCCGCGCGGTTGCGGGACGCGCAGGCACGCCTGATCCGTGCCTTCGACCAGTGTCACTTTGGACGGAACCGTCTGATAAACGGGCAGAATGCCCAACCCTTGCGCGACCCGGACACGCGACGTGTCGACCTCTTCGCCGAAAAGATCATTGGCAAATGCCTCTTCCGCCTGGGTCAGGGATCGGGCGCAACCCGACAGGGTCGCGACGATCAGGACGAACGGGATGAGGAGTTTCGTCAAGGACCGGACCTCTCTTACAACATGGACGGAACCACCAGGTCGGGTGGCCGGTGACCGTCTTCGAATGTCTTGATATTGATGATGACACGCTCACCCTGTTCGATCCGGCCCTCTAGCGTGGCCGACCCCATGTGTGGCAACAGCACGACATTCGGCAGTTCGCGAAGGCGCGGATTGACCTCGGCCCCGTGCTCGAACACGTCCAGACCCGCGCCGGCAATCTCTCCCGCTCTCAACATACGCGTCAGCGCGTTCTCGTCGATCACCTCGCCGCGCGAGGTGTTCACGATCACAGCGGTGGGCTTCATCAGCTTCAGCCGGCGCGCATTCATCAGGTGAAAGGTGGACGGCGTGTGCGGGCAGTTGATCGACAGGATATCGACCCGGCTGACCATCTGGTCCAGGCTTTCCCAATAGGTCGCCTGCAGCTCGCTTTCAGTCTCGGGGCGCAACCGTCGCCGGTTGTGGTAGTGAACCTGACAGCCAAAGACCGCCGCGCGCCGCGCCACGGCCTGCCCGATCCGCCCCATCCCCAGAATGCCCAGGCGCCGACCGCCCAGACGACCACCAAGGAAGGCCGTCGGCGACCAGCCGTCCCACTCGCCCTTTTGCATGACGGCCAGACCTTCGGGGATACGGCGCGTAATCGACAGGATCAGCGCCATGGTCATGTCCGCCGTATCCTCGGTAACGACGCCCGGCGTGTTGGACACCAGTATGCCCCGCTGCCGCGCGGTCGTGACGTCGATGTGATCGACGCCCGCGCCAAAGCTTGCAATCAGCTTCAGCCGATCCCCGGCCTGCGCCAGCAAGCTTGCATCGATCTGGTCGGTGATGGTCGGCACAACGACATCCGTATCACGCATGGCCGCTGCCAGGGCATCGCGTGTCATGCGCGTATCATCACCCGCCAGCGTGACATCGAACAATTCTGACAAGCGCGTTTCCACGACATCTGGTAATCGCCGTGTCACCACCACTTTCAAACGCGCATCAGGCATTGTTTCTGGGTCCTCCCATCTTTCATTCGCCGCCGGTTGGTGGCAAAGTGACAAGGAACTGACGCTGGCACAAGCGCCGTCATCAGAATGGCGCAACAGGCGAAAGGACGAGCAGAGAGTGAATCAGGCGATCCTTGGGGTATTCGCATTCCTGTTGCTGACTGCGGTCGGCACAATCACGCACGCGAGCGAACGCGGCAAGGTGACGAACCTGCCCATTCCGCGGTTTGTTTCCTTGAAGGCCGAGGAAGGCAACGTTCGTCGTGGCCCCTCGCTGTCGCACCGGATCGACTGGGTTTACACGCGGCGGAACATGCCGTTGGAAGTCACCGGTGAGCATGGCCACTGGCGCCGCGTCCGCGACCGTGACGGCCAAGGCGGATGGGTGCACTATTCTCTTCTGTCGGGCGCGCGCCATGTGATCGTGGAGCAGGACCTGACCCCTTTGCGCGTCAAGCCCGGCGAGGCGGCCGAGGTGAACGCCTATGCCGAAGCGGGCGTCGTGGCCCGGCTTGGCAGTTGCGATGCCGACTGGTGCCGGGTCAACGCAAATGGCAAGCGCGGATGGGTGCAAAAGACCGCGCTTTGGGGTGTGGGGCTGGGTGAGATAAGGGATTGACCTCAAGTTCACTTGAGGAATTATCGTCCATGGCATCTTGAGAATTGGAGGTGCCGAAATGGCCGCACGACTTGAACATCTGAACGTCACCGTCAGCGATCCGCAGAAGACCGCCGCATGGATCGAACGCGTCTTCGGCTGGAAGATCCGTTGGGAAGGTGCGGGCATGCAGACGGGGTACACCATCCACATCGGCGACGACGACACTTATGTGGCGCTTTTCACGTATCCCGAGACGCCCGAGGCCAAATCCTCCAGCTATCGGACGAAAGGCGGCCTCAATCACTGGGCGGTTGTCGTCGACGATCTGGATGCGGTCGAAGAACGTGTGAAGGCTGAGGGCTTCACGCCGGTGAACCACGCGGATTATGAGCCGGGCCGACGGTTCTATTTCCACGACAACGACGGGATCGAAATCGAAGTCGTGCAATACGACTGAGGATTTTCGTTGCCCCGCGGGCGCGGGGCTGTCTATAGCGGGCCCATGCAAACCGAGACCCTTTCGACAGCGCCGCGCGTCAGCGTCGGCGGCGAGGCCCGTGCCCTTCTGGCACTGGGCCTGCCGCTGGTGGGCAGCCATATCGCGCAGATGCTGATCTCGGTCACGGATGCCGTGATGATGGGCTGGTATTCGGTTCCCGGTCTCGCGGCGTTATCCGTTTCGGGGCCGATTTTCTTCATTGTTTTCATACTCGGATCGGGATTTGCCTGGGCCGTGACACCGATGATCGCCTCGGCGCTGGCGCAGGGCGAGGACCGGCAGGTGAGGCGCGTGACGCGCATGGGGCTTTGGCTCTCGATCGGGTTCGGCGCGCTGGTCACGCCGTTCTTTTTCTTTGGCGAACCCCTGCTCTTGGCGATGGGACAGGAACCTGAGGTCGCGCGCCTTGCCGGGCAGTACATGCCGCTCATCGGCCTTGGCATGATCCCAGCGCTTCTGGTGCAAACACTGAAAAGCTACCTGTCGGCGCTGGAACTGACGCGCGCGATCCTCTTCGCCGTGATCGGGGCTGCCCTTTTGAACGCGCTTGCCAACTATATGTTTATATTCGGAAATTTTGGCGCGCCCGAGTTGGGAATTGTCGGTGCTGGCATCGCCTCGCTCGTCAGTCACACGGTCAGCCTGCTGGCGTTGATGGTCTACGCGCTGAGGAAACGACCGGACCACGCGCTGTTGCAGAACTTCCACCGCCCTGACCCCGAGGCCTTGTCGAAAGTGTTCTTTCTAGGTCTGCCTATCGGTTTGACCTTATTGGCAGAAACCGGGCTTTTCGCCGCCACGAGCGTCATGATGGGATGGCTCGGGACTATTCCGCTGGCCGCGCATGGTATCGCGCTGCAGATCACCAGCATCACGTTCATGGTGCCGCTTGGGCTGTCTCAGGCCGTGACGGTGCGGGTCGGACGGGCTTGGGGCAAGTCCGACACGCAGGCGCTGCGGACAACGGCGCAGGCCGGACTGGTGCTGGCCGGTATCACCATCGCGCCGATTATCGCCGCCTTTTTACTTATTCCAGAGGAGCTTATCGGGTTGTTCGTCGATCCGACCGATCCGGATCGCCCGACGATCCTGCAGATCGGCGCGGCGCTTCTGGCGGTGTCTGCGCTGTTCCAACTGGTCGACTTCGGACAGGTCATGGGGCTGGGTATGCTGCGGGGCGTCCATGACACGCGCGTGCCCATGGTGATGGCGATCATCAGTTACTGGCTGATCGGGCTGCCCACCAGCTATGTCCTTGGTTTCATTCTGGGTCTTGAAGGCATTGGCGTCTGGCTGGGCCTGACCGTTGGCCTCGCCTGCGCCTGCGTGGCGATGCACACCCGGTTCTGGCCGACCTACGCGCGCGCCTGAGCCACCGATTGGCAAGGTTTCTGACCAGAGTGTGACCTGTACATCCGCGGAAGCTGGCAAAGTTCACTTTTGTTCAGGTTTGAAACCCCCGAATTCACATTTGTACAGACGGGCGCGCGGTGGGGTTGCCGCATTGTTAAGCAGCGGGGCGCATGAATACGCACCCTACGCGTTTAAGACTTTGTGGCGTGGTCGAACGGTGCGAATACTGTGCACTTCAATGTCATCTACGCTTCAAGCGCATTCATTGCTCAACATACTTACGCAAAATGCGCATCACTCTCTCTGACAGCTTGTCTTCGAAGAAATTTGACAGTCTTTTCCCTTCGTGATGCCTCATCAAAGAATTGAAACTCGACACCACGTCTTTTGCACCAGAACTGAAAACTCCGTCCTTGTCGCCATCTAAAATCGAGGCTTCCAAGCCGTCTTCGAATTGGCTTCCGAATACACTTGGATCGACGTTGTTCATTTCGACGGCATAGTCACGGTAGGCAACTATCAATTCTTTCCGCTCTGGATTTGAAAGAAGCGCAAGCGTCTGTCTGATCCGCTCGCTCTTCTTCCTCGCAGAATGCACTATTGCGCCTCGCCCCGGAGCCACTCCATCACATCGCCCCGGACCGACTGCACGCCACTGTTGCAGGCGCGGTCGATCACCTTGCGGGCCTCGCCCAGATCGACGCGACGGATGAGGTGCTTCACCGGGCCGACGGAGGCCGGGCGCATGGAGAGGGAGCGGAGGCCCATGGCGGCGAAGCACATCGCTTCGATAGGACGGCCCGCATCCTCGCCACAGAAGCTGACAGGCGTGTTCGTCTCATCACATCGCCGCACGATCTGCGCGATGAACGTCAGAAAGCTGACGTTCAGCGTATCGTACCGCCGCCGCACCCGTTCGTTTTCACGGTCGGCGGCGAAGAAGAACTGCTTCAGATCGTTGCCACCGATCGAGATGAAGTCCGCCATCTCGAAGAACTGCCGGGGCGCAAAGGCAATCGACGGGGTTTCCAGCATTGTGCCGATTTCGACCTTTTCCGGCAGGACATGACCCAGCTTCCGCTCGCGCTCGATCTCGTCCAGCAGATGCTGGCGCGCCGCCTTGAATTCCTCGAACTGCGCGACGAAGGGGAACATGACGGTCAGCGGCCGCCCGTTCGCCGCCCGAATGAGCGCCTGCAACTGCATGCGCATGACGCCCACCTTGTCGAGCCCGACGCGGATCGCGCGCCAGCCCAGAGCCGGGTTCGGCTCGTCTTCGCGCTTCATGTAAGGCAGCACCTTGTCCGACCCGATATCGAGCGTCCGGAACACCACGCGCCGCCCGCCTGCGGCATCGAGCACACGCGAATAGATCGCTGCCAGTTCCGAGCGCTTCGGGACAGAGTTCCGCGCCAGGAACTGAAGCTCGGTCCGGAAGAGTCCCACGCCCTCGGCGCCCGAACTTTCCATGCTGGGCAGTTCGGCGATGAGGCCTGCGTTCATGTGCAATTCGATCTTGCAGCCGTCTTTCGATTCAGCCGGCAGTTCGCGAAGCCCGGCATAGCGCTCCTGGGCCTTGGCCTGCATCGCGATCTTGTCGCGAAAGGCCGAAACCACGGTTTCGTCCGGACGCAAGTGCACGATGCCCTGATCGCCATCGACCATGATGTGGTCGCCATTCAGCGCCTCGGACGTGATCTGACCGCCCGCGTGAACGATCAGCGGAACCGCCCAGGCGCGCGCCACGATGGCCGCATGGCTGCCGACCGACCCCTGTTCCAGCACGATGCCTTTCAACTCGCCACGTCCGTAATCAAGCAGTTCCCCGGGCCCGATGTTGCGCGCGACTAGGATCGCGTTTTCCGGCCGGCCCGCACCGGTGTCGTTCCCCTGACCGGTGAGGATCCGCAAAAGCCGGTTCGACAGGTCGTCCAGATCCTGCAAGCGTTCGCGCAAATAGGCATCGGACGACTCCCCCAACCGCGCCCGCGCAGCAGACTGTTCCTTTTCCACCGCCGCTTCCGCCGAGAGGCCCGCTGCGATGTCTTCCTCCATGCGCTTCAGCCACGACCGCGAGTTCGCGAACATCCGGAACGCTTCCAGAACCTCGCGTTGTTCCTTGTCGATCGGGTCCTGACCGACCGATTTCAGCATGTCGTCGACCGAGACGCGAAGCTGGTCGATGGCATTGCGCAATCGCTCGGTCTCGGCCACCGGATCGTCGGCCACGGGATTGGTCACCACCACGCGGGGCTCGTGCAGCCAGACGTGACCTTCGGCGACCCCTTCCTGCCCCACCCCACCACGGAACAGCATCGGGTTCGTGTGTCGCGCCCGAAGCGCCTCGCCTTCGCCGACGAAAGCGCCAAGCTCGGTCATCTCGGCCAGCACCATCGCGACGACTTCCAGCGCATAGACCTCGTCTTCTGAAAACGCCCGCGCCTCGCGCGATTGCACCACCAGCACGCCCAGCTTGTCGCCGAGCCGCGTGATCGGCACACCACAGAAGGATGGGAAAACCTCCTCGCCCGTCTCGGGCATGTACCGGAAGCCACGGGCGTTCGGCGCATCCGCTTCATTGACCACGCGCCCGTCGCGCGCGGCGCGTCCGACCAGCCCCTCGCCCAGCTTCATCCGCGTCTGGTGCACGGCTTCGGGGTTGAGCCCTTCGGTGGCGCAAAGCTCGAGCGTTTCGGCGTCGCGAAAAAGATAGATCGAACAGACCTCGGTCTGCATCGACGAGGCGATCAGCCCGACCACCTGATCCAGCCGCGCCTGCCCTGCGGTATCCTCGGCCAGCGTGTCCTTGAGCCGCCGCAGCAGATTACGGCTTTTACTTTCTGTCTGCTCGGCCATGCACTCTCCCAGACGGCGGATACTCCGCCTTGAGTGGAGTAGAACACGGGGGGCGCAGTGCGTAAAACGGAAAAATTGGGACTGTCACGAAGAATGGGCATGGACGAGTTCGGAACAGGCAGCTTCGATCAAATCAAGGGCTTCTTCGAAATCGCCGGTGAAGTAGGGATCGGGGACCTCTTGGCGTCCGAGGGCTGGCGCGTGGTCCAGCAGGAGGCGTGCAGGCGTTGCCGCGCCGGGTGGCCGTAGAGTTTCTATGTCGGCCAGATTCTGGCGGTCCATTGCGAGAATTAGCTCGAAGACGGTGAAATCGTCCGTGTTGAACTGCCGCGCCCGAAGCGGGGAAAGGTCATAGCCCCGCGCCGCGCCGGCCTCGATGGCAGGGCCATACGGGGGCTTGCCGATGTGCCAGTCCCCGGTTCCCGCGCTGTCGATGGACCAATCTCGACCCGCTTTCGCGCGCAAAACCGCCTCGGCCGTGGGCGAGCGGCAAATATTGCCAAGACAAACGAAAAGCACACGCATGGGGGTGGTTCTTTCTGATCCGCGACTTAGGGTTTGGGAAGATTACAGGGGCAAACGCTTGAGATGAAGATCACCATTCTTACCGGCGCAGGTGTCTCGGCCGAAAGCGGCCTTGGCACCTTCCGCGACAAGGGCGGCGTCTGGACGAAGTACGACCTGCAAGAGGTCGCCACGCCGCAGGGGTTCGCGCGCGATCCGGAAAAGGTCATCGACTTCTACAACATGCGCCGCAAGAACGCGCGGGGCGCCAAGCCGAATGCCGCGCATTTCGCCCTTGCCCGACTACAGGCGGAATTCCGAGGCGAGGTCGAACTGATCACGCAGAACGTGGATTCCCTCCATGAAGCTGCAGGATCAACAGCGCTTCACATGCACGGCGCGCATGGCCGGGCGCGCTGCATGTCCTGCCATGCGAAGTGGGACGCGCCCCTGGTCATGGCGGTGGATGACCCCTGCCCCACCTGCGGCGAAGCGACGACGCGCCCTGATGTGGTCTGGTTCGGCGAAACCCCGCACTACCTGCCAGAAATCGCCACCCACCTGGCAAGCGCCGATCTATTCGTGGCGATCGGCACCAGCGGCACTGTCTATCCCGCCGCAGGCTTCGTCGCGGAAGCCAGGGGCCGGGGTGCCAGAACTCTGGAAATCAATCTGGAACCCTCGAATTTCGCCGACCTTTTTGATGACGTCATTCTCGGCCCTGCGAGCGAAACCGTCCCCCAATGGGTCGACACCCTGCTGTAGAACCAGATTTAGCCTTTTCTTCTTGGCGCAAATATCCCGGGGTTTGGGGCAGAGCCCCAATCAAGGCATCCTGTGCGCCGACAGGCGCGCGATCAGAACACGCCTTGCCCCGCGCGGGGCAATCCCGTAACAGGCGCTCCGAAACCGGACGGCCTGAAGCGATGCCCATTCTTGTCATGAAATTCGGCGGCACCTCTGTCGCCTCGCTGGATCGCATCCGGCGCGCCGCCAAGCGCGTGGGCCGCGAGGTGGCGAACGGCTATGACGTGATCGTCATCGTCTCCGCCATGGCGGGCAAGACAAACGAACTGGTGGGCTGGGTCGAAGAAACCTCGCACCTATACGACGCCCGCGAATACGATGCGGTGGTGTCCTCGGGCGAAAATGTCACTGCCGGGTTGATGGCGCTGACGCTTCAGGAAATGGACGTCCCCGCACGTTCCTGGCAAGGCTGGCAAATACCGCTCAAAACGACCAGCGCCCACGCGGCGGCCCGGATCGAGGAAATCGGCACGGACGCCATCAATGCCAAGTTCGCCGAAGGCATGCGCGTTGCCGTCGTGGCAGGCTTCCAGGGGATCAGCCCTGAGGGCCGGATCACCACTCTCGGGCGCGGCGGATCGGACACGACCGCGGTGGCCTTCGCAGCCGCCTTCGGGGCCGAGCGTTGCGACATTTATACTGACGTGGAAGGGGTTTACACGACCGATCCCCGGATCACCTCGAAAGCGCGGAGGCTTGACCGGATCGCCTTCGAAGAAATGCTGGAGCTTGCCTCACTCGGCGCGAAAGTGCTGCAAACGCGCTCCGTCGAACTGGCCATGCGCTACAAGGTGAAGCTTCGTGTACTTTCGAGTTTCGAAGATAATGACATCGACGGCACGGCGGGTACGCTCGTGTGTGACGAGGAGGATATCGTGGAAAGCAATGTAGTGGCGGGTGTCGCCTATAGCCGCGACGAAGCCAAGATGACGCTCCTTTCGGTCGCCGACCGACCGGGTATTGCGGCCGCCATTTTCGGCCCGCTCGCGGATGCGGGCGTGAATGTCGACATGATCGTCCAGAACATCTCCGAGGA
>JASJDQ010000059.1 GCA_030065075.1 Paracoccaceae bacterium | reverse complement strand
GGACCACGTATCGCTGCCGTTCAGCGCCTGTTGCAGGCGCAGGACTTTCAGGAAGTCATGCGGCGCAAACCCGGTGATGCGCTTCAAAGTCCGTTGAAGCTGGCGGGCCGAGATGCCCGAGACCCGGGCCATATCCGCGACACTGTGAATGTCGTCCAGATGTTGAAAGATGCACTCGGTGATTGGACTGGGTTGCAGCAGGCCGCGACCCATCAGGTCCTCGACCAGCGTCACCAGAACCGGTTGTCCCTCGTCCAGGCTTTTCCCCGCCAGGGCTTCGTTCACCTCGGCAAGCGGGAGGTCCCCGGTATAGGGGCTGTCGATCACTCCCGGCGTGACCATGGCCGGATCGCCCTGCCAGACGCCCGGCATCAACCGAATGTTCACGAAGTGGAACGCCCGGCCCAGGTTGAATTCCTCCGACGCAGCCCGCAGCCGGGCGAGCCCCATTATTCGGGGGTCCAACTGATCGAAGACGATATAGGTGCAGGCGTCCGGCAGGGCATGGAACCGATAGTCCTCGGTCAGCGGCTCGCTGGTCTTGAGCTCCAGAAAGCGATGCACGACGCCCTGCAAGTACGCGGGCGGCTCCACTTCCGTGAACGCAACCGCGTCGACGGCCCTGTCCTTCCCGTTGCCTTTGGGGTCGTACATCTTCAAGGCTCTTCGTTCGCTCAACCGCGCCGGTCGATCCGTGCACCGGTATCCTTGTCGAACAGATATATCTTGTCCGGGTCGAAGGCGATGCCAATCGCTTCGTCAAACCCCGCCTCGAAATCCTTGGACGCCTTGATTGACAGCGTATCCTCGCCCAGCTTCGCCGTGACCAGCGTGTGATCGCCGATCAATTCGTTCGCAAAGAGCTTCGCGTGCAACTGCCCCTCGCTGGGGGCCACCACCCGGCAGTCCTCGGCGCGGAGGCCAATGACCGCGTTCCGCACCGTCTCGCTGCCGCCTGTCGCGACACGATCGTCACCCACGATAAAGGTGCCGCCCTCCAGCGTGCCGTGGGCGACATTCATCGGCGGCGAGCCGATGAACTGCGCGACGAAAAGGTTCTCGGGGTCTTCATAGATCGCCCTTGGTGTCGCCAATTGCTGCAGCCTGCCGCCTTCCAGAAGCGCCACGCGATGCGCCAGCGTCATCGCTTCCACCTGATCGTGTGTCACATAGATCGTGGTGATCCCAAGCTCGTGCTGCATGTGTTTCAGCTCGGCCCGCATGTGGCCCCGAAGCTTGGCGTCGAGGTTCGACAGCGGCTCGTCCATCAGAAACACCGCCGGACGCCGCACCATGGCGCGTGCCAGTGCGACGCGCTGGCGTTGCCCGCCCGACAGCTCCTTCGGGTACCGGTCGAGCAATTCGTCCAACTGCACCTGCTGGGCGACATCGCGGACCTGCGCTTCCATGTCCGCGCGGGCAAGCCGCCGGATCTTCAGCGGATAGCCGATGTTCTCCGCCACCGTCTTGTGCGGGTACAGCGCGTAGGACTGGAACACCATCGCGACATCGCGGTTCTTCGGCAGTTCGTTCGTAACGTCGCGCCCGCTGATGTGGATCGTGCCCTCGCTCACGGTCTCCAGCCCCGCGATCATCCGAAGCGCGGTCGATTTGCCCGACCCAGACGCGCCCAGAAGAACCAGAAACTCGCCATCCTGCACCTCCAGCGACAGATCGTGCAGCACCTTCACCGCGCCGAAGGATTTCGAGACCTTGTCCAGAACGACCGTCATCCCCTACCCCTTTACCGCGCCCAGAAGCAGGCCCTTTGAAATGTAGCGCTGCAAGATGATCGCCAGCACGATGACGGGGATGATCATCACGATAATCACCACCGACATGCTCCACCAGAGAATGCCGCGCTCGCCCGCGTTCATTGCCGCGACGAGGATCGGCATGGTCTGCGCCCGGGACGTCGAAAGGAAGAGCGCCAGCAGGTACTCGTTCCAGCTCAGGATCATCACCAACAGCGTCGTTGCCGCCAGCCCTGTCCGTGACAGCGGCAGCACGATGTCCCAGAACACCCCGATCCGGGTCGCGCCATCCAGTTGCGCGCTTTCCTCCAGATCGATGGGGATCGAGCGGAAGAAATCGTACATCAGCCAGATCACGATCGGCAGGTTGATGACGGTATAGGTCAGGATGATCGCGATGTGGGTGTCCAGCAAACGGACCTGCTGGAACATCATATAGATCGGCACCACCACGACGATGGGCGCGAGGATGCGCTGCGAAATCATCCAGAACAGGATATCGCCGTTCGAAAGCCGCGCCTTGAAATACCGCCCAAGTGCGATGGCGAGGAAGACGAAGACCGCGATGCCAGACGCGCTCGCCAGCCGCCAGTCGACGCCATAGGCGCCCACGGCATAAAAGGCGGCAATCATCACAAGGACGAATGTCAGAACAACGCCGAACTTTGGCCGGTACTCGAACCGTGCCAGCGCATAGGCGGCCATCGAGCCGATCAGAACGCTCGCCGCCGTCGACGACAGCGCGATGATCAGCGAGTTCACGTACGCCTTCAGCGTGTCTTCATAGTCGAAGACGAACAACTCTTTCCACGCGTGTAAGCTGGGCTGGAAGTCTATAAACGGCAGAAAGACGGGGCCTGAATTCACATCCACCGCCGTTTTGAAGGACGTGATCAGCACCCAATAGATCGGGAACAGCACGAAGGCCGTCCAGAACAGCAGGATCGAATAGACGATCACCTTCGTGCCGATGGCCATGTCGCGGATCGACGTCGGCTCGAACAGGCGCTGCATCAGGGTCCGGCTCATGCGCGGATCCTCCTTAGCACCACCAGGTTGAAGAAGCTGACGCAGGTCACGACGGTCACGAACAACAGCAGATAGGCGACCGCCGCCGATTGCCCCAGATCAAGCGAACGCCACGCGAAGAGCGCGTGCAAAGTCATTGATTCCGTTGCAATTCCCGGCCCGCCCGCCGTCATGATATTGGGCAGATCGACGATCTTGAACGCCTCGATCACCCGGATCAGCAGCACCGTCGCCGCCACCGGCACAACCTGCGGCCAGGTGATGTCCTTGAAGATCTCCCAGCTTGACGCGCCATCGACCTGCGCCGCTTCGACATAGTCGCGCGGCACGCTTTCAAGCGCGGCCAGCATGACGACGAAGATGAACGGGATCCACTGCCAACTGTCGCCGATCATGATGAAAAACCGCGCGGCCCAGGGGTCCGCCGCCCAGGCGAAATCACCCAGACCCAACCACTGCCAGGCGGGCGAAAACGGCCCCTTTGTCGTGTCCGCCATCATCCGGAAGGCGTATCCAACGCCAATGGGCGTGATCATCAAGGGCACGAAGAAGACCACGCGGAAGAAGCTGCGGCCCTTGATCGGCAGCGAACACAAAAAAGCCAGCCCGACGCCGATGACGAACTGCACGCCGCAGCCGAAGATCACATAGAACAGCGTCGTGCCCAGCGTGCCGAAGGGATGTCCCGAAAAGAACGTCGCCGCCAGAAGCCAGCCGACGCCCAGGACCAGCCCCCAGGTGAACAAGCGCCCGACCAATCCAACTACGGTCGGCCCCGACATCAGATAGCGCAGCACCCACCAGACGATGCCGCCGGTGACCAACAGGGCCACGACCCAGCCAAGGATCGACATGCCGCCGAAAGTGCCCAGAAAATGGAATTGCTCGGACCCGAAAAGCTGCTTTTCGAAGTTCTGGAACCAGACGAAGCGGACCCTATAGCTGCCGCCCCTCAGCCGGATCCGGCTGAGCGCCATGATGAAGGACGCGACCAGCGGAAAAATGGAGAAAATCAGGATCATCGTGACGGCGGGCCAGATGAAAATATGTTGCGCGTGCCGGTCCAGCCAGTCGGCCAACCGTTCGCGCCCCCCGCCCGGAACGGCGGCCCGGGTTTCCCCGGACCGCTCTGTGTCGTCTGTCGTTGTCACGCCTTAGTTCGTGATGCCAAGCGACAGGTTGTACATGGTCTTCTGGCTGTCGCGCCCGAAGTCCTCTGTGATCTCCTCCCAGGCTTCCTCGATATTGGCGGTTGCCTGTTCGGCGGTGATTTCACCGGCCAGGAAGCGCGCCAACTCGCGGTCCAGCACCACGCCCGTGTACTGCTGGGCGCCGGGGATCTTCAGGTCGGACGCCATGTTCGGGTGGTTCAGGCTATCCTTGATCGCCCCCAGATAGTTCTGGGCCGCAGCCTCCGAGAAACCCGCCTTGACCCAAAGCTCGGTGCTTTCCAGCTGCGAGTTCCGGTAGGGGTTATAGCCCGTCCAGCCGATGGTCACATCGACGTTCGACTGCTCCGCCTGGTTGACATAGGACAGGAAGTCATAGGCCGCCTGCTTCACCGTGTCGTCCGACTTGGCGTTGATCGCCCCGGCCCAGCCGCCGAAGGCACCGAACGGAGAATAGTTGATCCCGTCGATGGCATTCGGGCAAAGCGTCGGGTTGCAGTCCTCGAGCTTGCCGGTATCCACGTTCAAAGCACGACGCGAGCCGGGCGAGATCGCGGCATACATCTTGTCCTTGATCGCAGCACCGTCTTCGCTGATCGACAGCGGACCGATGTCGCCCCAGTCGATGACCAGCGCGCAGCGACCTGCCATCGCCAGCCCGCGTGTATCGCCGATGTCGTGGTTCAACTCATCCGGCGGACCGAACTCGCCTGTCGCCTTGTAGATGCGGAACGCTTCCTGCCAGGCTTCGTTGTTCACCTTGGGCGTCATGTCTTCGTTGTTGAAGAAGATACCTTCGTTCGTGCCCTTGGTCTGGACAAAGGACGCGGCAATGGTGCCCATCGCGAAGTAGCTTTGGTTGTTCCGCTTCTTGAACATGCAAGAGCCAAAGTCACCCTCGCCGTCGCCATTCATGTCCTGGCCATGAACGGCTTTCGCGACCGCAAGGTAGTCCTCCCAGGTCTTCGGTGGCTCAAGACCAGCGGCTTCGAGCACGTCCTGACGGTAATAGATCATCTGGAAGTCGCCATCGACGGTGATCAGATAGGTCTGACCGCCGATCTTCTGATTGAACTCGCGGAAGTAGGGTGCGATGTCATCGACGTTGATCTTGTCATCGTTGGCGATGTAGTCATCCAACGGCTCGACCAGCCCTCCATCGACCAGCTCGGTTGCCCAACCGGAGGCGAAGACGCCCACATCGATCGAGTTCGTCCCCGTCGCCCAGTCGGTCAGGATCTTTTGAAAGAGCTCCGAGAAGGGAACCTCCGTGACGCGGATTTCCGCTCCGGTCATCGCGGTGAACTCCTCGCCGCGCTCGACCAATCGCTGTGCGATCACCGGACCGGGACGCGTCAGAATTTCCACGGTCACACCGCTGTAATCTTGCGCCTGAGCGGAAACACTCATCGCAAGGGCCGAGGCAACGCCCAGCCCAAGGCTTTTGATCTTCATGATAATCCTCCCATTTTTATGGGATCAGGAAACCACCCAATTTGACGTTGGGTCAAGTTTTATCGGCCCGCGATCTGGTCGATTTTCGCAATCATCGCCTGCGTTTCCTTCGGATCGAGCCGCCCCATCGTCATGTCGATCCGCCAGTCTCCTTGCGGTGGCACGGTCACGATCCGGCCCTTGGCCTTCTCCGCCGTGTAGCCTTCCACGCCCGCCGTCGACGGAAAGGCGATGCCCAACCCCTGTTGATCGGGTGTGCGGCAAATCCATCGCGTGGCGCGCGGGCCGAGGGCCAGCACATGGCTGATGAAATCCGCGCTACCGTCCGGGTGCCGCTGCAGCGCATGGGTCCAGCCGTCGTCGTCCGCCAGCAGATCGACCTCGAAGACCACTTCGGGGTCGAAGGCCAGATCCTCGCGAAAGACGTGATGCAGGCTCGGGTTCTTGGCCAGCGCGTCGATGAAATCGGCATAGCCCTCGGGCGGCGAGATATGGGACGGGATCGAGGTTCTGACCCGCACCGCCTCGGCCGTGTAGGGCGCGGCATAATGCAGTTCGCCATTGCCGACGGGCCGGAAGTTGGCATGCGCCAGATACATCAGCTCCATCGGCGCTTGCCGCAGGTTTTCGACGCTGACCGATACGTCCATGGCCGTGGCGTGCGGCACGAGCGTAAGTTCTGTCGTCACCCGATAGTTCACCGTGAAGGCGATCGTGTACTGGTACGTGCCGCCCACCACCAGCGCGCCCTTCCGCATCTCCATATAGGCCGTCTGGAAGGGCGCATTGGGCAACTCGCCATGCAAGGGGTGCGTGTCCTCGGGTCCCGGTCCCCCGATGGAGGTCAGGCCGCAGTGGATCAGGAAGGCGCCGTAGGTTTCCAGATAGACCTGCGTATCGACCGGTTCGTCGAACATCGACTGCATCGTGACGTCCAGACCATCGAAGGCCGCGCGCCAGACCTGCTGGCCCTTGAAAGGCAAAACGATCAGTTCCGCCCGAGGCGTCCGCACCCGAAGCGCCGCGACGCCCGAGGCATAGCGAAAGCCTGAAACGGAAAGATCGCCTGCCGTCAGAAGCTCCCGCTCGTGACGCGCGAACATGTCCTCGCTCAGATGAAGCCGCATCCGCCAACCTCCCCGTTACGAGTAAGTCGCAAGGCACCCCGGTTGTCCATAGTGCCGATCTCTGCGCAGAAATCAGACCGGAAAATGCGCGTTTTCCGACCCCGGTGGGCTAGGCAGCGGACGCACCCAGTATCTCCGACCGGATCACGCCGTTCACTACCTTCAACGCCTCCACATGCGCGATGTGACCCGCCCCATCCAGATCAATCATCCGCCCTAGCGCCTCGGCCCGCGCGCGGTCGGGTTGCACCACGCGGTCCTCTTTGCCCCAGAGGATCGTCACCGGCAGCCCGCTGTCCTGAACGGCGCGGATATCCTCGGACAAAGCCTGAGCGGCGTCTTCGAGCTTGGCCGCAACCTTCGCCATCGCCGCGCGCGCGCCCGGCCGGTTCAACTGTTCCAGCGCATAGGTTGCGAGCACTGGTTGAATAAGCGCCGGGTTGGCCACCAGGCGCTCCAGAAAGCGCTGCATCTCGTCCGCATCCTGAATGTCGGCGATGGCCGCCAGTGCCTCCAGATCCAACCGGTCGCCCAACCCAAGCGGCGCAATCAGGACAAGCCCCCGCACCTGCTCTGGCCGGATGGCCGCCAACCGCAGCGCCACGCCGCCGCCCAGCGAATGCCCGACCAGCCACGCCGGATCGCCGCCGGACAAATGCGCGTCAATCGGTGCCGTCAGCGCATCAAGCGATCCGTCGCCCACCGCCGCAAGCGCCGCGCCGTGTCCCGGCAGATCCAGCGTTTCGCACGCGATGCCCGTCATCGCCGGCACCGTCCCGGCCCAGGTCAACCGGTCGGCCGCATAAGCGTGCAGGAAAATCGCGCGCATCAGGTTTCGATCACCGCCAGAAGCGCGCCCACGTTGACCACTTCGTCCTCCTCGGCGTGGACCGAGACCAGCGTACCGCTTGCCGGTGCATCAAGGTCCATGGTGACCTTGGGCGTCGTGATCGACAGAAGCGGCTCGCCCTCCGACACGGCGTCGCCAACGGCGGCATGCCACAGGTCCACCTGCGCCTCGGTCACCTCGTTGCCCAGTTCGGGCAGTTTGAATTCCACCTGGGCCATGCCCGCTCCCTTCGCTCAAAGACCGCGCGCGGCCAGTTCGATGTCGTCCCAGGTCCTGAGACCCTTCCGGTTGTGCCCCGCCTCGCCCATCAGGTCGATCAGCACCGCATCCTCGATGTCCGTCGCTTGCGGGAAATAGCTGTCTTCCATGTCCGCGCCCGGCACAATCCAGTTCGGACTACCAAGGACGCGCGGCGGCGCCTTCAGATCGGCAAAGGCGAACCGGGTAATGTTGGACGCCAGCGTCATCGGGAAGGACCCACGCTCGGACGCCTCGCTGACGATCAGAACGCGCCCCGTTTTCGCCACCGAGGTCAGCACCTGGCTATAGTCGAAGGGCACCAGCGACCGCGCGTCGATCACCTCCAGCGACACCCCCCTCTCGGCCAGCGCGTCCGCCGCTTCCAGGGCCGGGTAAAGCGACGGGCCAATGGTCAGCACGGTCGCATCGTCGCCCGCCCGCTTCACATCCGGTGCGCCCATCGGCACGTGGTAATCGCCTGCGGGCACCACATCCTGAAACAGCTCGACCTTGTCGTAAAGCCGCTGGCTTTCGAACATCAGAACCGGATCGTCCGAGGCGATGGCCGCCGACATCAGCCCCTTCGCATCATAGGGCGTCGCCGGATAGACGATCTTCAGCCCCGGAATATGTGCCGCCAGGGCCGACCAGTCCTGGGAATGCTGCGCGCCGTATTTCGACCCGACGGAACAGCGCAAAACTACCGGCACGCTCAGCGCACCGTTCGACATGGCCTGCCATTTCGACAGTTGGTTGAAGATCTCGTCCCCCGCGCGCCCGATGAAATCGGCATACATCAGCTCGACCACGGGCCGCCCGCCTTCCATCGCCGCGCCGATGGCGGTGGCGACGATGGCGGCTTCCGAGATCGGCGCATTGAACACCCGGTCATGGAGGTAAAGTTCCGAGAGACCGCGATAGACACCAAAGGCTCCGCCCCACTCGCGGCATTCCTCGCCATAGAGCATGACGCGCGAGTCGCTTTGCATATGGTGCAGCACCGCTTCGAAGAGGCCGTCCCGAAGCGTGATCGCCTTCATGGGCGACAGCACGTTGCCGTCTTCATCGAACCCGGCGCGCGACCGCTTGGCCAACTGCCGGACGCGCGCCACGGTCTCTGGCGCGACCATTGGGTCTGGCGCGGGCGCTGCGGGCGGCGTCTCGCGGTGTGAAAACATCTTGTCGCCGATCAGCGTCAGCGCATTCGTCACATCGACGGGCGGCGACACCTCCGGGTCCGCTGCCGCCTGAAAAACGCGGTGCATCAGGTGTTCGATGCCGTCCTGCATCGAAGCCGCCTCCGCATCCTGCAACACACCCGCCTGATCCAACTCACCCTGCAGGCTCGCAATCGGATCGACCGTTTGCCAAGCCGCGATCTCTTCCTTTGTGCGGTAAGCATTCACATCCGTCGTCGAATGCCCCGAGAAGCGATAACACTCGACATCCAGCAGCGCCGGTCCCTGCCCGTCGACCAGCAACGCGCGTTTGCGCGCCACCGCATCGGCCACGGCGAAGGCGTTCGTCCCGTCGACGGTTTCGGCGTGATAGGCATCGGCCCGAAGCCCGGCCCCGATCCGCGACAGGCGATCCCAGGCCATCGTCTCGCCTTGGGTCTGGCCACCCATCGCATAGAAATTGTTCGTAAAGAAGAAAAGCACCGGCAGCCCGCCTTCGGCCTGCCAAAGCCGGTCGAACTGTGCCATGCCGGCGAAATTCATCGCCTCCCAGACCGGGCCGCAGCCCGTCGCGCCGTCGCCCACCATCGACACCGTGATCGCCGCGCGCCCCTCGGCCTTCATCTGAAGCGCAGCGCCCGTCGCGATCCCGGCCGAAGCGCCGACGATGGCGTTGTTCGGATAGGCACCGAAGGGCAGAAAGAAAGCGTGCATCGAGCCCCCCATGCCGCCGTTGAAGCCGTTGGCGCGCATGAAGATCTCGGCCAGGAACCCCAGAAGCAGGAAGTGTTCGGCCGTCTGGCGCACGCTTCTGCCCGGCAGATGCGCCGCGACCGCGCGCAGAAGCGTGCCGCCCTCGTGGCGCTCCATGATCGCCTGCAAGTCCGGCTCGGAAAGCGTTTGAATGGCGCGCAACCCCTTGGCCAGAAACTCGGAATGCGAGCGGTGCGAACCGAAGACATGATCCTGGGCCGTCAGCGCCAGCGCGGCCCCGACGGCGGCGGCCTCCTGCCCGATGGAAAGATGCGCGGGGCCCTTGTAGGCGTATTCCAGATCACCGAAGCGCCCCGTCGATTTCAGGCTCGCGATGCCGGTCTCGAACGCGCGCAGGATCATCATGTGGCGCAGCACGTCGCAAAGCGTCTCGGCGCCGCGAAGGACGCGTTCCTCGGCCACCGTCCGGGAATAGGCATGGATCGGAACGTCGGGGAACGACAGCCGACCGGAGGCGCGGGTCTCTTTCGGGTCCACCTGGATAGACTTGGGCATGTCTGGCGCTCCTCCTGTCGTGCCGGGTTAAATAATCCCGTGGGCGCGATCGCAAGGGCGGATTGACCTTTCCGCCCTCGCCCGCAGTATGGCCGCCAGGGGAGGACGACGCATGATCCTGTGCGGTGGCGATGCGCTCATCGATTTCGTGCCGGTGGACCACGGCGGCGAGACCGCCTTTCTGCCGCGCGCCGGGGGTGCGGTGCTGAACGCCGCCACGGCGGTTGCCCGGCTGGAGGAAGAGGTCGCTTTCATCGGCGGTCTGTCGAACGATCTTTTCGGCGACATTCTGGCCGCGCATTTGGCGCGCGAAGGGATCGAAACGGGGCACATAAGCCGAAGTGACGCCGACAGCACGCTGGCCTTCGTGACACTGAGCGACGGCGAGGCGCGCTATGCCTTCTACGACGCGACTTCGGCCGGTCGGCATTGGACGGGTGCGGCCGAACTGCCCGAAGCCAAGGCCCTGCACATCGGCTCGGTCACCCTGATCGCCGATCCATCTGCCAGCGCGTGGGAAGACGTGGCGACAAGGGCGCGCCAAAGCATGGTCGTCTCGCTTGATCCCAACTGCCGGCCCGGGCTGATCGCCGACAAAGCGGCCTACGCCGCGCGCATCCAGCGCCTGGCTGCGCTTAGCCACATCGTGCGGTTTTCCGACGAGGACTTCGACTACCTCTACCCCGACGCAAGCGAGGAAAGCGTGGCCGCGGATCTTCTGAAAGGCGCAACCGAACTGGTGCTGATCTCGCGCGGGGCAGACGGCGCGACGGCCTTCCATGCCTCGGGGCGCATCGACGTCGACGCCCAGACCGTCCAGGTGCAGGACAGCATCGGGGCGGGCGATACGTTTCACGCCGGGGTTCTGGCCGCACTTTCCAAGGCCGGGCACCTGTCGGCGGCCGGTCTGACCACGCTGGACGCCAAGACGCTGCGCAAGGCTCTCGATTTCGCAACGACGGCTGCGGCGCTCAACTGCGCACAATCCGGCTGCTCACCGCCACCTTTGGAAGACGTGTACGCGGCCCTAGCACCTAGTCCCTGACCGGCAGAACCAGCACGGCCTCCAGCCCGGGCGAGCGCGGGTGAAGCTCCAGCGTGCCGCCATGCGATGTCGCAATCGCCTCGACGATGGACACCCCAAGACCGCTGCCCGACGACGGTGACATCTGCCGAAACCGCTCGCGCGCCAGATCGACCTCGTCCGCGGCAAGCCCCCGGCCATCGTCGCGGACGTTTATGCGCAGGCTGTTGCCCGACCGCTCTACCGAAACGTCGATCCTTGTCAGCCCCGGCCCGCCATGGCGAAGCGCATTGTCGACCAGATTGACCACCGCCTCGCGCAGCATGACGGGATCGCCGCGAAGCCGGCCTGCGTCTTCACCAATGGACAATTCGATGGGCACATGCGCGCCCTTCCGCAAATCCGCGACCCAGCCTTGAACGGCCGGACCAACGTCGAAATCCTCATGCATCGATGCCGGGCTGACGGCGCGGGCGCGCTCCAGAAGCAAGAGCTTCTGACTGAGGTCGGCGGTTTCCTCTGCCGCGCTCAAAAGATCGGTCGACCTGCGACGCGCCTCTTCCGGCGTCGGCGCGCGGTGCACGGCTTCGGCCAGCGACAGGACGCCCGCGATCGGATTGCGCAACTGATGCGCCGCGTTCGAGATGAACTCGGACTGCGCCGACATGCTTTGCGAGACCTGTTGAAAAAGCCGGTTCAGGGTGCCCACGACGCCGCTCACTTCCACCGGCACGGCACGGCGGATCGGGGCCAGATCGCGTTCGGAGCGTTCCGAGATCGCCTCTTCCAGATCGACGAGCGGACGCAACCCGATCCGCACGCCGAACCAGACAATCAGCCCCAGCGCCGCCACAAGGGCCGAGATGGTGACCAGCCGCTCCAGCACAAGGTCCCGGACAAAGGCTTCGCGCACCGCGCGATCCTGCCAGACGGTCGTGGTGAAAATCCCCGCGAACCCGTCAACCTCTGTCCGGTTCTGCAGGCGCACGCCGCTGACGTCACGGCCCAGATAGACCGCGTCGAAATAGGTGGGGCTTGCCACCTCGGTCGAGCTTCGGGGAATGCCGACGGGCGGTGTGGCGTAGCCCGCGACGATCACGCCATCGGGGGCATAGACGTGATAGAACACCCGGCCCCCGCTGGTGTCCGCCAGAATGTCCCGCGTCCGGGGCGACAGCGCATCGCCGCCCGAGATGGCCACGTCATTTACGACCGCCAGAGCCGCCGACAGAAGGCTACGGTCAAAAACGCTGGCCGCCGTCTGGCGCGCGGCGTTCAATTCCCAAAGCCCGGCGAGCCCCGCGATGCAAAGGATGGGCAACAGGATGATCGCCGTCAGACGCATCCGAAGCGAAAGACGCCGCGCGCTCATGGGCCTTCGATCACCAGCGCATAGCCGATGCCGCGATGGACACGGATTTCCACGCCATAGCTTGCAAGGCGCTTTCGAAGCCGCGAAACATAGACCTCGACCACCTTGTCGTCGGTTTCGCTGCCCGTGCCATAGATCCGGTCCAGAAGCCGCTCTTTCGACACGGTCGTGCCCGCCGCTTCCGCCAACGTCACCAGCACCGCCAGTTCGCGGCGCGGCACGTTGACGGGGCCTTCGGTCGCAAGAAGTTGCGGCGTTTCGACATCGAGCGTGAGCGGTCCAAGCGTCACCGTCCGGCGCGGAGCGACATCTCGGCGGCGCGACAGGGCACGCACACGGGCGGCCAGTTCGTCCATCGCGAAGGGTTTGACAAGATAGTCGTCGGCGCCCGCATCCAGCCCCAGCACGCGGTCTTCGGTGCTGGACCGCGCGGTCAGCAGGATGACCGGTCGTGGATCGCCCCGGTCGCGGAGCGCGCGCAGAACATCCAGCCCGTCCCGGCCCGGCAGGTTGATGTCGAGGATGACAAGATCGCAATCGACCTGGCGCAGGAAACCGTCCGCTTCTTCGCCGTCTTCCAACTGGTCGACGGCATGGCCATCGTCCTCCAGACGATAGGCGATGCCTTTGCGCAGGCTTTGATTGTCTTCGACCAGAACGATATGCATCGCGCGAGACTTGCGCGGATGAAGGCTTGGTGCAAGCTTCGTCAGGCATATACCGCGCGTCTGGCCGGCGAATCGCCCGGTCTCATTTGCCCGTCGCAGATCGCGGCGGAGAGGGAGGAAACCATGATCATTAAAACCACGCGTCGCGTGGCGATGGGCCTTGTGGCCGCTGCCGCCGCGACTTTCGCAACCGAGACATCCGCAGGCGGCCACGGCATCAGCCTGGAAGGCAAGACCGTCGAATGGGTCATCCCGTTCTCGGAAACCGGCGGCTCGGCCAAATGGGCCAACTTCTATGCACCGCTTCTCTCCGAAGCGCTGCCGGGCAACCCGACGGTCGTCGTCAAGTTCATGCCGGGTGCGGGTTCGACCAAGGGGGCCAACTGGTTCCAGGAACAGCAGTACGAAGACGGCACGCTGATCTTCGGCTCGTCGGGCTCGACGCAGTTCCCGTACCTTCTGGGCGACCCGCGCGTGCGTTATGAGTACAACGACTGGAACGTCGTCCTCGCCTCCGGCACCGGCGGCGTCGCCTATCTGCCGCCCGATCTGGCAGGCCAGATGAACGGCCTCGATGCCTCGGCACTGCAGGGCACCGACTTTATCTATGGCAGCCAGGGTGCCACGCGTCTGGACCTTGTGCCGCTTCTGGCATGGGAGATGCTGGGCCTGAACGTCGAGCCCGTCTTCGGCATCAAGGGCCGCGGCGATGGCCGCCTGATGTTCGAACGCGGCGAAGCCAACATCGACTATCAGACCTCGTCGTCCTACCTGAAAGGCGTGACACCGTTGGTCGAAGCCGGCACCGCCGTGCCGATGATGAGCTGGGGTGCGCTGGACGCCGATGGCAACATCGTTCGCGACCCGACCTTCCCGGATATGCCGACCTTCAAGGAGGTCTGCGAGGCGACACCCGGCTGTGAAACCAGCGGCGAGAAGTGGGATGCCTGGAAGGCGTTCTTTGTCGCGGGCTTCCCGGCGCAGAAGATGGTCTTCCTGCCCGCAGGTGCATCCAAGGACGCGATGGTGACCTACACCAAGGCCTTCGAAGACATCAAAGCGCGCGCCGATTTCGCCGAGATCTCGGCCGGTCGGCTGGGCGTCTACCCGCAGATGACGGGCGACGAAGCCAAGGGCGCGTTGTCAAGCGCAACGCAGGTGCCGGAGAGCGCCAAGGCGTTTGTCACGGGCTGGCTCAAAGACCGTTACGGCGTTGACCTGAACGGCTAAATCATTACGGGGCGGGCTGACCTGCGGCCCGCCCCACCAACTCTCGTTGATTAACCAGGGTTAACGGGTGCTCGAAAACCGCCCTCTCCCTACCGCCCCTCATCCTGCGGCGATTCGGTTGAGAGACCTCTAAACGCACTCGGCAACTCTTGAGACTCCCGGAACACTTCCGGCTCCGGGCGCGCCGAATAAACTGACCGGGGGACGTGTTGCGCAACCGTCAACACCCCGTTCGCAGCAAAGACCAGAGCCCATGGACTTCTTCACGCTCGCCCTTCCCGCCCTGTCGGATGCCGCCGGCCTGATCCTGCAACCGGTCGTCCTCGGCTATCTTGTCATGGGCGTGGTCATGGGGCTTTGCATCGGCGTCTTTCCCGGGCTCGGCGGCATCGCGGGGCTGTCGCTCTTGCTGCCCTTCATGTTCGGCATGGAGCCCGTCCTGGGTCTGGCGCTGATGATCGGCATGGTCGCCGTGGTGCCAACCTCCGACACCTTCGCAAGCGTGCTCATGGGCATTCCCGGCTCGTCCGCCAGTCAGGCCACGGTGCTGGACGGTTTCCCGATGGCCAAGCGGGGCGAAGCGGCGCGCGCGCTCTCGGCCGCCTTCGCGTCGTCCCTTTTCGGCGGCCTCGTCGGCGCGACCTTCCTGACGCTCTTCATCCTCGTCGCGCGCCCCATCGTGCTGGAATTCCGCACGCCCGAACTGTTGATGATCACGGTCTTCGGCCTATCCATGGTCGGCATCCTCGCAGGCCGGGTTGCCCTGAAAGGCATCGCGGCGGCGGGCCTTGGCATGATGATCGGCACCATCGGCGAAGGCGATAGCGCGGGCGAGTTGCGCATGGCCACCTATGACATGCCCTATCTGGTCGACGGGCTGAAACTGGTCATCGTCGGCCTCGGCATCTTTGCCATCCCCGAAATCGTCGCGCTTCTGCGCCAGGACCGGAGCATCTCCGACCGCTCGCCGCTGGGTGGCGGCTGGGCCCAAGGCGTCAGCGACTGGTTCCGGAACATCTGGCTTTCGGTCCGCTGCTCGATTATCGGCGTCGTGGTTGGCGTGATCCCCGGCCTCGGCGGCTCGGTCGTCGACTGGATCGCCTACGGCCATTCGGTGCAGACCACCCGCGACAAATCCAAGTTCGGCTCGGGCGAAATCCGGGGCGTGATCGGGCCGGAAAGCTCGAACAACGCCAAGGAAGGCGGCGGGCTCGTCCCCACCCTTCTTTTCGGTATCCCAGGTTCGGGCTCGATGGCGATCTTTATCGGAGCGATCGCCCTTCTGGGGAGCGGCAACATCGAGGTCGGCCCCTCGATGCTCAAGAACAACCTCGACATCACCTATGCCATCGTCTGGCTTCTGGCGCTCGCCAATGTCGTCGGCACGCTCATCTGCATCGCCGCCTCGGGCGGGATCGCGCGGCTCACGACCATTCCCTTCGCGCTGCTGGCGCCCTTCCTCTTCATGATCATCAGCTTCGCGGCCTTTCAGTCGGGGCAGGACATCATGGACCTCGTGGCCCTTTTTGCCATTGGGTTTCTCGGCATCATGATGCGCCGCTTCGACTGGTCGCGGCCCGCCTTCCTCATTGGCTTCGTCCTGTCGAACCCGGCCGAGACCTATGCCAACCAGGCGGTCCAGATCGCGCAATCGCGCTTCCGAAAAGGGTTCGAGGACGGCATCGACTACATCTTTTCGCCCATCGTGATCGTGCTGATCATCATCACCGTGCTTTCGGTCGTCGTAGGCCTCAGGCAGGCCAAGACGATCATGGCCGAAGGCGCTGTCGAAAGCGGCACGAAGCGGGCGCCGATGATCTTCCTGTTGGTCGTCCTCGCCTATCTGATCCTGGCCTTCGTCAACGCCTCGATGATCCCCGATTATGCCGCCGCCGACCGGGTGTTCCCACGCTTCGTCGGTGGGGTCACCATCCTCTGCGCCCTCATCCTGCTGGTCCAGATGATGCTTCGCGATGAAACCCACGCGCTCTTCGCCGACCGGGAAGCAAGCGATGCCAAGTTGAACGCCTACGGCCTCTGGTCGACGCTGGCGTGGTTCGCGGCACTCTTGATCCTGACGAGCCTTCTCGGCTTCATCCTGGCGCTGGCGATCTTCCTATTCGCCTTCATCCGGCGCCGCGCGGGCAAGAGCCTTGGATTTGCGGCGGCCTACACCGCTGCCGGCATCGCCTTCATGTGCGGCATGGCGGCGCTTCTGAACCGCGATTTCCCAGCAGGGCTCCTTCAGTCTTACGTCGACCTGCCATGGCCGCTGACCTGATGTCTTCGCCCGTTCCGAAATATCCCAGGGGGTGTGGGGGACAGCGTCCCCCATCTTCCGCGACTTGTGCAACAAGGCGCAAATCATGACCCAACACGCCATTCCCTTCCTCTTCATGCGCGGCGGTACGTCACGCGGCCCTTACATGAAACGCTCGGATTTGCCCGAGGCCCCCAAGGCCCTTGCAGATACCCTGATCGCCATCACCGGCTCTGGCCACCCGCTCAACATCGACGGGATCGGCGGTGGCGCGGCGGTGACGACCAAGACGGCCATGCTTTCGGCTTCCGACGACGATTGGGCAGACGTCGATTATTTCTTCGCGCAAGTCAGCGTCGAAACACGGCTTGTGGATACGAAACCCACCTGCGGCAATATCCTCGTGGGCGTTGGCCCCGCGGCGATCGAAATGGGGTTGGTGCCCGCGAGCGACCCGGTGACAGAGGTGAAGATCCGCGCCGTCAACACCGGCGCGCGGGTGATCGCCCGGGTGCAGACACCGGACGGCCAGGTGGAATACGAGGGCGAGACCGCCATCGACGGCGTGCCGGGCACGGCGGCGCCCATCGAACTCAACTTCATGGATGTAACCGGCGGCGCCACGGGCGCGATGTTCCCGACCGGCAACCGTATGGACAGGATCGACGGGATCGACGTGACCTGCATCGACGTCGCCATGCCCTGCGTGATCGCGCGCGCCGAGGACTTTGAGCTGACGGGGTATGAAACGGCGGCCGAACTGGACGACAACCGCGCTTTCTATGACCGGATGGAACCCATTCGCCGCGAGGCGGGCGCGCGGATGGGCATGGGCGATGTCACGGAGAGCGTGACGCCCAAGTTCGCGCTTGTCGCACCCGCCCGGGACGGCGGCTATGCGGCGACGCGCTATTTCATGCCTTGGAACTGCCACCCGAGTCTCGCCGTCACGGGCAGCCAGGCGATTGCCGCCTGCCTTCTATGCCCCGGCACGGTCGGCGACGGGATCGGCGGGCCGCGGCCGGAGGCGCCCGCCGCCATGGCGCTCGAGCATCCGATGGGTGTCCTGCACGTCTCGCTCGATTATCGGCTGACGAACGAGACGTTCGAGGTGATCTCGGCGGGACTGACGCGCACGGCACGGAAGCTCGCTTCAGGGGACGTCTTCGTTCCTGGCGATGTCAGTTGAAGGTGGAGTTATCTTGGTATACGACGGTATACAGATTGGAGCCTGACATGCCATATGACGATCACCTGACCACCGCACGGGCCGAGCTCGAAGCCGCCCGCCGCGCGCTGCAGGACGAATTGCGCAACTACCCCACGCCCGTCTCGGGCTGCGATGCGCAATACAATCACCTGATCGGACTTCGCGGCTCGATCACCGCCGCACTGAGGGCGCTAGAAGCGCCCCGCTTCGTCGCCACGCCGCGCACGCCCGATCCACTGGCAGGCGTGGAAAGCCGATGAAGGTCCACATCCTCGACGACTGGTTCGACACGCTTCGGACACTTCCCTGCTTTCAACTGCTGAAGGGGCACGACGTCACCATCTGGACCGACCACGAGCCCGATCCAGCACGGCTTTCCGAGCGCGTGGGCGACGCCGAGGCACTGGTCCTCTTCCGCGAACGCACAAAGATCACCGCCGATCTGCTGGACTGCCTGCCGAACCTCAGGCTGATCTCGCAGCGGAGCGTCTACCCGCATATCGACGTCGATGCGTGCACGCGGAACGGCGTGCTCCTCTGCTCGAACATGCACAGCGACACGCCATCCTATGCCGCCGCCGAACTGACGCTGGCGCTCATCCTTGCCAGCTACCGGCAAATCCCCGAGCAGACGGCCTCGCTCAAGTCCGGCGACTGGCAAATGGGCGTCGGTCGCACGCTGCGGGGCCGGACACTGGGTCTTTACGGCTATGGTCGTATCGCAGGGGCCGTCAGCGACTATGCCGAGGCGTTGGGCATGCAGGTGCAGTGGTGGGGGTCCGACGCTAGTCGTGCCCGCGCGAAAGCCGACGGTCGGACCGTCGCTGAAAGCCGCCAAGGCTTCTTCGCGACCTCCGATATCGTCAGTGTGCATGTGCGTCTGAAACCCGAGACGCGCGGGCTGATCACGGCGGACGACCTGTCGCAGATGTCTGACCGTGCGCTTTTCGTGAACACATCACGCGCAGGCCTTGTCGCACCGGGTGCGCTGGAAACCGAGGTCGCCAAGGGACGCATCTTCGCCGCCGTCGATGTCTTCGAGACCGAGCCGCTTCGGGACACGTCACACCCGCTTCTGACCCACCCGAACGTGCTCGCCACGCCGCATATCGGCTATGTGACCGAGGACGAATTCGACCTGCAGTTCACGGACATCTTCGAGCAGGTGGTGGCCTTCGCCAACGGGTCACCGATCCACGCGATCAACCCCGAGGTGCTCGGCTGA
>JASJDQ010000058.1 GCA_030065075.1 Paracoccaceae bacterium | reverse complement strand
CCCAGCCAGCCACTCCCTTTATTTCGACATCCGAGGGGTTGCAGGGCTATTCTGCCGCGTTTTCGGTCGCTTTCCGCTAGTGCTTTTCAATTGAGACCCGATGGACGGTGCGTTTCTGGCCAATAGTGGGCTGCGATCTCAGTTCGCGACGTCGGCGTTACGCGTTTGCCGGAGGTGAATTCGTGCTACAGCCCGACGAACTTTTCGCGTTGCTCAGTCCAGAGGGGCGGAACACCCGACTTAATGAGATAGTCGGAAGTCAGACTGTCAGGCCGTTCGCCAGCAACCACGGCGTCCTATACATTCGGTGCCAGCATAGCAAGGTCGACGACATCCTGAACGGGCCGTCTTGATGTGCCTTCGGTAAGGGCAATCCCAGAGAAGCTCTTCCCATCGAGTGTCATCGCCGTCCAGCGTTGAGCTTTGACGCTGTTTGACACCAGCGTTCGGTCATTTTCAGGCGACGCCTTTCCCAAATGCATCTTCAGTTCCACGCCGCGACGGCGCATCCGGAAGGGAGCACAAAGGACCAGTTGGTCATTGTTGATCCGGTCTTCTGGACATCCAAACAGTCGTACCAAGTCTGCAGAATTCAGGTGAACCCTCAGCTCTCCGGGCTTCAGATTAATACGCTCGACAAGTCCAAGACTTTCCTTCGCGGCATGAAGGGAAAGCAGCCTATATGATGATGCTTCCATCTCGGCGACCGAGGCATCCCGAAGAATGACTGCACCTGCAACTGGACGGTGTAGCTTCGTCCGTACCAGCTCATTAGCAAGTTGCTCAAATTGCTCTGCGGGCAATCGCCAGTCATCGGGAAGCTTGTGACCCCAGTCCGTCACCGACACGAACGATACGTCCGCTCATCCAACCGATCCACCAGTTTGGCGAAGTCGGCGAGCGACCGTTTAAGGCGGTCGATCTTGTAAACCACGATCTGATCGACACGCCTAGCATCCACGTTATTCATGAGCCGCTGCAGCGCAGCTCTGTCCAAATGCCCTCCGGAGATGCCGCTATCGTCCTAGCGTTCCGAGAGCAGTTCCTACCCTTCATGCTTTTGGCTGGCGATGTAGGACGTACACGCTTCTCTCTGCGCGTCGAGCGAATTGAAGTCCTGTTCCAGCCCGTCTTCCGAGCTCTTGCGGGTATAGATGGCACAGCGGAACCGGCGCATCACTGAACATCGAAGAAGCGGGGCTGGGATCAGTGAGGGCCGGAGATATGCCGTGCGATGGCGGACAATGAGCGCCAGGATTTGCCATCCATGAAAAGGCCGCCGTTGATGACTTCGAGTTGATACGTCCGCTCGTTCCACTCCCGGACAAGGTGGGAACCAGGCTTGGCCATTGTCGGCACAGACTTCCCACGAACGATCTTTTGCAAGCGCCGAGTAGTTCTGGTCGATACACCATCCGGCATCCTGTTCCGGGCCTCCCAGATCAGAACGCGTTTGATGAGCTTTGATGAGAGGTAGTTCGGTGGCGGACGCCCAAACACCTCTCTCCAGCATTCCAGGCATTCGGCGCAATCAAAGGCACTAATGTCTGCAAGCAGTCTTTCCGGTCGGCTAGGATTATCGCGGCTCATGCCAAATTTTTCCCGTTCATCACGCGAAAGACTAAACCTTTGTCAGTTTCGCTGCTTTCGATCTCGTACTCCGCCTTACGTTGGGCAGAGATCGCGGCTCGTGCCGTATGAGGCTGCCAGCCAAAGGTCTTCTGTTTTGGGTGGGAGTCACGCCGGATTTGCGGGAGAGAAGTTTGTGTAAACGCGCCTGACCCGTTGGCGCGTTCGGATGTGCCGCACTGCCGGGCGCGCCAGGCATTTTCTTGGTAGTTCTGGACCTGCCTGACTCTACTCTTTGGGCACCGGCCAATCCGGTGCCTTGCACTGAGTGGACCCCGGGCCTGTCGGGCAACGAGACTGCGGGATCAGTACCGCTCGAGGGCGCTAAAGAGTCCAGTCTGGAAACGGTAGAGTCGTTTTTGGGCGGGAAGCGGTCCTTCGCCGCAAGTGCGAACCAAGCATTTTGCGCTACTGAAAGCAGATTATCAAAACGACACGAAACCGGAGATTGCTCTGCAATGCGACAGTTGGCTTGGCGCTCAATTTGCCTGATTTCAAATCGTGGAAATCAGAAGCCGGAAGAATCGGCATCAAGCATGCGGCTGACAAACCTTTGGCCGTGTCCCGATGCGACATGGCCTGCGAGGCGGTCGTGAAGGGCGTTCGCGATGTCAGCGCCGGGTGCGGCACCACCGGCGAACAGCTTGCTCACATAACGCAAGTCCTTTTCCGCATTGGCAATCGTGAATCGACTGCCGTCGAAATCACCGCTCAAGGCCGGCCCGACAGCCTTTTCGAGCGTACCCGAGCGCGCCGCCCCGGCCATCATTACATCGTAGAGCGCAGCCCAATCAACGCCCAAGTGCCGCGCTGCACCGAAGGCTTCGGCGAGTAGGATCATGGTGCCCTGCGACACAAGATTGTTGAGCAGTTTCGCCGTGTGACCGGCGCCGACGTCGCCGAAACGGCGCACGACCTTTGAGTAGTTGCCAACAACCGCTTCAACAGCAGAGAAATCCTCGACTGCACAGCCCACGAGAGACGCCAGTTCGCCGCGTTCGGCCTGAGGCGGGCCCCCTGTCACCGGTGCATCAGCGAATGCCGCGCCAGTCGCTTTGACTCTCGTGGCGACTTCCGCGCTCACGGAGGGATCGGAAGTTGTCGTGTCGATCCAAAACTTGTCTGGGCCGAGGGCGGGCATCAACTGGTCTGCAAGTTCAGTCACCGCGGTGGCTTCCGGCACACAGGTGACAATGACATCAGAAACCGCGGCGAGTGCGGCTGGCGTCGTGGCTTCTGCCGCACCATCGCGAAGCAGCGGTTCGATCCGTTGACGGCTCTTGTTGGCCAACAGCGTTAGCGGATAACCGGCATTCATCAGGCATCGCGCCATGCTTGCACCCATCATGCCAAGACCAATGAAGCCGATTTTGCGTTTGTCAGACGGGCTCTGTCCCATTCCAGCACTCCTTCACGGCAGATGTCAGACGCGATCTTTGACCCGATCCCAAGTGCGCTGGAGATGTGTCCACATTGCTTCACCAAGCGCCCCACCGTCGTGGGCACGCAGGGACTTGACCATGTCCTCATGATCGGCAACAGCGCCGGCCCACGCTTCTGGTCTTTCGTTGCCAATATAGCGGATGCGTTTCAGCCGTGCTTGAAGATTGCCCTGCATTTCCTGAAGCGTCTCATTTCCCGAGAGTGCCGCAAGGCGACTATGGAATTCCTGGTTCAGTTTGTAGTAGGGCATACGGTCCCGCGCTGCGTAGTGTTCGAGCATCCGCTCATGAAGCGCGACCATCTCGGCGATCTCATCGTCTGAGGCGCGCTCGCAGGCGAGCCGTCCGGCCAACCTTTCGAGTTCGCCGAGCACTTCGAGCATCGATTGCACATCTTCCGGGGTAAGTTTTCGGACGATGACACCTTTCGAAGGCTTGATAACGACCAAGCCTTCCGCCGCAAGCGTCCGTAGTGCCTCTCGAAATGGCGTCCGCGAAACGCCGAGACTTTGGATCAGAGCCGCTTCATCGATTCGACTTCCCGGTTCCAGAACCGCCTCGATAATCAGGTCACGGACGCGGTTCGCCACCTGGTCGTGCAGCGATCGTGTTGTGATCTCGAGTGATCCTTCGCCGGTCAAAGTACTGGATTCCATGAGGCCTTCGTCTCGTTTGCGGGATGCTCAGGCACGCTAGCAAAGGATATCTTGCTAGTCGATATTTTCATCATGTATACAAAATACAAATGCATTTGGAGGGGATGTTGCCTCAAAAAGTGGCGATGGCGATCGGCGATGCGGGGGGAATCGGCCCCGAATTGGCCGCACGAGTGCTGGCAGACGCCGAGGCCAATGCCGGCGATCTGATCGTGTTCGGCGACAAGCGGCTTCTGGACCTTGGCGCGCGCCATGCCGGGGTCGATCTTAATCTGCCGACCATCGATCCCTCTGGGCTGGCCGATCTTCCGGCATCGGGAAGTGTCATCGTCGATCTTGCGAACCTCGACGCGAAAGATGCACCCCTTGGAACATCGAGTGCCGCGGGCGGCCGTGCGGCGTTGGAGAATTTCGCATCTGCCCTGATAGCCGCTGATGCCGGGGCAGCCGATTGCGTGTTCTTCACACCCTTCAACAAGCATGCCATGCGCCTTGCCCGCCCGGATTACGTGGACGAAATCGGCTTTATCGACGCGACCATAGCAGCCAGCGAAAGCGGTCGTGAGTTCAATGTCCTGGACGAGGTCTGGAATGCACGCGTCACCAGTCATGTGCCGCTGAAGGACGTTGCGGACCTGCTGAGCGAAGAGCGCATTTATCAATCCATCCGCCTGACAACGCAGGTCATGGAAGGCGCGGGATATGACCGCCCTCGGATCGGTGTCGCGGCGTTCAATCCGCATGCAGGGGACGGGCGCAATTTCGGCGATGAAGACGACGACATCATCTTGCCCGCAGTAGAGCGCGCCCAGAGAGAACAATTAGCGGTCACCGGTCCGGTACCGGCCGACACGGTCTTTGTCCGCGCGATCCGGGGCGAATTCGATGCCGTGCTGACAATGTTCCACGACCAGGGTCAGATCGCGATGAAGCTGATCGGGTTCGATCGCGGGGTCACGCTTATTGCAAACTATCCATTTCCAATCGTGACGCCCGCACATGGCACGGCCTATGACATTGCCGGGCAGGGACGGGCCGACACCGGCGCGACCTTCAACGCCGTGGCGCTTGGACGCAAGCTTATGGCGATGCAAACGCGACAGCCGGACGCCGAGAGAATTGCGGCACTGCCGGACAGAATTGAAGAGCATTTGAAGGAGCGGGCCGCCGCATGACGCGTCGGGCCTGTTGAACAATCAAAGGGAGGAACTCAACATGAAACTTGGACAGACGATTCTGGCCGCAGCGCTTGCGCTTGGCACCAGCGCGGGCGTTGCCGTTGCGCAGGAAGAGATCATCTTCGGCATTTCGGCGACGCCGAACTCGCTGCAAGGTCAGACCGCGCATGAATTTGCCCGGCGTGCGAACGAAAAGCTTGGCGACAAGGCGGTTGTAAAAGTGTTCGACAGCTCGCAGCTAGGCAAGGACAAGGACATGCTGCAAAAGCTGAAGATCGGCACCATGCACATGACGCTTCCGTCTTCGGTGATGCCCGAAATCGCACCGGAGTATGCGATCTTCGATCTGCCGTTCCTCGTCGCCGACCGCGATCATTTGGCGAAGATCGACGACACTTTTTTCAAGGACGTGCTGGTGCCTGCGGCTGAAGCGCAGGGCTATCGCCCGCTGGCAGTCTGGGAAAACGGTTTCCGCCACATCACCAATAACGTGAAGCCGATCAATACGCCCGCCGACCTGGCCGGGTTGAAAATCCGCACACCGAACTCGTCATGGCGTGTCGCTATGTTTGGCGAATACGGTGCGAATCCGACGCCGATGTCCTTCTCGGAGGTGTTTGTCTCGCTGCAGACCAACGTGATCGACGGGCAGGAAAACCCGCTGACCAACATCGCTGGTGCAAAGCTTCAGGAAGTGCAGAAATACTTGTCTCTTTCGAACCACGTCTACTCGCCTGCCTATCCCACGGTCGGCGTGGCGGTCTTCGAAAAACTGGACCCGGAAGTACAAAAAGTACTCGCCGAGACCGCGCAGGAAATGGCGCTCTGGGCACGCGAGACGGGCGGTTCGGCTGAAGGCGAATTGCTCGACGAGCTCAAGGCCGCTGGCATGGAAGTGAACACTGCTGACCGCCAGGCCTTCGTCGATGCCTCTGCGCCGCTTTACGAAAAGTTCGCCTCGGAAGTCGACGGCGGCCAAGCCATGATCGACAGTGTACTGTCGCTGGCAGGCGGTAGCTGAACACGCCATAGATAACCGGCTGGGGCGGCGATTAGGCCGCCCCGTCTGAATCCGGACCGACGCCCATGCGCAACCAATTTATCCGCATTCTCGACATCTTCCTGCAAGCCGTCACCATAGGCCTGATTGTCGTCTTGGCGGTCATTGTGCTGATGGGCGTTGCCTTCCGCTACACCGGCAACTCGCTGATCTGGTACGATGAGGTCGCCATCGTTTTGCTCGCTTGGATCACCTATTCGGGCGCGGCACTGGCGGTGCTGAGAAACGCACATCTCGGATTCAGTGGGCTTCTTTACGGCCTGCCACCCAAGGGGCGGCTGTTCCTGTTTGTTCTGAACGAGGTCTTGTTCATTACCATCTTTGCGGTGGTCCTCTGGGGAAGCTGGGTGATCCTGGGCATATTCGGATCCGAGACTATGACGACTCTACGCTGGGTGCCGCGCTGGTTCATCCAGGGCATCGTACCCGTCGCCAGCGCGCTGATGATCCTTGGCCGACTTCTGACGATCCCCGAACGTCTGGCCAACGTGCGCGCCGGAAAGGACCCGGATACTGAGGAGATCGAGCACGAGATCGCCCGCGCCGAGGCCGAGATCGCCGCGCAGTCGGGACAGCATTGATGATCGAGGCGCTGATCCTTGTGGGCATGTTCCTGATGATCGCTGTCGGTTTGCCGATCGCCGTCTCAATCCTCGGCGCCGCGCTCGTTGGCGTTTACCTGAACAACGGTCACCTCGGCTTTCTCAACGCTGCGCTGTCAATATACGACGGCGCGACCAGCTTTCCCTTGATCGCGATCCCGCTTTTCATCCTCGCGGGCGCGCTGATGAACACCGGAGGCATCTCGACCCGGCTGATTGCCTTCGTCTCGGCACTCATTGGGTTCGTCCGCGGGGGTCTCGCGATGGTAAATGTCGGCGTCTCGATGTTCTTCGCCGAGATCTCCGGCTCGGCTGTCGCCGACGTGGCTGCGACCGGATCGGTGCTGATCCCGGCCATGAAGAAAAAAGGCTACAACCCGCGCTTCGCCGCCGCGATCACCTCATCCTCCGCATCACTGGCGATCATCATCCCGCCGTCGATCCCGATGATCCTCTACGGTGCGCTCTCGGACACTTCGATCGTCAAGCTCTTCGTCGCGGGCATCATCCCTGGCGTCGTCGGCGGATTCCTCCTGATGGCGCTCTGCTACTACTTCGCGGTGCGCTACGACCTGCCGCGTGAAGACCGCTTTGACCTCTGCCGTCTCTGGCACGCGACAAAGGACGCCGCCTGGGCCCTTATCCTGCCCGTGATAATTCTTGGCGGCATTTTCGGCGGCATCGTCACCGCAACCGAGGGCGCGGGTCTCGCCGTGCTCGCCGCCCTTGTCATCGGGCTTTTCATCTACCGTGAACTCGATGTCCGGCGGCTTTATGCGGCGCTCGTCGACGGGGTCCTTCAAACCGCGACCGTCATGCTTCTCGTCGCCTCTTCGGCGGTGCTTGGACTTTATCTGACGGAAACCGAGGTACCGCAGCGATTGGCACAGGGCATCACGGCGATCACGACGAACAAGCTGGCCGTGCTGATGCTGATCAACGTGTTCCTGTTGTTCGTCGGCATGGTCTTGCACGGGGCCGCGGCAATCATCCTGACCGTTCCGATCTTCATGCCGCTGGTGCATCAACTCGGCATCGATCCCGTGCAATTCGGTATTCTGCTGACACTTAATATCGCTCTCGGTCAGCAGACGCCGCCAGTGGCGAGCGTTCTCGTAACGGCCTGTTCGATCGCGAAGACCGATGTCTGGAAGACCACGCGGACGAACCTGCCCTTCATCGCTGTCTTGGTGACGGTGTTGCTGCTGGTGACCTATATCCCGGCGGTCCCGCTCACTCTCGTCGATGTGTTCTACGGCCCTTAGGCATCCGGAAGGCTTTCCCCTTTGAAGCGCACATGCGGTTGAAGCCTACGGGTCGAAAATTAGTGGTAGCGCTGCCCAGCGATGCATCCGCAAATAGGCGTCATGAGTTCGCTTACACATCGAATGTTCGAATCAACGCGCCGCAGTGCAGCCTAGAGGCAGCATTCTGGAGGCCTGCTTAGGGCCGTCCATGCCATACCGGATGAAACAGATGGTGAAAGTTCTGCGCCGCATCCGAGGTCGGAGAAGAACCCACCATAGTCGTTCATCTCAATCCGGCTACTCGCCTGGTGTCGCTTTAGGTTGCCAATGCATCTTCATGTAGTCGTCCCCTGCCTTGCGCTCGCGCAGCATCTGGCTGAACCGTTTCTATTTCGTCTCTTCACGTTTGGCGCTGCCGATCCAGCCCACGGACTCATTGCGCTAGTACCAAGGTCGTTGCTCGTATCTGTCTCTCAAGCGGTCCGACTCCAGAGCCGTTCGAACGAAATCTGGCATGGGGTGTACCGGTCGTTTCAAAGATGCATCTCGCTTGCCGTATGATCACATCATGGAAGTGCTGGAAACGCGTGGTCGTCCGATGGGCGCCGTTCTTGTCATCCACTCATGGTGGGGCCGGACAAACTCCTTCAGGCGATACGGAGCGGCACTTGCGGAGTCCGGCTTCGTGACCGGGCTTGCGGACCTCTTTGACGGGCGTACCGCTGAGACAGCGGCACAAGCCAAAGCACTTCGCGCGCGTTCCCGCCGCATACCGATGTACAAGAGCCTTGCGGCTGATCTTGAAACTCTTCGCCACGCTGGTAGTGGTGCCCTGAAGGTCGGTGTCGTAGGTTTCTCGATGGGCGGTCACTGGGCGGTTTGGCTTTCGCAGCGACCGGAATACAAGATCGCCGCTACGATCCTCTACTATGCGGCGCGAGGGGGTAGCTACGACCGGTGCCAGTCAAGCATCCTTGCGCATTTTGCGGAAAAGGACGATTGGGTCAGCCCGCGGGCGCGCAAGTCCATGGAACGTGCCATCGGCAAGTCCGGTTGTCGCTATCAAAGCCATGACTACCCGGGAACGGCCCACTGGTTTGCAGAATCAGAACGCAACGAAGAATTCGATGCTTCGTCTGCACAGCAAGCCTTGGATCGGGACATCGAGTTCCTTCGCACAAGCCTTGCGGGCTAACCACAATCCACGACCGTTTTGTCCGCAGAGCGGTCATTGGTTCACGTCACACTGAATGTACGGTCAGCGGACAAGACCGCCCTTTACTCACGCCGCGATCGCCGATTCGGAAAAATCTCGCAGTTACAGAACGTTTGATGTTGCCTCGCAGTCCACGTCGCGAGACTGGTGGCTAGACACCATATCGCCAAGTGACCCCGGCCATCATCGTCCCGGCGAAAACTAGGCAGATCATGCACTGACACTGGAACTGGACCAGAAAGATTGGACTGCTCGGCGGTGCGGTTCTCTTTGCGGTTGCACGATGTTCATCAACTCTTGGATTGTGGAAAGAACAGCGAAAATAGGCCCAGCACCGCCGAAATCACGATCAGGAGCAGAGACACCGCGTTGAGAACGGGGGTCGACCCTTGCTTAAGCTTGTCGAACATAGTGATCGTCAACGGCGAGTCCGATCCGACCAGCATGAGCGTCGTGTTGAAATTCTCGAAGCTCATAAGGACTGATACAACTGCAGAGGCCAGTATAGCTGGCATGAGAAACGGCAAAGTGATCTGCCGGATGGTGCCCAGTTTCGTTGCACCAAGGTTCAAAGCAGCCTCTTCCAGGCTGGGGTCAAACTTTTGCAATCGGGCGGTGATGACGAGGGTAGCAAAGGTTGTGATGAATGAGAATTGCCCCAGAATGACAAGGGGCAAGCCCGGACGCAGACCATCGAACCAGAGCCCTGTTGCGTCTTCGAGCGTATTTGCGATCGCACTTGAAAATACCAGGATCGAGATGCCCAGGATAACACCCGGAATGATCAAGGGCAGCAGCATGAGCATGTAAAGCAGCGCTTTGCCTCGGAACTCGTGGCGGACAAACAGGAAGGCATTGCACGTGCCCACTGCCACGGCCAGTCCTGACACCCAGAGCGCGACAAAGGCTGACGTACCTATGGCGCGCAGGATCGAGCGCTCGTGGAACACGCCGATGTAGGGGGCTTCGGTGCCGAAGAACCAAGCGAGGGTGAACCCCTCCCACGGCGGCGACGGAAAGACGCTGTCGTTGAAGGCAAAGACGCAGACCACAGTGAGGGGTAAGGCGAGGTAGACGAAGAAAGCTGTCACATAGGCGCGGTAGCACCACTTGGTGAAGCGCGGCTGCGGGATGGTCGGGATCATGCCCGCCCCATCGTGTTGGACAAGGACTGTTTTGACAGTTTCAAACCGAGAAAAACGATGGCGGATGACAGAGCGAGCAAGAGGAAGCCCAACGCGGAGCCCAGTTCCCAGTTAAAGCGCGTGATAAACTGGTTGTATATCATGCCGGTGAACCACAGGCTGTCCTTGCCCCCCAGCAAGATCGGCGTGAGGTAGTTACCGAGCGACAGCATAAACACGACAATGCAGCCCGACACGATACCGGGCATGGCGTGGGGAATAACGATCTCGCGCAGGATGGATGTGGTGGTGCCACCCAGGTCGTAACCCGCTTCGATCAGGCTGTCGTCAAGGCTGTCGAGCGTGGTGACAAGCGGCACGACCATGAAAAGGATCGAGGTATAGACCAGACCCACCATGATAGCAGCGTCGTTGTAGAGAAGCTCGATCGGACCGCTAATCACGCCAATTATTTGCAGCGTGGTCGAGATCACGCCCGTTTCGCGCAGCAGGATCATCCAGCCGAAAGTCCGCACCAGTTCAGAGACCCAGAACGGTATCATGCACATAAGGAACAGTGTGGTTTTTGTCCGCCCTCTTGTCAGTTTGGCGATGTAATAGGCGATGGGAAAGCCCAGGATCAGGGTGAGCGCCGTGGCCAGAATGGACATGATGGCAGTGCGCGCGAACGTGCGCCAGTAAAGCGGCTCGCCAAAGAAGGTGGCGTAGTTGCCGAAGCCTGTTTCGTAGATTCTCGGGCCGATCTTCTCGCTGATCGATACGATGAACAGACCGACATGCGGCAGAATGATCAGCACCAACAGCCACAGCACTATGGGTGCGAGCAGCAGGTAGAACCCAAGTTTTGATGCGTCGGACCTCATTGGTCAGACCTCCGGCGCAGGATAGCAGCGCGCCTTCTGCGGGCGCCAGCAGGTGAACACCTCATCGCCCTCGCGCAGGTCGGCAAGGCTTCCGGTTTGCGGCAACGCAACGCTGAACAGACTGCCTGCCTTATCGCGTACCATCACCGAGCTGTTCGAACCGTTGAAGAGAACCGCATTTACGGTGCATCGGGATACGTTCAGCTCATCCTCGATACCGTCTTTGGATTTTGACAGCTCAATCGCTTCAGGCCGCAGAAAGACCTGCACCGCCTGCCCGACCATCAGCGAGGACCCGGTTTCCTCGACCTTCATCTCTGTGCCCGCGCTTGACGTCAGGGTCAGACGGGTCCCGTTCACCGCGGAAACCTTGGCATCAATCTTGTTTGCATCCCCGACAAACCCGGCCACGAATGCTGTCTGCGGGTTGTGATACACCTCATGCGGCGCACCGACCTGTTCGAAGCGTCCCTGGTTCATCACGGCGATGTTGTCGCTCATCACCAGTGCCTCAGATTGGTCGTGGGTGATGTAGACAAAGGTGGTATCGAAGGCCGCCTGAAGCGATTTCAGCTCGACCTTCATGTGTTCGCGCAATTTAAGGTCCAGCGCGCCCAGAGGTTCGTCCAGCAGCAGCACGTCAGGTTCGAGGATCATGCAGCGCGCGATGGCGACGCGTTGTTTCTGGCCGCCGGACAGCTGGTCGATGCGGCGGGTCGAAACACCGGGCAGACCGACGCGGTCCAGAACCTCGTCCACGCGTCGCGCGATGTCGGCACGTGCGACACCGCGCTGGCGCAACCCGAAGCCGACATTGTCGCCGATGCTCATCGTTGGAAACAGGGCAAGGTGCTGAAACACCATCGACACCGGGCGTTTGTTCGGGGGCACACCGATCATGGACTTGCCCTTGATCAGCAAATCGCCCGTGGTGGGCGATTGGAACCCCGCGATCATCCTGAGCAAGGTGGTCTTGCCACAACCGGAAGGTCCGAGAATGGAAAAGAACGACCCCTTCGGCACCTCGAAACTGACGTGGTCAACGGCGCGAAAGCCGTCAAAGTCTTTCATCAGATCGCTGCAGACCAGATCGTGTGTGGGGTCGGACAAAATGCAGCCTCGCGAGGTGAAAAAGGGCACCGGATGGCACCCTTTTCGTGGGTACTTTCTCTTAGTTTGCGGCGTTGATGCGGTCCAGCGTAGCGCCTTCAAGCGCTTCAAGACCCGCCGGAACCGGCGGATACCACTTGATGTTGTCGATGGCCGTCTGATCAAAACTGCCCTGGTAGCGGGCCTTGAGATCGGCGCTGACGCCAGCGTCACCGTCCACCGCTGCCGTGAAGTTGCCGGCAGTATTGGTGATCATCGCAGCAATATCCGGGCGCATCACGAAGTTGATCCAATCATAGGCTGCGTCATCGGCACGCCCGCGCGCGGGCAGTACGAACGTGTCGATCCACCCCAAGGCGCCGGATTTCGGCGCGACAAAGGTTATGTCGGGGTTATCGGCGTTCAACTGCCAGCCACCCGTGTCCCATGCCATCGAGGCCACAACCTCTCCCGAGCGCAACAGGTTCTTGATCTCATCCCCGCCGCCCCAATAGGCTTTCACGTTGGGTTTGCATTCTGTGAGCTTGGCTTCGACCTGGTTCAGTATGTCCTGATACTTGCCCGTGTCATTGTAGGCGGCAAAGGGATCAAGACCCATGGAATACGCAAACCCGATCAAGGTCGGGCGCTTCAGGCGGTAGGACACCTTGCCAGCGACAGAAGCGTCACAGAGGTCGACATAGTCCTGCACGGCTCCCGCTTCTGCGGTATTCACCACAAGACCGCTGGTGCCCCAGACATGCGGCAGGCCGTAAACCTCGCCCTCGAAGGTGGTGTTGGCTGCGGTGGCTTCGAGCATCGACGGAATAAACAATTCGGAGTGCACCCGCGACATGTCGATCGGCTTGTAGATCCCGAACTCTTCCTGCGCGCTTGTGATCCGGTCCTGGCTGGGCTGGGCCAGATCGAAACCGCCGCCATTGGTGGCGCGCAGCTTGGCGATCATTTCTTCGTTGTTCGACGTCGTGACTTCGACGGTGTGGCCGGTTTCGGCCTCGAATTTCGCGATGACCTCTTCGGGCGCGTATCCGCCCCAAGTCAGCAGGCGCAGTGTTTCGGCATGGGCAATCGGCGCGGTCAACGTCGTAACGACGATCAGTGAGGTGGCAATCGTGGTTTTCATGATCTTTCTCCCGGTTGAATGTATCCACTGGCATTCTTAGACCAGCGATATGTTACACTTCTAAGTCAGTCTCGCCTCAAATGGTGTCGCCGTGTTGGTCACATGTTGATGGCTTTTCGGTTCACTACGCAATCTTCAAAAGTAGCTCCCTAGTGTTTTCTGCCGTCATTTCGACGGGATTGCCCCCCGTGCTTGGATCATTCAGCGCGCCCCTCACGACGCGATCGACGTCAAGGGAATTGATGCCCATATCGGACAGTGTCTTGGGGATGCCCATGCGCGCATTCAGATTATCGACATAGGCACAGAACCCGTCAAACCCGCCTGAAATGCCCAGATACGCCGCCGCCATGTCAAAACGGTCCGCGATGGCAGATTTGTTAAACTGCAAGACGGCGGGCATGCACACCGCGTTCGTGGTGCCGTGATGCGTGTGGTAGATCGCTCCGATCGGGTGCGACAGAGCGTGGATGGCACCCAGACCCTTTTGAAACGCCGTGGCCCCCATCGCCGCCGCCGACATCATATGCGCGCGCGCCTCAAGGTCGCTGCCATCTTCATAGGCGCGCGGAAGGCACTCCTTGACCAATCGCATGCCCTCGAGCGCAATTCCCTGGGACATCGGGTGGTAATGCGGGGACGAGAACGCTTCGACGCAATGAGCAAAGGCGTCAAGGCCGGTGCCGGCCGTGATGAATTTCGGCATTCCCACAGTCAGCTCCGGGTCACAGATCACCATCGTGGGCAGGAACTTGGGATGGAAGATGATCTTCTTTTCTTCGGTCTCGGAATTGGTAATGACGCTGGCGCGGCCTACCTCCGAACCTGTCCCCGCCGTGGTCGGCACGGCCACGATGGGCGCGATGGCGTTGGCGTCTGCCCGGGTCCACCAGTCGCCGATATCCTCGAAATCCCAGAGCGGGCGCGTCTGACCTGCCCAAAACGCCACGAGCTTGCCCAGATCGAGGCCAGACCCGCCGCCGAAGGCGACGACACCATCGTGGCCGCCCTCTTTGAAGGCGCGTACGCCCGCTTCGGCATTCTTCTCGTTCGGGTTTGGATCCACATCGGAAAAGATCGCCCGGCCCAAGCCCGCGGCTTCAAGGAGGTCGAGCGTTCTGATCGTGATGTCCATATCCGCAAGGTTTCGGTCGGTGACGAGCAGTGGTCTGGAGATTCCTGCGGTAGCACATGCATCTGCGATTTCAGCGATGCGGCCAGCCCCGAAACGGATGGCGGTGGGATACGACCAGTTGGCGGTCAGCGACATGGCACTCACACTTTCTTCAGGTGATAGGATTTGGGGCGCGTCAGGTTGTGATAGCCGATGATCGACAACCCACCGCCACGCCCGGTGTCTTTGCAGCCTGTCCAGCACAGTCCGGGATCAAGGTAGTCCGCGCGGTTCATGAACACGGTACCGGTTTCGATCCGATCGGCAATGGCCTCGGCCCGCTTCACGTCCTGCGTCCAGACCGATGCTGTGAGGCCGAAATCGCTGTCGTTCATCAAGGCGATGGCGTCGGCGTCATCCCTGACCGGCATGATACCCACGACAGGGCCAAAGCTTTCCTCACGCATGACGCGCATGTCATGAGTGACGTTGGTCAGGATTTGCGGTGACAGATAAGCACCGCCGTCGTCCTCGGCGAAGGTCGCAATGTGCGCGGTGGCGCCATCGGCCACGGCGTCGGCGATTTGTGCGCGCACCGTGTCGGCAAACCTTTTGTGCGCCATCGGGCCAAGCGTTGTTTCGGGGTCTAACGGATTGCCAAGCTTGTAGCCACTGACAACCTCAACGGCCTTGGCGACGAAGCTGTCGAAGTGTTGTTCGGCCACGTAGATCCGCTCGATCCCGCAACAGCACTGACCCGAGTTGTACATCGCCCCGTCGATCAACGTGTCGACGGCCGCGTCGATATCGGCGTCGTCACAAACATAACCGGGGTCCTTGCCACCGAGTTCCAACCCGACGCCCGTGAACGTGCCCGCTGCGGCGCGTTCAATGGCCTGACCGCCACCCACCGACCCAGTGAAATTGACAAACCCGAACGATTTGGCCGCAATCAGATCAGAAGTGGTCTGGTGATCCAGGAAGACGATTTGAAACACATCCTCGGGAATGCCCGCGGCGTGGAAGGCCTCTGCCATACGCTCGCCCACGAGCGGCGTTTGGCTCGCGTGTTTCAGGATGACCGTATTTCCCGCGATCAAGGCAGGCGCGACCGTGTTGATAGCGGTCATGTAAGGGTAGTTCCAAGGGGCCACGACCAGCACCACGCCATGAGGCACACGCTTGATGACACGGCGGAAGGCATCGCTATCCTCGATCTCGATGTCAGCAAGCGCGTCATGTGCGATCTCGGCCTTGTAAGTTGCGCGCTCGTTGAATCCGCCGAATTCACCACCATAGCGTATTGGCCGGCCCATTTGATGCGCAAGCTCGGGGACGATCTCGTCATTCATGTCGCCTACGTTCTTGACGCCTGCCATGACCAACCGGATCCGCTCGTCCAGAGGACGCGCCGCCCAGGCGGATTGTGCAGATTGGGCGCGGTCCACGGCTTCGCGCGCGTCCTCGGCACTGAGCGTTTCGCGTGTGGCATAGACCGAACCGTCGATGGGAGAAATGCAGGTGATCATGGCTCAGGCCCTTTCAAATCCACGTCGGATTTCGTGGTCGGTGACGACTGCATCGAAGGCTTCCTGCTCGACCTCGGCCGCGCGTGTGTAATGATCGACCACATCATCTCCCATGGTCGCGCGCAGCATCTTGGACTTCCGAAGTTTCTCGGTGGCGTCGCGCAAAGTATGAGGAATCTCTGCGATTCTTGCCATGCCGTAGAGGTCGCCTTTGACCGCTGCTGCAAGCTTCAAACCGTCTTCGATGCCTTGTAATCCAGCGGCAAGCTGCGCGGCGCAGGCGAGATAGGGGTTCATGTCCGACCCGGGAATACGGCACTCGATCCGCACGCCCTTGGTTCCGTCGCCCACCAACCGGTATCCGGCGGTGCGGTTGTCGATGGACCACGCGATTTTTGTGGGTGCGAAAGTGCCGGGCAGGAAGCGTTTGTAGCTGTTGATGTATGGCGCCATGAAGACGGTCATGTCGGGCGTGTATTTCAAAAGACCCGCCACGTACGCGCGCATCGTGTCCGACATCGCAAGGTCGGCCTTGGCGCTGTAGAACGCGTTGGTCTTGCCCTTGAACAGCGATTGATGGATGTGCGCTGCGCTGCCGACCTTGGCGTGGTGCCATTTCGACATGAAGCTGGCAGCGTGTCCTTGTGAATTGGCAATGTCCTTTACCGCCTGTTTGGCAATCGTGTGGTGATCGGCGGCGGACAAACCGTTGCCATAACGGATGTTCAATTCTTCCTGGCCCGTCTCGGCCTCGCCCTTCGAGTTCTCGACCGGCACGCCCGCTGCAACGAGAAGATTGCGAACGGGGCGCATGACATGCTCTTCGCGGCTGGTCTGAAGAATATTGTAGTCTTCGTTGTATCCGCTGATCGGCTCCAGCTCGCGGTACCCGGCCCGCCGAATATCATCGAAGGATTGCCGGAAGAGAAAGAACTCCAACTCGGTCGCCATCATCGGGGTGAATCCCATGGCCTTTGCGCGTGCCATCTGCGCCTTGAGTATTTGGCGTGGTGCGTGGGCGACCGGCGCGTGGGTGTGATGATCGATGATATCGCAGAGCACCATCGCGGTCCCCTCCAGCCAAGGCATGCGCCGCAACGTGCCGAGATCGGGCTTCATGACGTAGTCGCCATAACCCTTTTCCCAACTGGAGGAGGCATAACCGTCCGGTGTCGCCATCTCGATGTCGGTCGCGAGAAGGTAGTCGCAGCAATGTGTTTCTTCGTGTGCGCTCTCGATGAAGTTCGAGACGTGAAACCGCTTGCCCATCAACCGGCCCTGCATATCGACAAGGCAGACAAGAACGGTGTCGATCTCGCCAGATTTCGCAGCTTTCTTCAGGGTGTCGAAGGTGAGGTTGGCGGGCATAGATCGCATCCTTCTTTTTGGGCAGGCGCCCCCGAAGCCGGGGGCGCTCATTGGCTTGAAAGTGCAGTCCTACTCGAAGTTGTAGGGCACGCCGGCTTGGTTGATGACGCCATTGTACTCCTTGAAGATATTCACGATCTTCTGGTGCACTTCGCCTTCCTGGGCGACTTCCTCCCAGAACTCCTTTGCGGCGTTTTCGACTTCGGCCCATTCGCCTGGCGGGACCGAGCGCAGTTGCAGCTTGTCGCCGTTGGCGCGCAGGGCCGCTTCACCGCCCCAGTACCATTGGTTGCGATAAGTGTGGCCTGCTTCGGTCGCCGCCATCACGACCGATTTCAGATGATCCGGAAGATCGGCCCAGCGTTCTTCGTTGACGAACCACGACCCGATCCAGGCCCCGGAAATGTTGTTGGTCAGGAAGTAGTCCGTCACGTCCGCCCAACCCACAGTGTAATCCTCGGTGATGCCGGACCAGGCCATGCCGTCGAGTTCCCCCGTTTGCACGGCAACTTCCGCGTCTTCATAAGGAATGTTCACCGGGACGACGCCGAACTTGGCCAGGAAGCGGCCCGCGGTCGGGAAGGTGTAGAGCTTCAGCCCGTCAAGATCGGCAACAGAAGTGATTTCCTTCTTAGTGTTGAAGTTACACGGGTCTTGGCCCGCGGCCGAAAGCCATTTGACGCCGACCTTGGCATATTCCTCTTCCCAGATTTCCTTCAGCCCGTACTGGTTGAACAGCACCGGCACATCGAGGATGTGCTTGGTCGCAAAGGGAAAATATCCACCGAACTGGCGAAGCGGTGTTGGTGAGGCCATTGAGTCATCATCTGAATGCACCCCGTCGATGGTGCCCCGCTGAAGTGCTTGGAAAAGCTCGCCCGTGGGCACGATCTGGTCAGCATAGAACAGCTCGACTTCAAGCTCGCCGTTTGAATTGGCGTTGATGTAGTCGATTACGGGCTTGGTCACATGCTCGCCCAAAGCGCCGCCCGCATAGGTCTGGAAACGCCATTTGATCGCAGACTGCGCCTTGACGACGGAGGGGCTGGCAAGAGCGGCAGCGCCCCCGATGCTGGCGGTGGTGAGAAACTTACGTCTTGTCGTCATGTCACTTTCCTCTCTGTTGAAGCTCGACGGTTTTCGTCCCGTGACCGGGATCTCGTTTCATTTTCAATTTCCATAGACATACCCCGGCAGCCAAAGTGCGATTTCGGGGAATGCCATGATCGTTGCCAGCGCCACCACCATCACCAAGACGAAGGGCAGGATGGACGTATAGATGTCGCGCAGGCTGATCTCGGGCGGGGCCATGGCGCGCATCAGAAAGAGGTTATAGCCGAAAGGCGGCGTCATATAGGCGATCTGCGTGGTGATCGTGTAAAGTACACCATACCAGATCAGGTCGAAGCCGAGCGCGCCGACGAGCGGCACATAAAGTGGGGCGACGATAACCAGCATCGCGGTGTCGTCGAGGAATGTTCCCATCAGGATAAAACTGAGTTGCATAAGGATGAGGATCATCCAGGGCGATAGACCCAGCTTCTCGGTGAAGAGGCTCTCGATGGCCTTCACGGC
>JASJDQ010000057.1 GCA_030065075.1 Paracoccaceae bacterium | reverse complement strand
CCTGGCGGATTTCTTCCGCTCGAACAACATCAGCTACGAGCCGGTTCCGATCGAAACCAACGCTGAAGCACAGCAGCAGTACCTTGCTGGCGCTTGCGACGTTTACACCACGGACGCATCCGGCCTGGCCGCAACGCGTGCAACCTTCGAAGCACCCGGCGACCACGTTGTTCTGCCGGAAATCGTTTCGAAAGAGCCGCTCGGCCCGCTCGTTCGCCACGGCGACAACGAATGGGGCGACATCGTTCGCTGGACGCTCAACGCGCTGATCACTGCTGAAGAGCTTGGCGTCACTTCGGCCAACGTCGCTGAAATGTCGGCGTCTGCTGGTGACAACCCGGAAGTGAACCGTCTTCTGGGCACCGAAGGCACGCTGGGCGAAATGCTGGGTCTGGAAGCTGACTGGGCCAAGAATGCCATCATGGCTGTCGGCAACTACGGCGAAATCTTCGAAAAGAACATCGGAGAGAACACACCGATCGGTCTGGCGCGCGGTCTTAACGCCTCCTACCGCGATGGTGGCCTGATCTACTCGCCGCCGTTCCGGTAAGGACGACTTGGAGAGGGCGCGGTCACACCGCGCCCTTTTCACATCATAACACCGGGGGCCGGGCGAGCGGTGAAAAACACCGTCGGAAGGCACGCCTCGGGGAGCAACGGGGAACTTCCAAATGGCGTCACTTACGGACCCACCACGTCAGTCTTTCCGACTGTCGATGCTGTTCAACGATACACGCTATCGTTCACTGACATTCCAGGCTATTGCGGCCATCCTTCTGGCACTGGCCATCTGGTATCTGGGCAACAACCTGATCCAGAACCTGCGCGCCGCCGGTCTGAACATCTCGTATGACTTTTTCGGCGAACCGGCCGGCTATGACATCAACCAGCGCCTGATCGAATATGACAGCCAGTCGACGCACGGGCGCGCTGCGGTCGTTGGAATTCTGAACACGCTTCTGGTCGCTTTCCTGGCCTGCATCACCGCCACCGTCTTTGGTGTGATCGCCGGTGTTCTCAGGCTTTCAAACAACTGGCTGGTCGCCAAACTGATGGCCGTCTATGTCGAGATCTTCCGGAACATCCCCGTCCTTATCTGGATCATCATCATCTTCACCATCATGACCGCCGTCTTGCCAAGTCCACGCGCCTATCGTGGGGACGACGCGACGCATTCGATGTTGTTCGATCTTTTCGCCTTCACCAACCGGGGTGTCTATATCCCCGGGCCGACGTTCACCAATCCGATCGGCGGCATCGGCATAAGCTGGCTTCTGGTGTTGGGCGTCCTGGTGGCCTCCTTCTTCGGCGCGCGCGCCATCGCCGCCCGTGCCACCCGCATTCAGGAGCAAACGGGCGAGCGCCCCACAACCTGGTACCTGACGCTCGGTGTCTGGTTCGTGCCAGTTGCCATCCTTCTGGCGGTAATGGGCCTGACGTGGAACGTGCCCGAACTGAGGGGCTTCAACTTCTCGGGCGGCATCAAGATCGGCGGTCCGCTGATCGCGCTCTGGTTCGCGCTCTCGATCTATACCGGTGCCTTCATCGCGGAAAACGTGCGCGCGGGTATTCAGGCGATTAGCAAGGGCCAGACCGAAGCCGCCGGCGCGCTGGGTCTGCGTCCCGGCCGGATCATGAACCTTGTCGTGTTGCCGCAGGCGCTTCGGGTCATCATCCCGCCGCTCATCTCGCAGTATCTCAACATCACCAAGAACTCCTCGCTGGCTATCGCTGTTGGCTATGCCGATATCACCGCGACGCTGGGCGGCATCACGCTGAACCAGACGGGCCGCGCGATCGAATGCGTGCTCTTGCTGATGCTGTTCTACCTGACGATCTCGCTTCTGATCTCGGCGGGCATGAACGTATACAACAACTCCGTCAAGCTGAAGGAACGCTGATATGCCGACAGACACATCCGTCGCCTTCGTGCGGACATCCGAAATCCCGCCATCGCCACCGCCCGCGTCCCAGACCGGGCTGGTCAAATGGCTGCGGGAAAACCTCTTTTCCTCTGTCGGAAATTCGATCCTTACCTTGGTCGCGATCTGGGCCATCTACGTGGTTTTGTCCGCAACCGTGCCCTGGATGGTGAACGGTGTCTGGACGACGTCCAGCCTCGCTGAATGCCGTGAAATCCTGCAGGGCAATGTTGGGGCCTGTTTCTCGGTCCTGACCGAACGTTGGAACCAGTTGCTTTACGGCTTCAAGTACCCGACGGACGAGTACTGGCGACCCAATCTGGCGTTCCTGCTGCTGTTCTTGGCGGCAGCGCCGGTGCTGTTCTTCGATTTACCGCGCAAGCTTCTGCTGTTCACGGCCGCTTACCCCTTCATCGCCTATTGGCTGATCTGGGGCGGTACGATCATGACGCCGATCATCGCGCTCCTTGGCTTTGTCGCCGGTTACTTCTTCTTCGACCGCTTTGGCAAACAGAATTTCGCATTGGGCTTTATCGGCGGCGCCGTGCTTGCGCTGTTCGTCTGGATCGCCGGCGGTGCCTTGATACCCGAAACGGCGAACGCGAACGCGCTGCTGCCAGCCGTGCCCAGCCGCGATCTGGGTGGCTTCATGCTGAACATGATGCTGGGCGTGACCTGCGTGTCGCTCTCGCTGCCGCTTGGGATCGTTTTGGCGCTGGGGCGCCAATCCAGCATGCCGCTGATCAAGTGGATCTGCGTCATCTTCATCGAGTTCATCCGGGGCGTGCCCTTGATCACGCTTCTCTTCGTGGCCTCGGTGATGCTGGCGTATTTCTTCCCGCCGGAAAGCACCGTGGACTTGTTCCTGCGCGTGGTGATCATGATCACCATGTTCTCGGCCGCCTATATCGCCGAGGTGATCCGGGGCGGTCTGGCCGCCCTGCCGAAGGGGCAGTATGAAGCCGCCGACAGCCTTGGGCTGGATTATCCACAGGCCATGCAGCTGATCATCCTGCCGCAGGCCTTGAAGATCTCGATCCCCGGTATCGTCAACGTCGCCGTGGGCCTCTTCAAGGACACTACGCTCGTGTCGGTCATCTCGATGTTTGACCTCGTCGGCATGATCCGGGGCCCGATCCTGGCCTCGACCGAATGGAACGGCGTCTATTGGGAGCTTCTGGGCTTCGCAGCACTTCTGTTCTTCGTCGTCTGCTACGGCATCTCGCAATACTCACAATGGCTGGAACGTCGCCTCGCGACCGACCACCGCTAATCAGGGGAGGTTTCAACAATGGCTGAAGCCGCACAAATGCAGGTCAGCGACGAGGTCGCGATCACCATCGACAACATGAACAAGTGGTACGGCACATTCCACGTACTTCGCGATATCAACCTGACGGTTTATCGGGGCGAACGCATCGTGATCTGCGGCCCGTCCGGGTCGGGCAAGTCGACGCTGATCCGCTGCATCAACGCACTGGAGGAACACCAACAGGGCGAGATCGTGGTGGACGGCACGCTTCTGTCGTCGGACCTGAAGAACATCGACACGATCCGTTCGGAAGTGGGCATGTGCTTCCAGCACTTCAACCTGTTCCCGCATCTGACCATTCTGGAGAACTGCACGTTGGCGCCGATCTGGGTGCGGAAGATCCCCAAGAAGGAAGCCGAAGAGACGGCAATGCATTTCCTGGCGAAGGTGAAGATCCCCGAGCAGGCCGACAAGTATCCCGGTCAGCTTTCGGGCGGTCAGCAGCAGCGCGTGGCAATCGCCCGGTCGCTGTGCATGCGGCCGCGGATCATGCTCTTTGACGAACCTACCTCGGCCCTAGACCCCGAGATGATCAAGGAAGTGCTGGACACGATGATCGAGCTTGCGGAAGAGGGCATGACGATGCTGTGCGTGACGCACGAGATGGGCTTTGCCCGCCAGGTCGCGAACCGCGTGATCTTCATGGACGAGGGTCAGATCGTGGAACAGAACGAACCGGAAGAGTTCTTCAACAACCCGCAATCCGACCGGACCAAGCTGTTCTTGAGCCAGATTCTGGGTCACTGATCAAGGTTTCGTCGCGCCTTCGCGCGCCGACCAACCGGGGGGACTTTGTCCTCCCGGAACCCCCCCTAGGATATTTCCGGGTCGATGGAGGGACGGGTCAGTCGATCAATTCGCGCGGCACGACAAAGCCCTGAACGGTGCCGGATGCCCAAGTCACATCGCTCCAAGCCGCGATATCAAAGTTGATAATTGTTGCTGCTGCGGTGGGATAGCTTTCGAACTTCGGATGATCCGGTGGCTTCGACACGATCCGAGCCGCAAATTCCGCGATCCCGGGGTTGTGCCCGATCATCATGATGGACTGCGCGGCTTGCGATTTGAGCACATTCAGGATCGTGTCGGGACTGGCCAGGTACAGGGCTGGCGCGCTTTCCATGGTCGCCGTTTCGGGCATTTTCTTCGCCATCCGCTGCCATGTTTCGACCGTGCGGCGCGCGCCGGAAACCAGCACCACGTCCGGCAAGTGCCCAAGTTGAACCAACCAGTCCGCAATGGCGGGCGCGGATCTGCGGCCGCGATCGTTCAAAGGCCGGTCAAAATCGTCGAGCGACGCGTCATCCCACGCCGATTTCGCGTGCCGCATCAGGATCAGGGTACGTGACATGACTGCATGAGACCTTGATCCCGACCCAAGAGCAAGCGGTGTGTGCCCCTGATGCCATCAGCCGTGAAAGGCGGCCATGTGAAATGCAGATTGTTGGGGCGATCTGGGATAAGTCTGGCTGACTGGACAGATGTGACGAACCCGGCAACCGCCAGACAGACAGACCTGTCCGGCGTCCGTGTCGAGGTACCCGTGGCAGGCCGCAAGATCGTACCCCGCCGTTCCAAGCGCTCCGACGGGGCAGACGGTGCGGCAGGGTTGGTTCGAACAGCTGTTGCAGGGGGATTCTCGTGCCTCCGGCAACTCAAGCACCGCATCAAGCAGCACTGCACCGCGATAGGACACCAGTAGCCCGGCACGATCATGGACAAGCAAGCCCACTGGTGAAAGCCATGCGCGTTTGCTGCGCAAGGCCCAACCGATGAAAGGCCGGGACGGTTCGCCGAAAGGGAAGAGCGCCTGACCACCCACATCTTGGGCGATCGTGCCGACGACACGCGTCGACCACCGGTCAAGCGCGTTCGCGCCGCCATCCTGAAATTCGTCTGTTGCCGAAACGTGCTGCCAGAACCCGGGTTCGGCTGGACCCAAAAGGACCAACGTGCCAGTTCCAAGCTTGTCCTCGGCTTCGGTATGGCACACTCCGAAGACGTCCAACCTATGCGCCCGCGCGAGTTCGGCAACTGCGGCAAGCGTCATCGCGGCGGTCGAATAAGCGTGCCCGCACCCTGATCGGTGAACAGCTCCAAAAGGCAGGCATTGGGCGCACGGCCATCCAGGATCACAACGGCGCGTACGCCGCCCTCGATGGCGGTCAGTGCCGTTTCCGTCTTGGGGATCATGCCGCCCGCGATGATCCCGTCCCGGGTCATCTTCGTGATTTCTTGCGGCGTGAGCTCGCCCATCAATGCGCCGTTTTCGTTCTTGACGCCTTCGACATCGGTCAAGAGCAACAGCCGGTCGGCGCCCAATCCCGCGGCGATCGCGCCCGCTGCCGTATCGCCGTTCACATTGAGCGTCTGCCCGTTCGTAGCAAATCCGAGAGGCGCGATCATTGGAATGATCTCGGCCGCCATCAAGGTTTTCAGGATACCCGGATTGACCTTTCGCGGTATGCCGACAAAGCCCAGCTCGGCGTCCGCCACGTCGCATTTCATCAAGTTGGCATCCTTGCCCGACAGCCCGGCACCCCGACCGCCAGCGGCATTAATCGCCTGAACGATACGCTTGTTGACCAGCCCGGAAAGCACCATCTCGACAACTTCCACGGTTGCCTGATCGGTCACGCGCTTGCCGTGGACGAAGGTGCTTTCGATCCCAAGCCGCTTCAGCATGTCGTTGATCATCGGACCACCGCCATGCACGACAACGGGGTTCACACCGATCTGGCGCAACAGCACGATGTCGCGTGCAAAGCTGGCCATGGCATCATCGTCGCCCATGGCGTTGCCGCCGAATTTCACGACGACGGTCGCGCCGTCGTAGCGCTGCAGGTTCGGCAGTGCTTCGTTCAGGGTCCGCGCGGCGGCGATCCAGTCGGGGTTCACGTCTTTGGTCATTTGCCTGTCCCTCTGAGCGCTTTCCCTAGCGCTTCGGACAAGCCGGCTCAAGCGAGCGTTGCAATGATCGCGCGAAGCGTGTCGATCCCGTCTCCCTTTTCGGACGATGTGACGACGATTTCCGGAAAGGCGGCCGGGTGTTTCTGCAAGGTCGCGCGGACTTGCGCCAGCACCGCGTCGCGTTCCTTGGCCTTGACCTTGTCGGCCTTCGTCAGAACGACCTGGAACGTGACAGCCGAGCTGTCGAGCAGTTTCAGAATGTCGGCATCGACAGGCTTGATGCCGTGACGCGCGTCAATCAAGACAAAGGCCCGGCGAAGTGTGGCGCGGCCTGCCAAATAGGCTTTCAGCAGGCGCTGCCATTTCTCAACTGTCTTGACGGGCGCCTTGGCGAACCCGTAGCCGGGTAGGTCCACCAGGTAGTGCATGTCGGCGAGCGTGAAGAAGTTGATCTCTTGTGTGCGCCCCGGTGTACCCGACGTGCGGGCCAGTGCCTTGCGGCCCGTGAGCGCGTTGATCAGCGTCGATTTGCCCACGTTGGAACGCCCGGCAAAGCAGACCTCCAACCGGTCGTCAGGCGGCATGCCATCCATCGCGACAACGCCCTTCAGGAACTCCGCGCCCCGGGCGAAGAGGATGCGTCCGGCTTCGATGGCCGACGGTTCGGGCGCGGCAATGGGAAAGGGCAGGGTCACGGGGTCTCGACCGGGTCGCCCACGCGGATCGTGCCGCCTTCGATCACTTCGGCGTAGAGCCCGAACTCCTGATGCCCCAAGGCATCGAGAGCCCCAAGCGTGTCGGCATCGCGCCGACCGGTTTCGGGGTTGGCCATGGTGGCCTTGCAGCGCGTGATCTCGCAAGCGACCTTCAGGATGGTTTCGCCGATGCGCAGGGTCTCTCCGACCCATTCCTTCTCGGCCCAGGGCGCCGTGCCCTCCAGCCAAAGGTTCGCGCGCCAGCGGTCGGGTGACAGCGTCTGCCCCATGCGTTGGCCAAGCGCCCTGTTTGACGACAGCGCGGCGATGGATATCCAAGCATCCGGCACATCGGTCAGATGCGCATCCGACGCACGGTAAAGGCCCGTGGGCGCGGGCAGCTCCGCCGACCATATGCCGCCAACCCAATCCAGGAATGGTTGAGGGTCGCTTTCGGGGTGAAACCGGACATCGCCTGCCTTGGGATGCGACATGGTGATAAAGCCGGTGTCGTCGTCCATGACGCAGGTCGCGGCCATCAGCGCCGGGTCCGTCACGCCGCGAAGGAAGTTGGCCTTCTTGGCCCAACCATCGCCGTCCAGCTTCGAACGCTCATGCGCCACGCCCCAAAGGCGGTCGCCCGGCAGCCAAGCGCCGGGGGTCAATGTGACCTGATCCAACGCCTCGCGCCCGATGGCCTTGACGGGGTGCCGCCAGATTTGCGCGAGCGTCGCGGTCATTTGCGCCGTTTCTTCTTGCGTTTGGGCGTTGGACCTTTGGGTTTCGGGGGAGCAGGCGGCTCAGCCGCTTCGCTTGTGGCGTCCACCTCGGTCTCGGTCCCGGGATTCTCGGGTGCCGTGTCCTTGTTCGCCGACACCGGCGCCGGTTGCGTGGCACCGCGAATATTGCCCAGAAGGTCGGGTTTGTACCCATGCCGCCACATGATGAAGTATTGCTGCCCAAAGGTGATGACGTTGTTGGCGATCCAGTAGACGACCAGACCGCTGGCAAAACCGCCCAGCATGAACATGAAGACCCAGGGCATCCAAGCAAAGATCATGCGCTGCGTTTCGTCCGTTGGCGCCGGGTTCAGCTTCTGCTGAAACCACATCGAAATACCCAGCAAAAGCGGCAGGATACCGATAAAGATCAGAGCCATGATGCTTTCGGGCGCAGGCGCGTCCCACGGCAGCCAACCATAGAAATTGAAGATCGAGGTCGGATCCGGCGCGCTCAGATCCTGAAACGGGCCAAACCAGGGTGCGTGCCGCAATTCGATGGTGACGAAGATCACCTTGTAGAGCGAAAAGAAGATGGGAATCTGCAAAAGGATCGGCAAACAGCCCGCAGCCGGGTTCACCTTTTCCTTCTTGTAAAGCGCCATCATCTCTTGTTGCAGCTTCTGACGATCGTCGCCCGCGCGTTCCTTCAGCTTCTCCATCTCGGGTTGCAGCTCTTTCATGCGCGCCATCGAGACATAGGACTTCCGCGCAAGCGGGAACAAAAGCGCCTTGATGAAGAGGGTCAGCGCGATGATCGCCCAGCCCATGTTGCCGATGGCCACGTTGAATTCATGCAGCGCGAAAAAGATCGGCTTCGTCAGGAAATAGAACCAGCCCCAGTCGATAGAGTCGACGAACCCTTCGATCACCTCTTCGCCGCCGAACCCCATGAAGTACGACAGCGACGGCATGAACCCTTCGATCCGGCGCCCGGCCTCATAGTCGCGGATGGCCTCCCATTCCTTCGCGCCCGCGAAGACCTGCGTGGTGACCTCCTGGGTCTCGCCCGGTGCGACTTCCAGCGTCGGCATGCGGGCGGCGGTGCGATAGACATCCTCGCGTGCCAGATACTGAACAACGCTGGTGAAGGGCTGACCCTGTTCGGGGATCAGCGTGGTCATCCAGTAGTGATCGGTGAACCCCACCCAGCCGCTGGTTTCGGCGTTCACGACATCGGCGCTTTCGCCCCAACGTTCGTCCCGCGGCTGGTCCGGCATGTCGGAATAGTCGATTTCCTGCAATTCGCCATCGGTGCGGCGTATCGCGCCTTCGTGGATGATGAAGAAGCCCGAAAGGTCTTGCGGTTCACCTTGCCGCGCCACCAAACCATAGGGCGCCAGCCGCTGAGCCTCGGCGCCCGTGTTCTCGACCGACTGCGTGACGGTGAACATGAAACGGTCATCCACTTCGACCGTCCGGCGGAAGGTAAGGCCCGCCGGGCTATCCCAGCGGAGCACGATAGGCGCATCCGGCGTCAGCGTGCTGCCGCTTTCAAGCGACCAGACGGTGTCGGTCGCAGGCACCTGATCGTCCTGCAACGCGCCGCCCGGCACCCAGCCGAAGACGGCGTAGTAAGGCCGCTCACTGCCGACGGGCGACAGTATCGTCACGTCTTCGGAGCCAGGTTCCAGCGAAACATCGTAATCCACCAGCGACAGGTCATCGATCCGGCCGCCGGAGAGCGACACACTGCCTGACAGGCTGGGCGTGCTGATCTGAACCCGCTCGGCCTCCGGCACGGCCGCCACAGTGCTTTCGGGGCTGCCTTCAGCCTCTTCGCCCGCAGGCGCCGGCACGCCTTCGACCTGTGTCGTTTCGGTGGTTTCGACAACGGCATTCGGATCCGGCGGCGGCGGGGCGAAAAGCACCATCCAGATCACCAGCACCAGCGAACTCAGCACCATGGCCAGGATAAGATTCTTATTCTGATCGTCCATCGAGCACGCGCCCCGCTTGTCTTCGATTGCGCCGGTGGTTCAAACCCCGGACGGCCCAAAGGTCAAGGCGATTTTCGCCCCGCAGAAAGCCGGTCATCGGCCTGAAATAGGCTGTTTTCGGACATTATTAAAGGATTGTCAGCGCTCTTCGCGCTCAAGCCCCGCAAAGTCGAAGAGCTTTGGGTCCAGCAGATGAGACGGGCGCGCATTCATCAGCGCCCGGAACATCACCTGCCGCCGGCCGGGCGCGTTCTTCTCCCAGCCATCCAGAATGGCCTTTACCTGTTGCCGTTGCAGACCATCCTGGCTGCCGCAGAGGTCACAAGGAATGATGGGATAGTCCATCGCCTTGGCAAAGCGTGCGCAATCGTCCTCCGCCACATGCGCCAAAGGTCGATAGACAAACAGATCGCCTTCCTCGTTCAGCAATTTGGGCGGCATCGTCGCCAGTCGCCCTCCATGGAACAGGTTCATGAAGAAGGTCTCCAGAATATCATCCCGATGATGGCCAAGGACCACCGCCGAACAGCCTTCTTCACGCGCAACCCGGTACAGATGCCCGCGCCTCAGCCGCGAACATAGCGCGCAGTACGTCCGGCCTTCGGGCACCTTGTCGGTCACGATGGAATAGGTGTGCTGATACTCGATCCGATGCGGCACACCCATCTTTTCAAGAAACGCTGGCAGCACGGTCGCCGGAAAGCCCGGCTGCCCCTGATCCAGATTGCAGGCCAACAGATCGACGGGCAACAGCCCGCGCCATTTCAACTCGTAGAGTGCCGCTAGGAGGGTGTAGCTGTCCTTGCCGCCCGACAGGCACACAAGCCAACGCGCATCGCGTTCGATCATGCCGTAGTGGTCGATCGCCTCGCGCACATTCCGGATGATCCGCTTCCGAAGCTTCTTGAACTCGGTCGTCGCGGGCGCGCCCTGAAACAGCGGGTGAATATCGTCGCTTTCGTCCAACATCGATTAGGGCCTAGTCAATTTCCGAGCGTCAAACAACATCCGATCCGGTGCGGTACTCGTAGAACCTGCATGAAAAAGCTTCTCCTTCTTCCGTTCGTCATCCTTCTGGCGGCCTGCACCGGCAAACCGTCGTTGGACGATCCGCAACTCGGCAATCAAGACCTGAACCTCGAAGAGTTCTTTCAGGGCCGAACCGTTGCGAAGGGCCAGTTTCAGGACATCTTCGGCACCGTCCGTCGCCGGTTCGATGTCGTGATCGATGGGCGCTGGGACGGGCGTGTTCTGACCCTGACCGAAGACTTCGTTTACGAAGACGGGGCGACCGAACGCCGTGTCTGGTCGCTCGAAAAGACCGGGCAAGAGACTTGGAAAGGAACGGCCCCCGGCGTTATTGGAACCGCCACTGGCGAAGAGCGTGGCGACACCTTCAACTGGCGCTACACGATCGACTTGCCCATTCCCAGCGCGGACGGCTCGGTCGAGCGTCTGCGCGTCAACTTCGACGACTGGATGTGGCTGATGTCGGACGACCGGCTGTTGAACAAGGCCTATGTGAAGCGCTTCGGTGTCGATATTGGCGAGGTCATCATCTGGTTCGAAAAGCCTTGATCCAGACCGACGACTACCAACAGGTCGAGGTTACTTCGGACGCCGCATTGTGGGACTGGCTGGCGGCGCACCACGGCCAGGACGCCTCCGTCTGGCTGGTGACTTGGAAGAAATCGGACCCAAAACGATACCTGTCGCGCGATCAGGTGCTGGACGCGCTCGTGGCCTTCGGATGGATCGATGGCATCCGGCGCAAGCTGGACGACAGTCGCACGATGCAACTTATCTCGCCCCGCAAGGTCCAGCATTGGGCCAAAAGCTATAAGGACCGGGCGGCGCGGCTTATCGAAGAAGGGCGGATGCAAGCGCCGGGGCTTGCATCCATCGAAGCGGGCAAGGCCAGCGGTCTTTGGACGTTCATGGACGATGTGGATGCGTTGATCACACCGGATGATCTGAGCGAGGCATTTGAAGCGAGGCGGAACGCTTTCCGGTTCTTTGAGAAATCCCCGGAGGCCTATCGTCGCAACCTACTGCGCTGGGTGAAACTCGCGAAAACTGATGGCACACGTCGAAAACGCATCGATAAGATCGTATCGGCCTGTGACGCGGGCGACAGGATAGCCCAGATGTGATGCCAACGGCTACGCGTCGCCGATCTTGTCCTGCGTCTTGGTCTCGAAATCTGACGCGTCGTGACGTTCATGTAGCTGCATTTCCAACTCGCCGAAGGTGCGGTTGACCATGCGTCCCCGCTGAACCGCTGGACGAGCGTCAATCTCTTCGGCCCAGCGTAGGACGTTGGCATAGCTCGCCACGTCCAGAAACGTCGCAGCATTATAAAGCCGACCCAGAGCAAGCTGTCCGTACCAGGCCCAAATCGCGATATCCGCGATCGTGTAGTCGTCGCCGACCATGAAACGTGTCGTCGCAAGGTGGCGGTCCAGCACATCCATCTGACGCTTGGCTTCCATCGCGAAACGGTTGATCGGGTATTCCCACTTCTCCGGCGCATAGGCATAGAAATGACCGAAGCCGCCACCCAGATACGGCGCACTGCCCATCTGCCAGAACAGCCACGATAGCATCTCGGCGCGCTTGTCGTTGGGCCCAAGGAACATCCCGAACTTCTCGGCCAGATGCAGCAGGATCGCGCCCGATTCAAACACGCGAACCGGGGTGTCTCCGGAACGATCCATCAAGGCCGGGATTTTCGAATTCGGATTCACCTCTACGAAGCCCGAGCCGAACTGGTCGCCATCGTTGATGCGGATCAGCCAGGCATCGTACTCGGCCTCGATCACACCTGCGGCCAGAAGCTCTTCAAAAAGGACAGTGACTTTAACGCCGTTAGGCGTCGCCAGCGAGTAAAGCTGGAACGGATGATCGCCGACAGGCAAAACCTTGTCATGCGTCGGCCCGGCAATCGGTCGGTTGATCTTGGCAAACTGGCCGCCGCTCTCGGCGTCCCAAGTCCAGACGTCCGGGGGCACATAAGTGTCGGGCATGGGGTTCCTCCTGCAGCCAGCCTGAGCGCTCAACATAGGCTTTCATGCCGCAGGGGGAAGTCGTCTAGCGCCGGAAAAAGCGGCGGTCCCGGCGGCCGGGGCGCTTCCAGCGGCCCAGTTCATAGGTCAGCAGAACGATGTGGTCGTAATAGGCCATGTGCGATCCTCCTTCTTGGAGGGGCATGATCGCTGAACGCTCCTGACATCCAGTTGTCAGGAGACCATGCTAAGGTGTCAGCAGCCAATCGAAACGGGACCCCCTCATGCAGCGCATTCCGAGGATGTTCGAGATCATTCAATTGCTTCGTGCCGCCGATGGCCCCGTGCTTGCTGATGATCTGTCCAGGCAACTCGAGGTTTCGACCAGGACCGTTTATCGCGACATCAGCGCGCTTCAGGCCATGCGCATCCCCATCGAAGGGGCGGCGGGCATCGGCTATGTGATGCGGCGTGGCTACGATCTGCCGCCCTTGAACTTCGATCAGGATGAAGTGGAGGCGCTCAGGGTCGGGCTGATGATGCTGGCCCGCACAGGTGACAGCGCGCTTCAGAAGGCGGCTGCTCGCATCACCGCCAAGATCGACGCGCTCCATGACGAAGAAAGCTGGCTACAGGTGGCCCCTTGGGGCGCGCCGTTCGATGACCCCGAAATGGGCTGCGTGTCCAAGGCGGATATCCGCGAGGCGATCCGCTCAGCGCGCAAGCTGCGGCTGACCTATCGCGACGAGGCGGGTGTCGAGACAAAGCGCGTCATTCGGCCGGTGGGCATGATTTATCACGTCGAATGCGTCCTCATCGCCGCCTGGTGCGAGTTGCGGGGCGCGTTTCGGCATTTCCGGACCGAACGCATTTGGGCCTGCGACATGCTGGAGGACAGCTTTTCCGACCAGGCCGCGGCGCTCCACGCGCTATGGCTGGAACAGGAAGGCTACGGGTCGGGCACGTCGTCCACGCCCGAACCGCCCCAGGGGTGACAGCGCGAGATGCGGCGGGCCGCCAACCATGTGCCGCGGATAGCACCGTGCTTTTCCAGGGCTTCCAGCGCATAGGCCGAACACGTCGGATCATAGCGGCAGTTCATGCCGACCCAAGGGCTTAGAAACAGGCGATAGGCCCGGACGGGCAGGGCGACGATATGGGCCAGCGGGCTCATTCGTGGACCTTCGCCAGGGCGTCCACCAGATCGGTTTGCAGATCGCCGAAGTCGCGCCCAGCGGTCGCGTCGCGCCGCCCGATCAGGACATAATCGAACCCTGGTTTCCCGTGCGTCGGCAGAACAAGGCGGGCAATTTCGCGCAATCGCCGCTTGGCGCGGTTTCGCGCGACGGCATTGCCGACCTTTTTCGAACAGGTGAAGCCCACGCGGATCGCGTCCGTGCCGTTCTCGCGCGGTCGGTACTGCAAGGTGAAAGCCGGGGTCGAGACGCGCTTGGCCCTGGACGCGCGCAAGAAATCGGCGCGGTCGGTCAGAATGGTCAAACCCGGTAGCTGCATCGCTTGCCCCAAATGGCAAAACCGCCGACGGTCTCCCGCGGCGGCTTCCTAAAGCTCTGAAAAAGCGTCGCTTTACGCGCTCAGCTTTTTCCGGCCACGCACACGGCGGGCGTTCAGAATCTTGCGGCCCGCTTTCGTGGCCATTCGCGCGCGGAAACCATGCCGCCGCTTGCGGACAAGGTTCGATGGCTGGAATGTGCGTTTCGACATCGCATCTCTCCGTTTGGCAGTCCCGGATTCGGGCGCTGTAGTATTCCGAAGCCCGGTCTCTAGGCGGATCGGTGACCCAAGTCAACGGCTTCAAAGGCTCGGATTGCAACATTCGTGCGCCAAAGCGCGGCGATTTGTTTCAGAACCCGCCGATTGGTGACAAAAAGCCCCGCCTTCGATCACCGGCCTTCACTCGCCCGTGATGCGCCTGCCAAATGACACGGTTTGCGGCCATCTGTTGCTTCAGAACGATGGACCCAACCGCCCGGAAGTGATTGAAATGACCGATATGACCGATGACCCCCGCCCCGAAAAAGGTGCATTTGCCAAACGATTGCCGCTCTTGGTGATCCTGGCCGTGGCCGCCATAGGCGCCTTTACCCTGAAGGACTACCTGAGCTTCCAGGCGCTGGCCGATAACCGCGAGGCATTGATTGCCTTCCGCGACGCCAACTACCTGATGACGGTGCTGGCGTTCATTGCGGCCTACATCGTCATTGTTGCCTTCTCGCTGCCCGGGGCCTCGATCGCCACCCTGACCGGCGGCTTCCTCTTTGCCACCTTCCCGGGCGCGCTTTTCAACATCACCGCTGCAACCATCGGCGCCACCGCGATCTTTCTGGCGGCCCGCATGGGCTTTGGCGAAAGCTTAGGGAAAAAGCTGGAAACCTCGGATGGCACCATCAAGAAGATCAAGGACGGGATCGACGAAAACCAGTGGTCGATGCTCTTCCTGATCCGCCTGGTGCCTGCCGTACCTTTCTTCATCGCGAACCTGCTGCCGAGCTTTCTGGAGGTGCCGCTGCATCGTTTCGTGATCTCGACCTTCATCGGCATCATTCCGGGGGCGGTCGTCTATACCTCTGTCGGTGCCGGACTGGGCGAGGTTTTCGCCCGTGGCGAAACGCCCAACCTTGGGATAATCTTCGAGCCACATATTCTGCTGCCCATCCTTGGGCTTTGTGCGCTGGCAGCCCTGCCGATTGTTTTGAAGGCCGTTCGCGGCAAAGAAGGTCTTTGATTGATGGAACGGATTAAGACGGATGTACTGGTGATCGGCGCTGGCTCGGGCGGGCTGTCGGTTGCGGCGGGCGCGGTCCAGATGGGCGCAAAGGTCGTTCTGCTGGAAGGCCACAAGATGGGCGGCGATTGCCTGAACTTCGGCTGTGTCCCATCAAAAGCGCTTCTGTCGGCAGCTAAGCAGGCCCATGCGATGACGACGGGCGCACCTTACGGCGTCACCCCCGCCAAACCAAAGATCGACTACGCCGCCGCCAAGGACCACGTGCAGAAAGCCATCGCCACGATCGAACCGCACGACAGCCAGGAACGGTTCGAGGGTCTGGGCGTACACGTGATCCGCGAATACGGCCGGTTCATCAGCGAGAAGGAAGTGCAGGCGGGCGATACCGTCATCGAAGCCCGCCGCATCGTGATCGCCACCGGGTCTTCACCCTTCGTCCCGCCGATCCCGGGGCTGGACGGCGTCGAGCATTTCACCAACGAGAACATCTTCGATCTGCGAGAGCGGCCCGACCACCTTCTGATCATTGGCGGTGGCCCGATCGGGCTGGAAATGGCGCAGGCGCATATCCGGCTTGGGTCAAAGGTTACAGTGATCGAGGGCATGAAGGCGCTGGGCAAGGACGACCCGGAGGCCGCCGCGCTCGTTCTGGACAAGCTCCGCGCAGAAGGCGTCGAGATCGTCGAAGGTGCCTTGGCCGAGAAGATCAGCAAGCGCGGCAAGGTCATCACCGTCGAGACTTCGAACGGCACGTTCAAGGGCTCGCACTTGTTGATGGCTGTCGGTCGCAAGGTGAACGTCGACAAGCTGGACCTGGACAAGGGCGGCGTCGGCTTCGACCGCACCGGCGTCAAGGTCAATGCGTCACTCAGATCGACGTCGAACAAGCGCGTCTATGCCATCGGCGATGTCGCGGGGGGCCTGCAGTTTACCCATGTCGCGGGGTATCATGCGGGCGTCATCATCCGCTCGATGCTGTTCGGTCTGCCGTCGAAGGCACGGACCGATCACATTCCTTGGGTCACCTATACCGATCCCGAGCTAGCGCAGATCGGCCCGACCGAGGCGGAAGCGATCAAGAAACACGGTAAGGGCGCGATCACCACGGTACGCTTCGACTATTCCGGCAACGACCGCGCCATAGCGACGGGCAAGACCGATGGCTTCATCAAGGTCATGGTCTTTGACAAAAAGCCCATAGGTGTCACCATCGTCGGCGAAAATGCGGGCGAGCTGATCGGCACATGGGCGCTGGCGATCGCCAACAAGTTGAAGATGAGCGCGGTGACCGCCATGGTCGCGCCTTATCCGACGCTGGGCGAGATCAACAAACGCGCGGCGGGTGCTTACTTCACGCCGCAACTCTTCGAAAACCCGACGGTCAAGAAGGTCGTCGGCTTCGTCCAACGCTACATTCCGTAAATTCGCATGTTCACCAACACCCTCTCCGGCCGCTTCCTGATCCTCACGATCCTTTTCGTGATGCTGGCCGAGGTGTTCATCTTCGTCCCCTCGATAGCGCGATTCCGGCAGGACTATATGATCAACCGGTTGGAACGTGCGCAGATCGCCTCGCTCGCGCTTTTGGCCGATGACATGATCGAGGCGGAGCTGGAACAGGAGCTGCTGAAGAACGCGGGCGTCTATAACGTCGTTTTGCGTCGGGACGAGGTCCGCCAGCTTGTGCTGTCCTCGGACATGCCGCTTCCGGTGGGCGAGACCTTCGACATCCGGGACCCGTCTGCCGGGACGTTGATCATGGACGCCTCGTCAAGGCTTCTGAACCCCGAGCCAGAGGTGATCCGCGTCATCGGGACACCAGCGCAGGATGCCGGTCTGCTGATCGAAGTGACGATGCCATCCGAGCCATTGCGCAATGCCATGATCGATTATGGCATTCGCATCCTGATCCTCTCGGCGGTCATCTCGGTCTTTACAGCGACGCTTCTGTTCTTCGCGGTCCGATTTTTCCTGGTGAAACCGATAAAGGGGGTCGTGTCCGCGATGAAAAGCTATGCCGCGGCCCCGGAAGACGCCCGCCGGATCATCGCGCCACAGGCAAGCGTCAAGGAATTGGCCGAAGCGGAACAAGCGTTGAAGTCGATGCAGACCGACCTGACATCGATGCTGCGCCAGCGCGAGCGTCTGGCGTCCCTCGGCAGCGCCGTCGCGAAGATCAGCCATGACCTGCGAAACATTCTGACCTCGGCCCAGCTTTTCGCCGACCGGATCGAAAGCAGCCAGGACCCGACCGTGGCGCGGATGGCGCCGAAGCTGATGAACTCGATCGGACGCGCGGTGAATCTCTGCGAAAGCACACTGGCCTTCGGCAAGGCCGAAGAGCCGCCGCCCGCGCTTTCCGTGGTCTCGCTTGCCGCGATTGCACAGGATGTGGTGGATGGCGAACAATTGGCCGCTGAAGGCACGCCGATCTGCATTGCGCAGACCGTTCCCGCTGGTCTGATGGTGCGCGCCGACCCCGAGCAGCTTTATCGCGTGCTGTCCAACCTTGTGCGGAACGCCCGCCAGGCCATCGCCGCCACAGGCAAGGATGGCAAAATTCGCATAGACGCCAGCGAAAGCGAACGCGCGTGGTCGATATCTGTCTCGGACGATGGTCCGGGTCTGCCGCCGCGGGCGCAGGAACATCTGTTCACGCCGTTTCAGGGCACCGCCAGCAAGGGTGGCGCTGGGTTGGGTCTGGCCATCGCAGCCGAACTTGTGCGTGGGCACGGCGGGAACCTAACGCTTGACACGACGGGGCCGGATGGCACCGTTTTTCACGTCGAACTGCCCAAATCAGTCGTCGTCACCGAGCAGGCCGCAGAGTAGACTGGCGCCCAACGCAGCAGATGTTCCTGAAAGGACAGCGATATGCTCGATTTGACCCCGGGGCTGACGGGCCATGCCGAAATGGTTGTGGGGACCAATGACACCGCACCGCGTGTTGGCTCGGGTCGCGGCCATGTCTTGGCGACCCCGGTCATGATCACCCTGATGGAGGAAGCAGCACTTGCTGCGGTCGAGGATCAACTGCCCGAAGGCCGCCAGTCGCTGGGAACGCATCTGGATGTCTCGCATGTGGCAGCGACGCCGATCGGCATGCAAGTGACGGCGAGGGCCGAATTGACTGCCATCGACGGGCGGCGGCTGACCTTTCAGGTAGAAGCCCGTGACGAAGCGGAATTGATCGGCGAAGGCACGCACCAGCGCGTCGTGGTTAGCGCCCAAT
>JASJDQ010000056.1 GCA_030065075.1 Paracoccaceae bacterium | reverse complement strand
TGGTGCCAATATCGCGGATACTGCAAGGAGTTCCACGACACATCCAGAGTCACAATGGGCTCAAACCGGCCATTCGGACCGCCGGCTCAGGTCGTCACATCCGGCCCGGAGCGCCCCGTGATGGCTTTCAGGTCCGACAGCGCCTCAGCCGTCTCAATGACGTTCGCCAATGCCTTGCCCGGGTCCATGTTCACCTTTGACGGATCGCCCTCGTAAGCCTCTAGATAGACCCGGATCGTCGCGCCCACCGTTCCGGTGCCCGATAGCCGGAAGACAACACGCGCGCCGGTGTCGAACATGACGCGCAGACCCTGCCCTTCGGACCGGGACCCGTCCACCGGGTCGTCATAGGCAAACTCATCCGCCGCCAAGACAGTGCCTGCCGGAAAGCTCTGGCCTGGCAGACTGCCAAGTGGCGCGCGCACCCGGTCCATCACCTGTCCGGCCAGCGCGGTCTCTCCCAACGCGCTCAAGTCCACATCCGGCGCATCCAGAATGTCGTAGGACCCAATGGTTCGGGTCGCCTGGTATATACGATTCGTCACGTCCTCCGGTGCCGGGCCACCATTCGGCATGTTGAACTTGATGCCTAAATCCTCGTCCGGCCCGCCTGGATTGTGGCTGGCGGACAGGATGATGCCGCCGTCCGCGCCGCGCGCCCGGATCACGTTCGACGCAGCCGGCGTTGACAGAGGTCCGTCCTGTCCGACAATCACCTTCCTCGCACCGCTGGCCGCCGTCATCCGAAGGATCACCTGAATGGCGCGATCGTTGAAATATCGCCCGTCGCCACCAACGACAAAGGTCTTGCCGTCCGCGCCCCCGATCCCCGCCCAGATAGACTGAACGAAGTTCTCCAGATAAGGCGTTTCCATGAAGACCTGCGCCTTCTTGCGCAGGCCCGAGGTGCTGGGTTTCTGTCCCTCGATCGGACGGGTCTCGATGGTCGATTGTGCCACGGGCGTCACCCTCAAATTGAACGCCTTTCCGATAGCAGCCCCCGGGAGTCAAACAACCCCTGCAGGCAAGGATCAAAGGATGGCAAGGACTTCGCGCCACGGTGCGACGCGAACAGGTGCCGTCTTTCCCTCACCCTCGATTGTGAAAACGCGCCGCTAAACCGACATTGTCGCTGCCACGGCGGCTTTCCAACGCGTGTATTTCTCGTCCCGCGCAACGTCACTCATCGCAGGCTCAAAGCGCCGCTCCAGCGCCCAGCTTTCCGCAAACCCCGCCTGATCCGGATAGACGCCAGCCTGCATGCCCGCCAGCCAAGCGGCACCCAGGGCCGTCGTCTCCAGAACCCGGGGCCTATCCACCGGCGCACCCAGGATGTCGGCCAGGAATTGCATCGTCCAGTCGCTGGCCGTCATGCCACCATCGACGCGCAGCACCGCATCGCCACCGCCAGCACCATCGGCCTGCATCGCCTCCAGCAGATCGCGCGTCTGATAGCCCACACTCTCCAGGGCAGCGCGTGCGAACTCCGCGGGCCCCGAGTTGCGCGATAGCCCAAATACGGCTCCCCGGCAATCCGGGTTCCAATAGGGTGCGCCGAGCCCGGTGAAGGCCGGCACGATCACCACGGGCTGACCGGCATCCGACGTCTCGGCCAGCCCTTGCGTCTCGGTCGCGTCCTTGATGATCCGAAGCCCATCGCGCAACCACTGCACCACGGCGCCCGCGATGAAGATCGACCCTTCCAGCGCATAGGTCGGTTTACCACCAAGCTGATAACCAATCGTGGTCAAGAGCCGGTTCGTCGAGCGCACCGGCGCATCGCCCGTATTCAACAGCGCAAAACACCCCGTTCCATAGGTCGACTTCAGCATCCCCGGCTGAAAACACGCCTGGCCCACCGTCGCGGCCTGCTGGTCGCCCGCAACCCCAAGGATGGGAATCGAACCGCCGAACACACCCGTCTCCCCGAACACCGCCGCGCAGTCTTTCACCTCGGGCAACATCGCCAGCGGTATGTCCAGAAGACCGCAGATCTCCTCCGACCAGCGCCCGTCGTGAATGTCATAGAGCATCGTCCGCGCCGCGTTCGTCGCATCCGTCACGTGCGCGGCACCACCGGTCATCCGCCAGATCAGATAGCTGTCGACCGTTCCGAACAGCACCTCACCGCTCGCAGCCCGCTCCCGCGCCCCCGGCACCTCGTCCAGTATCCACTTCAGTTTCGTCGCCGAGAAATACGGATCGAACAACAGCCCCGTCACGGCCGTCACAGTCTCTTCATGATCGCCCTTCATCGAGGCACAAAAATCCGCCGTTCGCCGGTCCTGCCAGACGATGGCGTTGTGAAGCGCCTTGCCCGTCGCCTTGTCCCAGACCACGGTCGTCTCGCGCTGGTTGGTGATCCCGATGGCCGCGATGTCGCCCGGCGTCGCCCCCACCTCGTCCATCACCTGACCCACGGTCTCGACAACCGTCGACCACAGGTCTTCCGGATCGTGCTCGACCCAACCGCTGGCCGGGAAATGCTGCGGGAATTCCTTTTGCGCGACACCCGCGATGTTCAGCGCGCCATCGAACAGAATGGCCCGGCTCGAAGTCGTCCCCTGATCGATCGCCAACACATAGGTCATGCCTGTCCTCCCGCTTTGCCGCACACCTTTGCCCGAGACCACGCGCAACGCAACTGGCCAAACCCGAAACCCGCGCTATCATGGGTGAAAGGAGGGCTTACCATGCTCAGACTGCTCCTGATCCTTCTGACTGCCACCATTGCCCTGCCCGCAAGCGCGCAGGACCGACGGCCCAGCCACTGCTTCGCGATCGCCCAGAACCTGCCCAACGCGGCCTATGTGCAAAAAGCGGCCTGGCGCGATACCCTGCCGGACGAATACACCGTCCGCATCAACTACATCGACCACTCGATGTACCTGATCCAGACCCACGGCGGGCTGAACGTCGTCACCGATTACAACGGATTTATCGGCGCGGTCGGCATGGTCCCGGATGTGGTCACGATGAACAACGCGCACGAAACACATTGGACGGCGTTCCCACACCCGGACATCAAGCACGCGCTTCCGGGTTGGCGCATGGGCGGCGAACCGGCGGATCATTACATCGACCTTGGCGAAATGCTGATCCGCAACACCACGACGGACATCCGCGACCGCTTTGGCGGCGGCGTCGCGATCGAAGACAACAATTCGATCTTCATCTTCGAAGTCGCCGGCCTCTGCATCGGCCACCTCGGCCACCTGCACCACGAACCGTCCGAGGAAACCTATGCCGCCATAGGGCGGCTCGACGTGGTCATGGCCGCCGTCGACGGCGGAATGACGGTCGACATCGAAACCATGATCCGCATCGTCTCGCGGCTCAGAAGCTCGATCATCCTGCCGATGCACTGGTGGTCGAACAGCTCGCTCGACCGCTTCACGGCCGGCCTTGGTCCAGAGTTCGACGTCAAGCGCCCGGGCACCAGCCATATGGAGCTCTCGCTGCGCGACCTGCCGTCCCGCCCGACGGTCATGATCCTGGAACCGCGCTTCCTGACCAACGACGATTGAGATAGTTTAACTCAACTTGTCTCTCGCCCGTTGAGAAATATCCCGGGGTGAATTGGCCAACGGCCAAGAGGGGCAGCGCCCCTTTCACCCGCTTTCCGAGGGCGCTACACCTACGGCGATGCTGAACGACGCAGATACCGAGTTTCGACAAACCCTGGCAAACGCCGGGATCACCACCCGCGACACCAGCCCCGCCTATACTGAAGAGCCGCGCGGCAAGTTCCACGGGCGCGCGGGTTTTGTCGCCTGCCCCACCTCCACCGATCAAGTGGCGGCCATCGTCCGACACGCCAATGACAATCGCGTCGGCATCCTGCCCTACGGTGGCGGCACGGGGCTGGTCGGCGGACAGATCGCGCCCGACGGTCCCCTGCCATTCATCCTGTCGCTCGAGCGCATGACAGCCATCCGAAGCATCCACGCAGAGGAAAACGCCCTTGTTACCGAGGCAGGCGCGACGCTCGCCCAAATCCAGGACGCCGCGGCAGAAGCAAACCGGCTCTTTCCCCTCAGCTACGCCAGCAAGTACAGCGCGCGCATCGGCGGCGCGCTGGCCGTCAACTCGGGCGGATTGAACGTGCTCCGCTACGGCACCGCGCGCGAGCTCTGCCTTGGGATCGAAGCGGTTCTGCCGTCGGGCGACGTCCTGCACGGGCTGAAGCGGCTTCGGAAAGACAACACCGGCTATGACCTCCGCCACTTGCTGATCGGCTCCGAAGGCACGCTTGGGGTCATTACCGCCGCCTCGCTGAAGCTCTTCCCGAAACCCGCCAAAACCGCCACGGCCTTCCTGGCCGTCCGCGACCCCAGCGCGGCGCTGACGCTGCTGTCGATGCTGAAGGACCATGTGGGCGACGCCGTCAGCGCCTTCGAACTGATATCGGCACAAGCGTTCGCGTTCCTGTCGGAGGTCAAACCCGACATCCGCCAACCCTTCGAAGCACCGCCGCCTTGGTCCGTGCTCGTTGAGATTGGCACCGGCCCTGACATGGACCCCGAAACCGCACTCGCCACGATCTTCGAAGCCGCCAGCGAACCGGGCCTCGTCACCGACGGGCGGATCGCGCAAAGCGGGACGCAACAAGCCGAATTCTGGACCGTGCGGGAAAACGTGCCCGAAGCAAACCGCCTCATCGGCGCCGTCGCCAGCCACGACATCGCGCTCCCGCTCTCCGAGATCGCCGGTTTCATGGAGGAGGCAAAGGCACAGATCACCGCGCTTTTCCCTTGTCGGATCAACGCTTTCGGCCATCTGGGCGACGGCAACCTGCACTACAATGTCTTCCCGCCCAAGGGTGAACCGCGCTATGCTTACAAAGACCGCAGCCAAGAGGTGACGCGCATCGTCCACGATCTGACGCACGCGCGCGGCGGTTCCTTTAGCGCCGAACACGGCGTGGGTCGCTTGAAGGTCGACGATCTGAAACGTTATGGTGATCCAGCAAAACTGGCCGCGATGCGCGCGATCAAGCAGGCACTCGATCCAATGGGCATCATGAACCCGGGAGCAGTTCTGGGCTAAGAAACCCTTGAACCGCCGTCAGTTCGCTTTGCCGAATCTCGTGCCCGCCCGGATGCCACTCCGTCCGGACTGACGCGCCCTGCTCACGCAGATAGCTTTCCAGAGCTACCGTCGCGGGCGGCGGACAGATCGGGTCGTTTTCACCCGCCGTGATCAGCACGCGCGTGTCCTTCAGACCCGGTTGCGGCTCAGGTGCCCAGGGGATGAGCGGATGCATCAGCACCAGATCATCCACCAGATCGGGCCGGATCAGAGCGACAGCGGCCAGGATGTTCGCGCCATTCGAATAGCCAAGCCCGATCGTGCAATCCGCCCCGACGCGCGCTTTCTCGGCCTCGATGAAGGCCGCCATCGCACTCGCCCGCGCCCAAAGGTCTTCCATGTCATAGACGCCCTCGCCGGTCCGCCGGAAGAACCGGTTCGCCCCCAACTCTGACACATCGCCACGCGGCGAGACGACATGCGCGCCGGGCAAAAGCTCGGAGGCCAGCCCGTGGAACTGGTGCTCATCGCCACCCGTCCCATGGAAGGTAAAGACCAGCGGCGCGTCCTCTGCGCCACTGGTCCGTGTTGCCAAATACGTCATGCCAAGGGCTCCAGCGTGCGTTCCAGCGCCTCGCGCAGATGCGCGTGCTGGGACGGCAGCTTCAAGGCCTCGCCCAGATGCGCGGTGTCTTCATCCGTCGCGAAGCCCGGTTCGTTCGTGGCCACTTCGAAAAGGACCCCACCTGGCGTCCGGAAGTAAATCGCCCAGAAGTAATCCCGGTCAATCACCGGCGTCACCTGATAGCCGGTGTCCATCAGCGCCTCGCGCACTTCCAACTGCCGCGCCCGGTTTTCGACGGCAAAAGCAATGTGATGCACCGACCCCGCGCCTTGATTGGCGTGCGCTGCGCCTGGCAGCGTTTCGATGTCGATAACGTTCGCCTCGTTCCCGCCGGGGACGCGGAACCGGATCACATTGTCCTGCCGGTCGATCTCCTCGTAGCCCATGAACTTCAAGAGCTCGGCGCTGGCGCCTTCGTCTCGAAGCCGCATGTCGGCGGAATGAAAGCCGCGAATTGCCATGTCCTGCGACACACCATTGCCATCCCACGGCGTACGGTCGTCGCCGTCGGTGCCCACAAGGGCAAAGGCATCGCCATCGGGTCCTTGGAACAACACGCGATCCTCGCCGAAACGCGTATCGGCATCCAGCCCTTCGACACCCATCTCGGCCAAACGTTCGGTCCAGGCCCCAAGGCTGTCCTTGGGCACCGAAAACGACGTGGTGCCAACCTCGCCCGTTCCCGGACGGCCTCGCCCGGCCATCGGGAAGGGGAAATAGGTCATGACCGTGCCAGGCGTCCCGGCCTCGTCACCGTAGTACAGGTGATAGACGTCAGGCGCGTCGAAATTCACGGTCTTCTTGATGCGGCGCAGGCCCAAGACATCGGTGAAGAACGCATTGTTCTTCGACGCCGAAGAGGCAAGCGACGTGACATGGTGCAGTCCTTTGATCTGGTTCAGCATGGGTGCTCTCCTAAATCTGTTGCTTGCCAGATCAGATATCATGTTCGAATTGCAACAAAAGACGCGCTTTCGCACGATATCTGCGCATTCATGCACATGGAGGTCTCAGGCGTCTTCGGCCGCCGCTTGCTCTGCCGCCGCCCGTTCGGCGCGCCAGTGTTCCAGAAGCTCTTCCAGAAGCCCACGCATCGCCGCATCGGCGTTGTCGTCGTCGTGGAACTTGCGCGTCTCGGCCAGGAACTTGCGCAACCGGAACGGCTTGCGCTTGGCAAGGATGCCTTGCAGATCGCCCGGCAGCGTGCCCGCCGCCACATGGGCGCGCACCCAGGCCTCCAGCATTTCGGTGTCGGTCACATCGCTGTCCTTGCACCAGGCGGACTCGAAAAGCCGCATGATGTAGTTCAGCACGACCGGGCGCACATGCCGCCGGTCCCCACGATAGGGACCGCGGAAGACGTCCGTCACCAACTCGTAAGAAGGCCAATAGAACAGGTGCCCTTCATCACGCACCCCGCGCACCACCTCATCCACCGCCACGCGCAACGTGGCCTTCGAAACCGAATTCGCGGTGATGCAAGACACATCGCGGAAAGTCGCGATCAATGGCACCGGGCTCAGCGTGACAATCACCTTGGCATCCGGGCGATACTTCCGGATCAGATCATAGACCGCGCGGATGTTGTCGCGATTTTCCTCGACCGTCGACAGCCGGAACTTGTGCCGTTCGGGGTCATAGACATCCTTGGGGATCGTCCGCCAGAAGACGTTGCCGGTGGGCTCGTCATACCAGACCTCGGACAGACCGAAGGTCAGGATGAACACCTCCGTCTCGTCGAAGATGCGCTTGGTCTCCAACCGGATGGCTTCGTCATAGCCGTATTCCTCGGCCTTGTAGCCGTGCCAAAGCGGCTGGTCGAACACCTTGTTCTCCCACGCCCATTCGAATTGTTGGCGAATGACGAAAGAGTTGACCATCCCTTCGCCCATCGTCACGACATAGGCGCGGGTCGCATCATCCGCCTTGTTCAGAACGCGAAAGTTCCGCTCGCTGAGCCAGTTCGAGATATTGGCCGCAAAACACGACCCGAAAGCGGTGATCTGCGTCCCCTTTTCGATCAGCGGTGCCTCGGGCAGCCAGCCGTGCAGTACGAACTTCTCGGGGCCCTCGGTCGCCATGATCTGGTCGAGCTTGGGGTTGAAATTCGTATGTTCGCCCCGGAACCAGGTGCGGAACTCTGCCCCCTTCTCGCTGGTTTCCTGAAAGGCGACACGGGCGGCGCCGGTCTCTGGATCTGGCTCTTCTTCGGCCACGCTGCTCTCCGTTTTCGGCTTTGAACGGTCTGCCCGATTGGCTTGCCAGCGTCAATCTGAAGCTGGCGAAAGTCTGTCATCGCATTCGGAAAAAGCGTCGCCTGTCCGCTAAACCAAAAGCTCAGGCATCAACTTTTTTGTCGCGCACCCTGATCAGAACCTTCTGATCCGCAAGGTCGCGCAACAGCGACCTGATCGATTTCTTTAGTCGTTTGGCATCTTCATCGGGATAAAGAAACCTGAACTGATCGATAATTGCATTTTGGTCGAAGGGCGTTTCCAGCAACCGCCACACCGCCGACGCCGTTCGATTGAGGTGGTGGATCTTGCCACCTTCTTCATCGATCAGAAAAATCTGACCTTCGACCTCTCGCGGCTCAAGTTCGGGGTTTTGTCGAAGCATCTTCGCCATCGGTCACCCACCAAACGCTTGCTCGATAAGATCGGCAGCGTCCCGAACATCGAAGAACTCCAGCGATGTGAGCTCAACGTTTGAGACGAGCTTCAGCATTTCGTCGAAGATGACCGTCGGCGACATGTGTGTCGCATAATTCTGATCGATCATCCTCGCCAGTGCCTCTGCCTTGCCAACGTCTGAGAACCGGGCCGGGACCGGATCGCCCGACCGTCCTAGCAGAACGACAGCGTGGATCGGTGACGTCTCTCCGAAATCGGCCAATTCTGAAGCGCGAAGATTGATGTAAGCCGCGTACTTGTCTGAAAGCCCCATGCGCGAACGAACGAACTCGAGGTGGTCCGGAGACAACGATTTGGGCAATGGTAAGCGCAGCCTGGGTAGAATTCCCATCGCGAATCCATCGGTCTTGCCAAGTTCGACCGGCAATACGTCGTCGCAATAGACCTTGTATCCCCTCAACGCCATTTCCATGACGAGCGTCGACTTCCCGGCCTTCTTCACACTCGGGAAAATGATCAGGCCGTCACCCACCTCTACCGCAGCACAATGAAGGCAAAAGTGGCTTCGATATTCCAAGGCATGCCAGTCAAGGAAGCGGTAGTGGAAATCTGCAACTCCATCCATCACGCTTCTCGGTCCCTTGCGCTTCCAGTCATCCGGATGCGGCAACTTCTTGGACTTCCAGCGAAACCGCCCGTCTTTCCTGCTGAAGCTGATGATCGGCGGGGCATCCGCCGAATGCGTCACCTCATCCACGGTCCACCCGCGAAGGATGGATTTGAACCCGGCCAGAAGGTCGTCGCAGGTGTCGAAGCGGATACAGGATGTGTAGTCGCCGAACCGGACCAAACGAACCTGACGATCTCCAGCGCTGGAACTCATACGGTCTTCACTTTCGGACGTCGCATGGCGAAACGGCCCTGGCTTCCCAGGGCCGTCTCTCAAGGCAAAAATCGCCGTTTCCCAACGTTATGGATGGGACGCAATGTCACGACTTGCGGTACTTGCGGTGGTTGCGGTTCTTGCGGTGTTTGCGGTTCTTGCGCGACTTGTTCGATTTGCGCGACTTGCCGGACTTACCCGACTTGCCGCCACCGTCACCGCCGCCACCACCGTCACCGCCGCCGCCGCCGCCGCCGAGCGCTTGCGCCTCGCTGACCGTCGTCACCATCGGAACCACAAAGGCCGCCGCACCAAGGCCAAGCTTCTGTAGCGCCTCGCGACGAGATACCCCGTCGTCGCTTATCTCTCTGTTTTCAGGAACTTTTTTTGTCATATCTCCACCCATATCAAAAGATTTTCACTGCCGAAAAATTTCGAAGCAGGTCTTTTGATCTTGACCAACTCACCTCGCGTATTCAACAAAAACTTCCCTTAGGTAAACTTTGGCCATGTTTCTCTAGACGTCAGCCAGCCAAAAATCCCCAGGTGATCTACGCAAAATCGCACATGAATGGTCACATGACGGATACCTTCTGCTGCCCTATGTTCGGCAGAATTCAAGGAGTCAGGGCATGGGACAACTGGTTGACGGCGTCTGGCAAGACACCTGGTACGACACCAAATCGACGGGCGGCAAGTTTGTCCGCTCGACCGCGAAATTCCGGAATTGGATCACCGCTGACGGGTCAGCCGGCCCCTCGGGCAAGGCTGGGTTCCAGGCCGAGGCCGACCGCTACCACCTTTATGTCTCTTACGCATGCCCCTGGGCCCACCGGACGCTGATCTTCCGTGCCTTGAAAGACCTGACCGACCTGATCACCGTCTCGGTCGTGCATCCAGACATGCTGTCGGACGGCTGGACCTTCGCCGACGACTACCCGGGCGCCACGGGCGACACGCTCTATGGTCTCCCCTTCGCACGCGACATCTACATCAAGGCCGACCCGCAGATCTCGGGGCGTGTCACGGTGCCCATTCTTTGGGACAAGAAACAGGAGACGATCGTATCGAACGAGTCCTCCGAGATCATCCGCATGTTCAACAGCGCCTTCGACGGCCTCACCGGTAACACGGATGACTATTGGCCCGAAGACCTCCGCGACGCCATCGAACCGGTGAATGCCCGCATCTACGACACGCTGAACAACGGCGTCTATCGCTCGGGCTTTGCCACCACGCAGGCCGCCTATGACGAAGCCGTTGCGCAGCTTTTCGACACCATGGACTGGCTGGAAGACCGCCTGTCACAGAACCGCTACCTGATGGGCGACCGCGTGACCGAGGCAGACTGGCGGCTGGTCCCCACCCTCTTCCGCTTCGATCCGGTCTATCACCTGCACTTCAAGTGCAACCGAAAGCGCGTGATCGACTATCCGAACCTTTGGGCCTATGCCCGCGAGCTCTACCAATGGCCGGGCGTGGCCGAGACGGTGAACTTCGACCACATCGTACGGCACTATCATTACAGCCACGAAAGCATAAACCCGCACCGGATCATCCCGATCAACCCGGTGATCGACTGGACCCAGCCGCACGGACGCGGCTGACGGAACCGCCAGGGGCGATGTCGGGAGATTATTTATTGGCAGTATGGCGAAGGGCGCCGTCGCCCGGCTCAGTCGCCGCCCGGGTATTCGGCTCTGGCGTCAGGACTGCGTGATTAGCCCGACCGGCGCGTTCGCGTCGCGTTCATAGTCCAGCGGCGCGCTATCGCTGTGCCGGGTTGCGCGCTTGAACTCATAGACCATCTCGCCGCCCTCTTCTTCGGACGCGACGATCAGGCATTGAGACATGTGTCGTGCGCCGTCATAGACATCGACCAGCCCACGAATGTTCGGCGTGTCGTCGGCATCAAGGGCAAAACCCTGATCCCAATACCGCAAAATGGTGAACACCTGATCGCCTGCCTTGACCCGAAGGCGGCTTTTCTTTCGCTGGTTTTGCTTCCGGGCCAGTTCAAGCCCTTCCCGCACGTCTTTCGGCAGATAATCTGACATCGCGACAACTCCCCCCGTCACATGCAATAATCTGGACCGATTCTGCGGCTGCGCAAACAATTCCTTGCGATTATTCAACAAATTACAGCCTATGTGGCGGTTTTGCGCGGCATTGTCCCCGATCCGGCAAAAAACCAGCGGCCTCCGCCCTCTTGCACTGGCCATAAGTCGCCAAACCAACTGGCCCTACTGACAAGCGCGTCACGACCCTAGATATTGCCCGCCCAAGGGAGATGTATCCATGAAAATGACCACCGAAGAAGCCTTCGTCAAAGTGCTGCAAAAGCACGGCATTCGTCACGCATTCGGAATTATCGGATCGGCCATGATGCCGATATCCGATCTGTTCCCGAAAGCCGGGATCACTTTCTGGGACTGCGCGCACGAAGGTTCGGCGGGCATGATGGCCGATGGTTACACCCGCGCGACCGGCGAGATGTCGATGATGATCGCGCAGAATGGTCCCGGCATCACCAACTTCGTCACGGCAGTGAAGACGGCCTATTGGAATCACACACCACTTCTGCTTGTGACCCCGCAGGCGGCGAACAAGACCATCGGTCAGGGCGGCTTCCAGGAAGTCGAGCAGATGAAGCTCTTCGAAGACATGGTCGCTTACCAGGAAGAGGTGCGCGACCCCACTCGCGTGGCCGAGGTGTTGACGCGCGTCATCTCCCAGGCCCATCGCCTGAGCGCACCGGCGCAGCTGAACATCCCGCGCGATATGTGGACGCAGGTGATCGACATCGACATCCCCGACCCCATCGAATTCGAACGCTCGCCGGGTGGCGAACAATCGGTCGCAAGGGCGGCTGAGCTGTTGTCGAATGCAAAGAACCCGGTCATCCTGAACGGCGCGGGCGTCGTCCTGTCCGACGGCGGCATCGACGCGGCCAAGGCACTGGCCGAGCGTCTCGATGCCCCGGTCTGCGTCGGCTACCAGCACAATGACGCCTTCCCGGGAAGCCACCCACTCTTCGCCGGACCCTTGGGCTACAACGGTTCGAAGGCGGGCATGGAACTGATCAAGAACGCCGACGTGGTCCTCGCCCTTGGCACACGGCTCAACCCGTTCTCGACGCTGCCGGGCTACGGCATGGAATATTGGCCCGCTGACGCCAAGATCATCCAGGTCGACATCAACCCGGATCGCATTGGCCTGACCAAGAAAGTCACCGTCGGCATCGTGGGCGATGCCGCCAAGGTCGCGACCGGCATCCTCACGAACCTGTCGGAGACCGCAGGTGATGCCGGTCGCGCCGAACGCAAGGCGAAGATCGCCGAGACGAAATCCAAGTGGGCGCAGCAACTGGCATCCATGGACCACGAAGACGACGACCCCGGCACCACATGGAACGAACGCGCACGTGCCGCCAAGCCCGACTGGATGAGCCCCCGCATGGCCTGGCGCGCCATTCAGGCCGCGCTGCCGCGCAATGCCATCATCAGCTCTGACATCGGCAACAACTGCGCCATCGGCAACGCCTACCCGGACTTCGACGAGGGCCGGAAGTACCTCGCCCCCGGCCTCTTCGGCCCCTGCGGCTATGGCCTGCCGTCGATCGTCGGCGCCAAGATTGGCTGCCCTGACGTGCCGGTCGTCGGTTTCGCCGGTGACGGCGCCTTCGGAATTGCGGTCAACGAACTGACCGCAATCGGACGCGGCGAATGGCCCGCGATCACCCAGATCGTCTTCCGCAATTACCAGTGGGGCGCGGAAAAGCGGAACTCGACCCTCTGGTTCGACGACAACTTTGTCGGCACCGAGCTGGACGAAGAGGTTTCCTACGCCGGCATCGCCAAGGCCTGCGGCCTGAAAGGCGTCGTCGCGCGCACGCAGGACGAACTGACCGCCGCCTTGAACCAGGCGATCAAAGACCAGATGGAAAACGGCAAGACCACCCTGATCGAAGCCATGATCAACCAGGAACTGGGCGAACCCTTCCGCCGCGACGCGATGAAGAAGCCGGTCGAGGTGGCGGGCATCAGCGCCACCGATATGGCCGCTGAGTAACCGTTGTCGGTGATCGAAGACATTGCGGCTGCGTCCAGACGGGCGCAGCCGCATATCGTTCTGTCCGAAGGCGACGACCCCCGCATCATCGAAGCCGCCCAGCGCGCGCAAGCCGACAAGCTGGCCCGCATCACGCTCATCGGCACGACCCAGGTCGAGGGCGTCGACACCATCGACCCAAGCACCTCCGCCAAAACAGACGCCTACACGGACGCCTACTTCGAGCTTCGCAAACACAAAGGCACCAGCCTCGACGCAGCGCGCCAGACCGTGACGTCGCCCTTAGCCTTTGCCGCGATGATGGTCCGCCAGGGCGATGCAGACGGCACCATCGGCGGCGCGGTCGAGACCACCACCAACGTCGTGCGCACCGCGCTGCAGATCATAGGCAAGGACCCCTCGGTCGATACCGTGTCCAGCTACTTCCTAATGCTGCTCGACGGCACGCGCCCCATCGTCTTCGCTGACTGCGGCCTTGTCATCCAGCCCAGTGCGGCGGAACTGGCCTCTATCGCAACCGCCTCCGCCAACTCGCTCACGGCCATGACCGGCCTCGAGCCTAAGGTCGCAATGCTGTCGTTCTCCACGAAAGGCAGCGTGCCCCAGGGCGCGCACGAAAGCCTTGGCCGCATTGCCGAAGCCATCGCGCTGGTGAAGGAACGCGCGCCCGATCTGCCCATCGACGGCGAATTGCAATTCGACGCCGCCATCGTTCCCGCAGTCGCTGAACGGAAGGCGCCGGGGTCTCCGGTCGCGGGCGAGGCCAACGTCTTCGTCTTCCCGTCCCTCTCGGCGGGCAACATCGGCTACAAGATCGCCCAGCGCATCGGCGGCGCCACAGCGCTTGGCCCCATCCTGCAAGGCCTCGCCAAACCCGCCAACGACCTCTCGCGCGGTTGCTCAGTCGAAGACGTCTACCAGATGATCGCCATCACCGGCGCGCAGACGGCAGAATAGGAACGAACGTCGGCTTCGCGGACATACTTGCCGTTTCCGGTCTTGGTTTGAACCGCCGCTTTGCGCAAGTTTGCGATCTCGCAATATCAACAATTACTTCGTTGTCTGGATTAACGGCGCAAGGCAGCACGCTGCTGGATGTCTTGTCCTTGCGTCGCAGACAATTCTCGAACCAATGGATCGCCGTCCGCGATGTCAAATTGGGCGACGGCTTGTTTAAGGACTTGCGCACGTTGATCAAGGTCAAGGCTTGTGCCGGTCAATTTTTCGGCAAGGGTGGCATTCTCTTGTGTGGCCGCGTCGATGGTTTTCACCGTCGTGTTGACTTGACCAATCCTGCTCGACTGTTCAGTGGCTAATTTATCGATGAATTCGACCCGCGTCGCGATGTCTTCGATTGCTTCAACAATGCCGCGGATGGCCGTGCCGGCGTCCTGTGCCACGCCGACGCCGTTTTTGACCAGTTTGCCGGACGACTGGATCAACTCGCCAATCTCACCGGCCGCATCGGCCGAGCGTTGCGCCAAGGCACGAACCTCAGACGCGACGACGGCAAATCCGCGACCGGTTTCGCCAGCGCGTGCGGCTTCAACCCCGGCGTTGAGCGCCAATAGGTTCGTTTGAAACGCAATGTCATCGATGAGGTCAACAATCTTGGAGATTTGTTGCGAGGAAGATTCAATCTCACCGATCACGTTGACCACGTTTTCAACCGCCTGGTTGCCCTCAAGCGCGCTGGCCTTGGCACTTTGAACTCTGGACGCGGCTCTCGACACTTCTTCCGCGCCGTTGTGCACCAAAGCGGTCAAATCGTTGATGGCAGAAGTTGTGTCGCGCAGCGATCGAGACTGTTCCTCGGTCTTGCCGGACAGGTGCGCCGAGGCCTGCTGGATGTCCGCAGTCCCAATGCTGATATTTTCGGAGGCTGTCGTCACCACACGCACCGCTTCAAGAAGCGAGGATAGCGCCTCGTTGAAGTTCAACCTGAGCTGTTCGTAGTCTGCGGAAAACGGCCGCTCTATCATCGCGGTCAGGACACCTTGAGAGACCTGCTTCAAGTTGTGGCTAAGCGCATCGACGACCGCGCTTTGAGCCGCCATCATTTGCTGTTGGCGTGCTTCGGCCTCCGAACGTTCCGCGTGAGCCGTTGTCACGTCGGACCCGATTAAAAGGAAGCCCGATGGTTCACCCCTGTGATTGGGCACAGGGCTGACGTTTCCGTCGATCAGGACCTGGGCCGCGCTGGAGGTCAATTGGAACAATCCGGTCACTTGTTCGCCGCGATCCAGTCGGGTGAAAAGCCCTTCGCCGTCTCCATCATCGTGCAAACTGACCATTTGACCGGCGTCCTGCCCCTTCAGCACTTCGGCCGGTTGTTTCAATGCATCTGCAAGAAGCTGGTTCAGGCTGGTGACCCTTTGATCCAGCGACATTTGCAGACGGCATTGGCCTTCTTCAATTGTTCGCGCCAGGGCATCTGCCGCCATCTGATAGGTCTGGTCGCGGCAATCCACGACAAAGCCCATGATCGCCCCATCCGCGTCGCGAACAGCTTCGATCTTGAACCCGATATAGGCCTCTCCAACCGCAACTTTCCGGGCCACTGGAAGAACAGATTCGTCCTCAAGACCCTTTGCAAGATCAGGATGAAGCGCCATCAGTTTGTGCAGGCAGGAACCGACAATTTCGTCCGAATTGAAATCGGAAATCTCGGAAAGGAAGTCGTCATGCCTTTGCTCGACCATGTGATGGAAGGCATCATTGGCATAAATGATTTCTCCGTCTTCGTTGGCCACAACAAGAGGCGCACCGGCAACCCCGAAGCCAGCACCCTTGTACGTCGCGATGGGGCTGAACTCTTCGACCGCAATCAATTGATCGCGCCAGTTGGCAAGCGTGCTGGCGATCGCGCCGATCTCGTCCTTGCTGTCACGATAAGGCACATCGTGATCCAACTCGCCATTTGCGCATCGATAAAGCGCCCGGTTGAATTTACCAAGGCGTACCGAAAGCCGCACTCCGACCCAGATCAGGTTGATGCAGATTGCAAGCTGGATCAAACCCACCAACGCGCTGGATTGCAGCATGATTTGCCGCCCGTCCGCGACAACCTGCTCACGCGCAAGATAGCCTGCTTCTGCCTCTGCCTCGACAATGACTTCAATCTGTGCGGACATGGCCTCCAGACGGGCCATAATCCCCTCCGGCAGCCGTTGCTCCTCGTCGTAGAGGCTGTATATCTCCTCATAAAGTACTTCAGCGTCCGGCAGAATGCGGCCAACAGACGACTTTGTGATCTGCGACGTTGATCGCTCCTGCACAACTTCAAGGTCTGTCACAAGATCGTCCAGGGCTACGTCCAACTCGTCAAAATCGAAGGCTTCAGATTGATCGCTGAACGCGACGACCTGCCGTTCGGCGATAAGGATATTTGCTTTCGCCGAGCGCGCAAAACTGATGGCCATTGTGGTGCCGTCGTACATGGCGACCGCTTCACGACGCAAAACATCGACAGAATAAAACACGCCTGCGCCGATCGAGATCGATCCAACGATCAAAAACGCGATTGTCAGAGCGAGCTGATGCTTGATCTTCATAGTTGCCCCTCCGTCATGGCGTGGATCAATGCTGATGATCCGGCTGATCCGGAGATTTGTCCGCCAACCGCACTTTGAACAAGTTGTCGTCCTCGTCGAACCACTCAAGAAGCTTGAGGCGATACGTCATCATTTCGTCCCGAGACGGGATGTGAAACTCGTCTAATGTCGAGCGTCGGCTGACGACGACCTCACCAGTCATGCCCATCAACAAATGGGGCAGGCAGTGATACTGATAGGTGCCCGCGACCGTGAAGGTATGACGAAATGTTTCGCCGGCTTCTGTCAGATAATGGCTTTCGACGCTCGTCCCTTCGTTTGGAATACCTCCCGGGTAGGAAATGACATTGTGCTCTTCACTGACGTCGTTCACCCAGACCACTGTATCGCCGGGTTGAATGACCAGCGTAGATGGTTCGAACACGAACCGAAGGTTTTCATAGTCCGAGATGATCCTGACTTCATGTTCTGCCGCCACTACCGACGTTGCAAAAACGCTGGCCAGGAAAACTCCAGCGCTTCGGGGGAGATATGTCATTGTATGGCTCCGAACTTGCTCGACGTAATGTGTCCGGTTGCACCTAGTGACGCACTCTTGAGAAAAAGCTAACCCCATCGACGCAATCGAATAAAACTTTCATGCTTTCGGTTGGTTCGACCCTCGGTCCGGTAGCAAAATCTTAATTCTAAGCAATTTATCCATGCTTCGAATGAGGGTATATGGCGAGGAGTCTCCGGTCATGAAGCTACTTGGGTATGCGTTGGCTGCCGCTGTCGTGGGCAGCTCGGTTTTGGCCATGTCAAATTCCGAAACTGTTGTTCTGGTCGGTTTGCAACCAGGTGCCGAAGTTGACCTTGATGCGGAGCGCGAGAGTTTTCGCCGGGATCTCGAAATCGACTATCCGGAAGACAACATGCCCAACGCAGCGCGGATCGCCTTGGGCAAGACATTGTTCTTCGACCCACGCCTGTCGCGTTCGGGCGGTCAATCCTGTGCCTCCTGCCACAACCCAGCCTTCGCGTGGGGGGACGGCCTGCCTGTGGGCGTTGGCGATCACTTGCGACCCTTGGAGCGGCGAAGCCCATCAATCCTCAACCTTGCCTGGGCCGAGCCGCTGATGTGGGATGGCCGCGCCGAAAGTCTCGAAGATCAGGCACTCGGGCCGATGGTGGCCAAGGCCGAGATGAATATCTCGCTTGAGAAACTAATCACCAGACTTGAATCCATCCCAGGGTATGCTTCGATGTTTGCCGAAGCGTTTGACGGTGACGCCACAATAACGCCCGATCGTGTGGCCAAATCCCTGGCAGCGTTCCAGCGCACCGTGATCTCGGGCATGGCGCCGTTTGACGAATGGGTCGAGGGTGACGAAGCTGCCATCACGGCACAGGCAGTCCGCGGCTTCGAGTTATTCGTTGGAGAAGCAAATTGTGCAACCTGCCACGAGGGCTGGCGGTTCACGGATGATGCCTTCTATGACATCGGTTTGGCCGACGATGATCTGGGTCGCGGCAACATCGTACCGAACATTGAAGTGCTGAACTATGCATTCAAGACGCCAGGATTGCGCAACATCACGCAGCGCGGTCCGTATATGCACGATGGACGCTTGGCCACTTTGCGCGATGTCATCGAACACTACAACGATGGCGGTGTCGCGCGACCA
>JASJDQ010000055.1 GCA_030065075.1 Paracoccaceae bacterium | reverse complement strand
AAGAACGTGACCATGCAGATGACCAAGAACATCGGTCTCTTTTCCCTCGCAGCGATCTTCTACTATCTGATTGGCTACAACCTGATGTACCCACTGGGCAATTGGTCGATCGGCACCGATGAAACCGGCGGCTATCTTGGTGCCTTCGGTCCGGCCGTTCTGGAGGCTGTCGGCATAACCTCGGATGCCGCTGACGACTACGGCTATGCCTCGACCGGGTCAGACTTCTTCTTCCAGTTGATGTTCTGCGCCACAACGGCGTCGATCGTGTCGGGTGCACTGGCCGAACGGATCAAGCTTTGGCCGTTCCTGATCTTCACGATCGTGCTGACCGCGTTCATCTACCCGATCCAGGCCTCGTGGAAGTGGGGCGGCGGTTTCCTTGACAGCCAGTACGGCTTCCTCGACTTCGCGGGTTCGACTGTCGTGCACTCGGTCGGTGGCTGGGCCGCTCTTGCAGGCGCCATCATCCTTGGGCCGCGGATCGGCAAGTACAAGGACGGCGCGGTGCATCCGATGCCAGGTTCGAACCTTGCGCTTGCGACGCTGGGTACGTTCATCCTGTGGCTTGGCTGGTTCGGCTTCAACGGCGGTTCGCAGCTTGCCATGGGCACCGTGGGCGACGTCGCTGACGTCAGCCGGATCTTCGCCAACACCAACACGGCTGCCGCCGGTGGCGCCATCGCCGCCCTGATCCTGACGCAGGTGATGTACGGCAAGGTCGACCTGACGATGGTCCTGAACGGCGCGCTGGCCGGCCTCGTGTCGATCACTGCCGAGCCGCTGACACCCACCCTTGGTGCGGCGACCCTAATCGGCGCGGTCGGCGGTGTGATCGTGGTCTTCACGGTGCCTATGCTCGACAAGTTCAGGATCGACGATGTGGTCGGTGCCATCCCGGTTCACCTGTTCGCAGGTATCTGGGGCACGCTGGCCGTCTTGATCACCAACTCCGACGCCACGTTCATGGGGCAGCTCCTGCCGATCATCATCGTCGGTGTGTTCGTCTTCGTCGTCTCCCTCGTGGTCTGGATCGTCCTCAAGGGCGTGATGGGTATCCGCGTCGATGAAGAGTCCGAAATCAACGGCTTGGATACCTCCGAGCTGGGCATGGAAGCCTATCCCGACTTCTCGAACGGCTGATCCTCCTTCCTGTCAGCCAACTACCTGCCCGGGCGCCCAAGTGCCCGGGCTTTTTCGTTTGACGCCGGGACCCATCTGCGCGTTCTTGCCGTCATGGAAGAATCCTTCTGGCAGGAACGGTGGCGCGAGAGCCGCATCGGGTTTCACGAAGGCGACGCCAACACGCTGCTCGCCCGGCATTTCGACAGTTTGAACCTTGCCGCGGGCAGCACGGTACTGGTGCCGCTCTGCGGGAAGTCCTTCGATCTGGAGTGGATCGCGGCCGCCGGACATAAGGTGATCGGTGTCGAGTTCAACCAAGGCGCGGTGGAAGAGGTTTTCCAGCGGAACGGCCTGACGCCAGAGATCGTGCGGATCAATGGTCTCACCCGCTACAGCGCCGGTGCGCTGACACTTTACGTCGGCGACTTCTTCGAACTCACCGCCGACCTGCTGCCGCCGATCCATGCGATCTACGACCGGGCCGCGCTGGTCGCGTTGCCTGACCCGATCCGGGCACGGTACGCGCGTCACCTTGTGGGTCTCACGGGCGCGGTAGGGCAGCTGCTCATCAGTGTCGACTACCCGCAGGAGCAGATGAAGGGCCCGCCCTTCTCGGTTCCTGGCGACGCAATCCGTGCGCTGTATGAGGATGACTACGACATCGACTGCGTCGAAAGCCGCGCTATCACTGGCCAGCTTGCGACACGTTGCTCGGGCCAGGAAGAGGCTTGGCGGTTGTCGCCGCGCCCCTGAGCCGGTTCGTCAGCCAGCAACCAGACCCATCTGCTCGAGCGTCAGCAGTACCTGGTGGGCGCAGTGGTCGACCTCGACGTTTTCGGTCTCGACGCTGAGTTCCGGGTTATCGGGCACGTCATAGGGGTCCGAGATACCGGTGAACTCCTTGATCTTGCCTTCGCGGGCCAGCTTGTAGAGCCCTTTGCGGTCGCGGCGTTCGCATTCCTCGATCGAGGTTGCGACATGCACTTCGACAAAGGCACCGAAGGCTTCGACGTCTTCGCGCACGGCACGTCGCGTCGTGGCGTAAGGTGCGATTGGCGCGCATATGGCGATCCCGCCGTTCTTGGTGATCTCGCTCGCGACATAGCCGATGCGGCGGATGTTGAGGTCGCGGTGTTCCTTCGAAAAGCCAAGTTCGCTTGAGAGGTTCTTCCGCACGATGTCACCATCGAGGAGCGTCACCGGGCGGCCGCCCATTTCCATCAGCTTGACCATCAGCGCGTTGGCGATGGTCGATTTGCCCGAGCCGGAGAAGCCTGTGAAGAAGACTGTGAAGCCCTGCTGCGAGCGAGGTGGATAGCGCCGCCGGAGTTCAGAGACGACTTCGGGGAAGGAGAACCACTCGGGGATTTCCAGCCCCTCGCGCAAGCGGCGCCTGAGTTCGGTACCGCTAATGTTCAGCACGGTTGCGCCGTCTTTCACTTCGTCGGCGGGCTCGTATTGGGCGCGGTCCTGCACGTAGACCATGTGTTTGAAGTCGACCATCTCGATGCCGATTTCATCCTGATGCGTGCGGAACAGATCCTGGGCATCGTAGGGGCCATAGAAATCGTCGCCCGCGCTGTTCTTGCCGGGGCCCGCGTGGTCGCGGCCGACGATCATATGCGTACACCCGTGGTTCTTGCGGATCAGCCCGTGCCAGACGGCCTCGCGCGGGCCCGCCATCCGCATCGCGAGGTTCAGAAGGCTCATCGTCGTCGTGGCGGCCGGGTACTTGTCCAGCACCGCTTCGTAGCAGCGGACGCGCGTGAAGTGATCGACGTCGCCCGGTTTGGTCAGGCCGACCACGGGATGGATCAGCAGGTTTGCGGCTGCGTCCTTGGCGGCGCGGAAGGTCAGTTCCTGGTGCGCGCGGTGGAGCGGGTTCCGTGTCTGGAACGCGACGATCCGGCGCCAGCCGAGCTTGCGGAAGTATGCGCGCAATTCGTTCGGTGTGTCGCGACGCATCTTGAAGTCGTAATGCACGGGGGGCTGAATGCCGGTCACCGGACCGCCCAGATACACGGGGCCAGCCGTGTGGTGCAGATAGTTGACAGCCGGGTGTGCGATATCGTCGGCCCCGAAAACCGCCTTGGCCTCGCGCGACTTGTCTGGCGACCAACGGTCGGTCACTGTCATCGTTGCGAGGATCACGCCTTCCTGGTCACGCAGCGCGATATCCTGACCCATCTCCAGCCCGTCGGCAAAGTCCTGACCCACATCCAGCGTGATCGGCATCGGCCAGAGCGAGCCATCTTCCAGCCGCATGTCGTCCAGAACGCCGTTGTAGTCGGCCTCGGTCAGGAACCCCTTCAGCGGATGAAAGCCGCCGTTCATCAGAAGCTCCAGATCGCAAATCTGGCGCGGCGTCAGGTCCCAGCTTGGCAGGTCAGCGGCTTCCTTCTTCAGCTTCTGGGCGCTTTCGTAGGAAACGTAGAGTTCCGGGATGGGGGAGTGATTGTTCTGCATGGGATTGGTCCTGGATGACTTGGTAACAAGAGGGGACGAGGCGCCGGTAAGCTCTGCATGCAGGGCCTCGTATTCGGCGCGTTTGCGGGCCAGAAAGCGGTCGATCAGGTGGTTCTTCTCGGTCGCGCCCTGGGACGTGAGGGTGTAGGCGAAGCGCTGGCGCTTGTCGGGGCCACTGCGTTCGGTGATTGTGATCAGGCCCTTATCGGCGGCAGCCTTGAGTTGCGCGTTGAGCGCGCCCAGGGAAACACCAAGCGCCGCTGCCGTGGCTCGCTGCGAGGCATCCGGCGCCGCATCAAGCTGACGCAGAAGACGAAAGAGCTGGTCTTCTTCCTCGGGCTTAGACTGGAGGGCGTCGGCAGGCATTACTCAGAGACTCGATATGTGTTCACGCGTGAACACATACGAGATTCCGTCCCAAAAGAAAGGCCAAACCTTCGCGTTGCGATGGTTTGGCCAGAGCGTATCTCATTTGCAACGCAGCCTCAGCCACGTCGAGGGCTACTCTGCCGCGATATCGGCGTCCATGTCGTGTTCGGCCAGGAACTTCTCGGCCTCGAGCGCTGCCATGCAGCCCATGCCCGCGCTGGTCACCGCTTGCCGATAGATGTGGTCCGTGATGTCGCCCGCCGCAAAGACGCCAGGGATTGAGGTTGCCGTCGAATCCGGGGACGTAACGACGTAACCGCCGTTGTGCGTCTCGAGCGCGTCCTTGACCAGTTCATTGGCCGGGGCATGGCCAATCGCGACGAAGACGCCCTTGCAGGGCAGTTCCTTCGTCTCGCCGGTTTGTGCATGTTTGACGCGGACGCCCGTGACGCCCTTGGGGTCGTTTTCGCCGATCACCTCGTCCAGCTGATGATCCCAAAGAATTTCGACCTTGGGGTTATTGAACAGCCGGTGCTGCAGGATCTTTTCGGCCCGAAGCTCGTCCCGGCGGTGAATCAAGGTGACCTTGGAGGCGAAGTTAGTCAGAAAAAGCGCCTCTTCCACAGCGGTGTTGCCGCCACCGATCACGACGACCTCTTGCCCGCGATAGAAGAACCCGTCGCAGGTCGCACAGGCCGAGACACCGAATCCCTTGAACGCTTCTTCCGAAGGCAGACCCAGCCATTTGGCCTGAGCGCCCGTCGCCAGAATGACGGCGTCGGCGGTATAGGTCGTGCCGCTGTCGCCTTTCGCGGTGAAGGGCCGTTTCGAGAGGTCCAGTTCGTTGATGTGATCACCGATGATCTCGGTCCCAACGGCGCGGGCGTGTTCTTCCATCTGCACCATTAGATCAGGGCCTTGAATCTCGGCGATGCCTGGCCAGTTTTCGACCTCGGTCGTGATTGTCAGTTGCCCGCCCGGTTGAATGCCTTGCACCAGGATCGGTTCCAGCATGGCGCGTGTGGCATAGACCGCGGCAGTGTAACCGGCAGGGCCGGAGCCGATGATCAGAACGCGGGTATGGCGGGTCTCGGACATGGCAGACAGCTCCCAGATAGGTCTTTGCATATAGGCGCAGGGCGCGGGCAGGTTCAAGTCGCGGGCAAGTCAGGCTCTGCGCAGAAACTCATAGGTGAGATGCGCGTTTTCTTATTCGCCCAGCTTTCCGGTTCTTGCTCTTACACGAAATAATATTGCGCCAAGACGCCACTTCTTGTAGCTTTTAGAAAATAGTTACCGGGGAACGGGCATGCCCAGCCATAAACTTGATGCAATCGACCGCAAGATCCTGAGCGAACTTCAGGCGGACGGTCGTATGACCAATGTCGAACTCGCCGGTCGGGTGGGCATTTCCGCGCCGCCGTGTCTGCGCCGCGTCCGCGCTCTGGAAGAACAGGGCTTCATCAAGGGCTATCACGCGAATGTGGATGCGCGGGAACTGGGTTTCGAGGTTCAGGTCTTTGCCATGGTCGGTCTACAAAGCCAGGCCGAGGCCGATCTGTCGGCCTTCGAGGCGCGGTGTCAGGCGTGGCCGCTTGTTCGCGAATGCCACATGCTGAATGGCGAGGTGGATTTCATCCTGAAGTGCGTCGCACCCGATCTGTCGACCTTTCAGCGGTTCCTGACCGAGGAACTGACCGCTGCGCCCAATGTGGTCAGCGTCAAGACCTCGCTGGTCATTCGGGGCGCCAAGGATGAACCCGGTGTCCCCTTCGACGTTGTGGAAGAGCGGATCGCTCAGATCGCCTGAAATCAGCCGTAGAGCGTATCCAACTCATCCGCTGCGACGCGCGCTTGCGCCAAGCGACCGAAGTCGCGCACGTGCGCCAGATGCGGGAAGAACCGCATGAACATTTGCAGCATCTCTTCCGGCAGCGAGATCGGTGTTTCGGGTCCTGGATGGAAGCTTTCCACTTCCAGACCGGCGGCGAAGATCGTTTCGTGACCCTCGAGCGCCAGGTGATAGACGCGGGTCGGTGACACGGGCGTCACCTCGATCACGGCGTTTCCGTCCGCCATGGCCGAGATTGGCACCAGTGCGGCATCGGTTCCGAGGGCAGCGCGGATCTTTGGATCGCGATCCAGACGCCGCGCGCCCGGGCCGAACGACTGGTCCTGCGCCGGGCGGCCAAGGCCGAAGGCATCGGGCATGACACGATAGAGGCGATGGTCATCGCCGAGGGTCGGAGCGCCCGGCACCAGTGTTATCGCGCCCTTCCACAAGAGCCGGCTGCGGCGACCGTTGGCGCACTCAAGCTCCATGCCGGGTTCCAGATCCTCGACTGCGATGGGGCCGAAGGTGGTCTGGATCAGCACCCCGTGGGTAAAGGCATTGAAGGCCGCCTCGAACGCGGGCAGGGCGGGTGCGACCGCGACGGATGACATGACCTGGCCGTCTTCCAGCCACTCGCTTTCGAAGCGGCGCGTGATGCGCGACATCGACGGCTTCGGGCGCGCTGCAACTGGCGGACGCGACACCTTGCGGGTGACGGTCCAGGCCGGTTCGCTGACGGGCCGGGAGGTCATTTCGGGAAGGGGAGGTAGAGTGGGACTGCTCATATTTTACGTACCTGACAAACTCGGAAACAGACTTCGATTTGGGGCAACGGCGTTACTTCGCCGCCCGACGACTGGTCTTGCATGCGGAAGAACTGCTCGCCTCTGTTGCAGCCTTGATGACGCTCTTTATCCAGCGGGGCTTTGACGGCATTTGTGACCTCGCACTTCGACACATGGGGCAGGAGAGTGTCCTGCGGTGCAAAGAAAGTGACAAACCAATGGGGCAAGCAAATGACGGTTTCGGGGAATTTTGATTAAACTTTTCCCGGAACGTCTCCCGGGCATCCAATGCCTCATAACGAATTGAAATTATTTATATTTAATGATTTAATTGGCCTGCGTTGCCGCGAGATTGTGCGGCCCACCGCAGAGATTATCCAAGCCGGATGGCAGAAATCAGGCGACCGTAGTCGGCCTCTTTCGCATGCACGCTCCGTCGATAGGAATAGAAGCGCGCTGGATCGGAGTAGGTGCAATGCCCGGTCCAGCTTGCTTGGGCAACGCCGGCTTCACGCAATCGATGAAGCCCGTAGCCGACCAGATCGAACTGGAGGCGATCGCCCGTGCCATTTGCAAAGAAGCGGGTGTTCGCCGGGTCGTCGGCTTCGAAGCGGTCGAGGAACTCGGGGCCCACTTCATAGGCGCGTTGGCTGATAGACGGTCCGATCACGGCGTGAATGCGGGTACGTTTGGCACCGAGTGCCTCCATCGCGTCGAGTGTCGCTTCGAGAATGCCGTCGAGCGCGCCCTTCCACCCTGCATGCGCGGCCCCCACCACCTGTCCTTCCGAGTCGGCGAAAAGGACGGGCTGGCAATCGGCCGTCAGGATGCCGAGCGCGAGGCCGGGGGTCGCGGTCACGAGCGCGTCGGCCTCGCCCGTTGCTTCGTCAGGGGAAGATATCGCGAGTGCGCGCGCGGAGTGCACCTGATGGACGGTTGCCAGTTCGCCCGGCCCGACGTCGAGCGCTTTGGCAACACGGGCGCGGTTGATGGTGACGGTGTCGCGTTGATCGGACGATCCGTGGCCGCAATTGAGGCTGTCGAAGATGCCGGACGAGGCGCCTCCCTGTCGAGTGAAGAACCCGTGTCGGGCAGGCAGATCGTCTGATGTGAGCGGCGTCAGTGTCATTCTGGATCGACCCCTGGCGGCGGAGGCGTGCCGGGTTGATAGAGCGCCAGCACCTTGAAGAGGGTTCCCATTTCCTGTGGATGCGTCAAGCGCCGATGTGCGGCAATGTGGCTATCGAGCGCCGGACCGGTGAGATTTCGCGCAAGCGCTTCCGCGCGCGGCGTGATGCCGAGCCGTTCCAGAAAGACGCCTTGGGGGGTCATGGCGGAGGCCAACGCGGGGCTGGCGGCTTGCGCAAGGGCTTCGAAGTCGACATGGGCCGTCAGATCGGCCACGCCCGGTTCAGCGAGAGGATCGACAGGTTTGTGGTTGGCCACGGCCTGAAAGGTGTCGCCCCGAGAGCGCCAGTCGCCGTAGTCGATGATCAGGGCAACGCCGCCGTCTTTGGCGATCCGAGCGCCAAGTGTCGCGACGATGGCGTGGGAGGCGGGCGAGGTTTCGACGATCTCGCCCGGTTTTGTATCCCCGAGCCGATGGGGCAAGGCGGCGACCGGACCCGAAAGCCCGAAGGCAAGCCGATCGCCCGTCAGCCCCACAACGTGTTCGCGCCAAGCGGTTTCGGTCCGTTGGAATTGCCGGATCGGCAAGGCGTCGAAGAATTCGTTGGCGATCAGAAAGAGGGGCGGGCCGATCGGCAGGTCCTCGATCCGGTCGTGATGGGTCAGGGGGTGGCGGATGGTTTCGATCTGGCGGGCGCGAAGGGTGGGCGAGGTCTCGACCATGTGCAGGTCGAGCGCTGCGTGAAAGCCGGGGATCGCCTGCGTGGCGCGAAGCGCATCGGCCATGAGCGTGCCGCGCCCCGGGCCGAGTTCTACGAGGAGAACGCGGTCGGGCGCGCCGCGGTCCATCCAGGATTGCGCGAGTGCGAGGCCCAGAAGTTCGCCGAACATCTGGCTGATCTCGGGGCTTGTGGTGAAGTCGCCCGATTTTCCCAGCGGATCACGGGTTGTATAGTATCCGTGTTCGGGGTCGCCCAGGCATTCGGTCATATAGTCGGCGATGGTCATGGGCCCGGTGGCCCGGATGCGCCTGATGAGACGTTCTTTGATCGTTGTCATCGTGTAAGAGGCGCGCCTTCGGCGCACGCGATGTATTGCGTCTGCCTGCGGCAGCCGAGCTGGGCGTATTTCGGAAGAGATGAAGTCATGCGCGGCGCAACGCGATGGCGAGGATGATGAGACCGATGGCGACCATGGGGAGGGACAGGAGCTGGCCCATGGTGACGCCCGCCTCGCCCATGCGCAGCACATGCCCCAGCGGATTGTCGGCGGTGATGAATTGCGCGTCCGCCTGACGGAAGTATTCGACGATGAAACGCGAGAGCCCGTAGCCCGCGATGAAGGTGCCGCAGATGACACCGGGGCGTTTCAGCCAGCGGCCGGCATAGACCATCGCGATGAGGAGGGCGCCTAGGAGGAGACCTTCGAGTGCGGCTTCATAGAGTTGCGAGGGGTGGCGCGCGCAAGGTCCGGTGATGCCGGGGCAGTCCTGGGCGGCGGCGCCCGGGAAGATCACGCCCCACGGAAGATCAGTCGGGCGGCCCCAAAGCTCGGCGTTGATGAAATTGGCCACGCGGCCCAAGAGCAGGCCTGGCGGTGTGCCGAGCGCGAGGCAGTCCGCCACGCCCCAGGCTGACACCTTGTTCTTCCAACAGAAGAGTGCGCCCGCGATCACGACGCCCAAGAGCCCACCGTGAAACGACATGCCGCCTTCCCAAACGCGGAAGATACTAAGCGGGTCCGTCCAGAATTGCCCCTGCCCGTAGAAGAGCACGTAGCCGATGCGGCCTCCAAGGATCACGCCGAGGATGATCCAGGTGAGAAAGGCTTCCAGTTGCTCGCCCGTCATGGGCGGCGTGTCGTTCTTCCAGAGGGCCGGTTTCGCCAGCGTGCGTTTCACCAGCACGTAGCCCAGGTAGATGCCCACGATATAGGCCAGCGCATACCAGCGGATCGGCACCGTGGTGAAGCCCAGAGGGATTTCGACCAGCACGGGCGAGATATCGGGGAAGGGGATGCCGGTTGCCATGGGCCACCTCGTGACAGCGTGTCACGGGCGCGTCAACCTTGCGGTGGAACGTCGTAGGGCCATATAGAAGCGGAGTAACGAAAAGGTGCTTGGGCGATGCAGACCCGGAACAAGATCTTCGACGATATCTCGCAGCTGATGACGAATGCCATGGGCGTGGCACAAGGTGCGAAGGACGAAGCCGACACGGCGATGAAGGGCATGATCGACCGCTGGATGGCCGATCGCGATTTTGTCACGCGGGAGGAATTCGACGCGGTGCGCGCCATGGCGCAGAAGGCGCGGGAAGAGAACGAGGCACTGAAGGCGCGGTTGGACGCGCTGGAGAAGGGTTAGAACGTCTTTGCCAGATCGCGCGCGCGGTCCGGTTCGCGCATCCAGCAGCAGGCGATTTCCCAGGCAAGTCGTGCCTGTTGGCTCGTGGAACCCCTGTTGATCTGCCCTAGGTCGAAAACCGGGTGATCGAGGCGGGCCTCGTCCCAGTCGACAAGGCCCAACCGCCCGCTTTCCATTCTAATCAAGTTTGCAGCGTTCAGATCACCGTGGACAAGCGTGTCAGGTGTATCATCGAGACCGGCGAAGGCGGCACGGCATTTCTTGGCAAGCGCGGCGGGCATTCGCGTCAGATCGATATCGCCGCCTTTGTCCGAGTGTATGAGCGCGCGGGCGGATTGGAAGCCCGGGCGCTGGGGAATTCCGGATGCCGCGCGCTGCATGCGCCTTATAGGGGTTTTCAACTCGCCAATTTGGCTGGGGCGAAGTTGATCGCCGACGAGAAATGGCTCGCAGGTCCAATTGTTTTCTGAAAGCCGACCAGTCGTGCTGGGCAGAAGGCGTGGGACGATAAGGCCGGCGCTTTGCGAAAAATCATGCGCTTGGAAAAGCCATTCCAATGCCGCCTCGGTGCGGGTCGTGGCCTTGAACACGACGTCCCGATCCAACCCGATTGTTCTGAAGACACGCGCCCGATGACCGCCTTGCATTTCTTTTAACGGGGCCGAGATCGACCAGAGGTGGATTGGCGGGCCATTCATCATGCTTCTTTTTGGAATGGCCCGCGGAACGTTTCCAGATGCGATTTGCCGGCTACCCCAAAAGTAGGATGTCCGACGCGCCTGCGCTTTGGCGTAATGCGTGGAGGTCGGACAGGTCTGGGTCCCGGGCCCAGGCAAGGGCGGCGGATTTGTCGGGAAAGCTCAAGAGCGCCGCGACGTTGGGTGCGTCGGGGTTGCCATCGAGTACGGTGAACTCGGCAGAGGCGGTTTCGACCTTGCCACCGTGTTTGGCGAGTGCAGCGCCGGCCTGTTCGCGGTAGGCGGCCAGAGCATCGGGGTTTGAGACGGTGAGCATGGCATAGGCGTAGATCATGGGATTCTCCTTTTTCGATGTTCCCGAGATAGGCGTCAGCAATGCGCTCGAAAACGCGTGCCTTTGCCTATCAATCATGCGAAAATGCATGCCATGGACATGCGTTGGGACGATCTCCAGACGGTGACCTTGTTGGTGCGGCACGGGACGTTGGCTGGTGCGGCGGAGGCGCTTGGGGTCAACTACACCACGGTCGCGCGGCGGATACGGCGGGCCGAGGCAGCTTTTGGCGAGGCCTTGTTCGAGCGTCTTGCCGATGGCTATCAGCCGACGGACGCCTCGCGATTGATCGCCCAACACGGCGACGCGATGGAGGACACCGAGCACGCTCTAATGCGCCGGCTCAAGGGCCGCGAGGCCCAGCTTTCGGGACCGCTGACGATTACCGCGCCGCAGCTTTTGATTGCCTATGTCCTTTCACCTCTGTTGGATCAGTTCACGCGCACGCATCCGCAAATTGACCTGCGCATCCTTGCGACGAACGAGCTTGTCGATCTTGCGCGCCGGGAAGCCGACGTCGCGATTCGTATCAGTCAGAACCCTGGCGATGCCCTGAAAGGCCTGCGGCTTTTGGAGCAAGAGAGCGCAAGCTTTGCCAGCCCGAAATGGTCCGCGCTTTTGCAAGAGGCACCCGAAGCCATGGTCGACTGGATCGTCTATGATGTTTTTCCGGGCGTGCCCAAAGGCGCTTCGGCAGACTATCCGAACCAACGGGTGCGATTCCGGTTTGACGATATGGTCGCGATGGCAGGCGCTGCCGTTGCGGGCCTTGGGGTCGTGCGGATGCCGATGTTCCTGGGTCGCGCCATGCCCGGGCTGGTGCAGGTGCCGGTCTTGCCGCCGGTGCCTTATCTGGACATCTGGGTCGTGGCACATGCGGATGTCTGGCCGTCGGCAAAGGTGCGCGCCTTCGTCAAACCGCTGACGGATTTTTGCAGGGCCGAGCGGAAACGCTTCGTGTCGGACAAATAGTCCGGGACGAAATGCGCTTTTCTGTGGATAGAGCCAAATTCGTTCTTTACAGAGCATCCCCTTTCGCACACCATATCTCGTAAGGAGCGGAGATAAAAACCACCGCCCCTAGAGCAGACATCAAGTCGTGGTGGACTTCAAAGGACCACGACAGAACGGATGAGGCAGCGCATATGTCGCTTTCAGAGCACTTCCAGACAGAAGACCTCCACCCGATCGATATCGTCGAACATCTGGCCGAACATCACGACTGGGATTTCGACCGCGTGGCGGACGACCAGATCGCGATGGCCGTCGAAGGCCAGTGGCGGACCTATTCGATCACGCTGGCTTGGTCGCCCCATGACGAAACGCTGCGGTTGATCTGCACCTTCGAAATGGACCCGCCGAAAGACCGCAAGGGACAGTTGTACGAGGCGCTGAACGCCACGAACGACCTGTGTTGGGCGGGCGCGTTTTCCTATTGGGAGGCGCAGAAGCTGATGGTCTGGCGGTATGGGCTTGTGCTGGCGGGCGAGCAGTCGGCATCGCCTGAGCAGATCGACACGATGATCCGGGCGGCGGTTTTGTCGGCCGAGCGGTTCTATCCCGCCTTCCAGCTTGTTGTCTGGGGCAATGAGACGCCTGAGGACGCCATGCAAGTGGCCATGACCGAGGCATACGGAAGAGCCTGATCAAGATTTAGCGTCCGCGTGTAACCCAGCTCCCCCCAGGGCTGGCGGTCGCTTCGGAAACCGGGTCGCACGCCGCGACCCGGTTTTTTGTTGCGCTTAAAGCACTTGCGGGTTTCATGGGCGGAGATGGAAGGAACAAGGACATGACGATCAGCTTCGACGACTTTCTGAAGGTAGATATTCGCGTGGGTCAAATCACGCGGGCCGAACCGTTCCCGGAAGCGCGCAAGCCTGCGATCAAGCTTTGGGTCGATTTCGGAACTGAGATCGGCGAAAAGAAAAGCTCGGCCCAAATCACCAAACACTACGACGTCGAAACCCTGCCGGGCCGCAAGGTTCTGGCCGTGGTGAATTTTCCGCCCCGTCAGATCGGACCGGTGTTGTCGGAGGTGCTGGTTCTTGGCGTGCCGGACGAAGACGGCGATGTGGTGCTTCTGAAACCGGACAAGGATGTGCCCCTTGGTGGTCGGCTCTACTAGGCCGCTGCCAAGCGGTTCCGGTCTTTGTCATGAACAGTCATGCACCATCGAACGTGTCCATGACGCTCGTTTGAACCTGGGCCGTGTCAAATCTTCATGACACTTGAATATGCAAGTCAATCTTGACAAAAGGGAAGGTATCCTTGCTGCCCGGCGTCTCGACGCTAGGTGGTACAACATGCTGGCGGGCGGTTCGTTGATCCGGCTGCCGCACAAATTGGTCGATGCGGAGCGCCATTTTCGGATGGTGCAGGGAAGTCGCTAGATAGGAGGGAAAATGACGAAGGTCATTACTCGTTACTTTGATAGTCTTGCCACTGCCCGCTTGGTCCGAAAAGAACTGCTCCACATGAGGAACTTTCCTCGGCGCATCGTTCATGTTTTTGAAAACGCGGATGATATTGAAGAGCGTCTTGCGGTGAAGCACGTGCTGGCCGATACGGCGAAAGCGTATAAGGGTCGACTTGCCAATGGCGGCGCCGTGGTGCTGGTCGAGGCGGGTTACAAACCACTGGGCGTGGCGAAGATCACGCGTGAAGTCGCGGCCCAGATGGGAGCTGCTGATCTAGGCGACATCGTCGAAGAGGTCCGGGTCAAGGACGACACGAATTTCAAGCTGAGTGTCGATCAGGACCATTCGCTCATCATGTCGCGGTTTCGCGATCCTGATGATACGAACTACCATATGGCCAACTGGCCCATTCCGCTGATCAGTCGGCGAAAGCCTTTCAGAGGCTCTTTGCTTCCGCATGATCATGCGCATATGGCGAACTGGCCGATCTCGCTGATCAGCAAACGGAAACCTTTCACTGGGTCGATCTTTTCGCGTCACGCGCGGATGGCGAACTTTCCGATCCCGCTTATCAGCAAGCGGAAGCCAGCTGATCGTTTTGCCTTCCCGCGGCATGCGCGGATGGCGAACTTTCCCATTCCGCTCATCAGCAAGCGGAAGCCGTACACGGGGTCGATCTTTGCACGGCACGCGCGGATGGCGAACTGGCCGTTCCCGCACCTTATCAATGGCAAGCAGGGGACAAACGCCCTCATGCCGGGCGGGCCGAGGATGGCGAACTTCCCCATTTCCCTGCTGAGCGACCGCAAGCCCTATACCGGCTCGATCTTTTCGCCGCATGCCCGGATGGCGAATTTCCCAATCTCGCTGATCAGCAAGCGGAAGCCTTTCACCGGGTCCATCTTCTCGCGGCATGCGCGGATGGCGAACATGATCCTGCCCCTGGTCTCGACACCGAGGGAGTTCACCGGCAGGGGCGTGTTTGGTTTGCCGACGCTGTCAAAACGTTAAGTCGCAGGCGGGTGCCCTTCAGGCCCCCGCCTCGCCCACTGCCTCGCGCCAATGGCGGCGGCAGAGGGGAATATAGGTCTCGTTCCCGCCGATCTGGATTTGCTCGCCGTCCGTGAGCGCATTGCCGTCTGCGTCCTGGCGGACAACCATGGTGGCCTTTTTCCCGCAGAAACAGATGGTTCGTGCTTCCCGCATCTCATCGGCCAGCGCCAGAAGCGCGGCGGAGCCTGGAAAAAGCTCGCCTCGAAAATCGACGCGCAGGCCGTAGCACATGACCGGAGTTTTCAGGTCATCGACGGCGCGTGCCAATTGCCAGACCTGATCCTTGGAAAGGAATTGGGCCTCGTCCACAAAAACGCAATCGACCGGACCCTGTTTGAGACGTTTGTGGATCATTGCGAAAAGATCGCTGTCCTTGTCGAAGGTGTCCGCTCGGGCCTCGATCCCGATCCGGCTGGCGATCTTGCCAGTGCCCGCACGCCCATCGATGGCAGCTGTCATCAAATATGTGGACATGCCGCGTTCTCGGTAGTTGTACGACGCCTGCAAGAGCAAGGTGGATTTGCCAGCGTTCATCGTTGAGTAGTGAAAGTAGAGTTTCGCCATTCGATCGGCCTATCCGCTGCAGAACGCGCCCGCAAGAGTATGGACAATGCGCGCGCTCGCCAGCCGATTGTCGATAGATAGACAATTCAAAAAAAGCCGCAGGATTGAATATCTAATGGCCCGTTCACGCCACATTGTTGGCTCATTCTGCCGATAGATCATGCCTTGTCACACTTGGTTTGGTGGGCCGGAAACGAACTGTTTCCCTTGAATTCAAGGCGCATGCCGAGCCGACCAGACCCCAGTGGCGAAATTTTGGGTGAGATATGGACGCAGGCCCGCAAACGAACGACTCTTTCGCTGACGCGCTGAAGCCGGGCACCGAGCTTCTGCACGGACAGTTTCGGATCGAGAAATTCCTGAACGCCGGTGGCTTCGGGATGACGTATCTTGCGCGCGACAGTCTGGACCGCATCGTCGTCATTAAGGAGTGCTTCCCGTCGTCGATGTGCTGCCGCAACAACGGCAACGTCATGGCGCGCTCGAAGCAGCACCAGGCGGAATTCGACGCTGTTGTTAAGCACTTCGGTGCCGAGGCGCGGCGGCTGTCGAAGCTGAACCATCCGCATATCGTCGGCATCCACCAGGTCTTCGAAGACAACCTGACGGCTTACATGGCGCTCGATTTCGTGCGGGGCCGCGATCTTCTGGACACTATCGAAGACCCGAAGATGAAGCTGCATCCGCGGGATGTGAAAGACATCCTGCTGAAGTGCCTGGAAGCGATCCACTACATTCACACGAACGATGTGCTGCATCGCGACATCAGCCCCGACAACATCCTGATCGATGGTAAGGGCAACCCGGTTCTGATCGACTTCGGCGCCGCCAAGGAAGAGGCGACGCGGGCATCGCGCGCGCTTTCGGCGCTGCATGTCGTCAAGGACGGCTATAGCCCGCATGAATTCTACATCGCCGGGTCGACGCAGGATGCCTCGTCGGACCTTTATTCGCTGGGCGCCACCTTCTATCACGTGCTGACCGGCGAAGCGCCGCCCGACAGCCAGGCCCGCGTCAGCGCCATCGCCGCTGACCGCCCGGACCCGTACAAGCCCGTTTCGGGGCATTTCCCGCAGTTCGAAGACGCGTTCCTGCACGCCATCGACAAGGCGCTTTCGGTCTTTCCGCCCGACCGCCTGCAGTCGGCGCGCGAATGGATCGAACTCGTGGACACCGAGCGCCGCCGGTCCGCTGCCCTTGCGCAGGCGGAACTGGACCGCCAGATCGAGCTTTCTATTTCGCGCCTGGTGAAGGAAACGAACCAGGCCGTGGAAGCCGACATCAAGCAGCAGCAGGTCAAGCAACAGGCCGAGCGCAAGGAAGCGCAGCGCCTACAAAAGCTGGTGCAGGAACAGCAGCGGCAACGGAAGAAGACCTTGGACGAACTCGCCATGCTCGACGACTTCGAATTCCAAGAAGAGCAGCGGCTGGCGCGCGAAATATCGGCGCAGAAGTCAGCCAATCAGGCACATGACCAGGTAAACGGCAAAGCCCGCAAAAAGAAGCGCAGTCTTCTGAGCAGGGTTCTGCCCTTCGGCATCCTTCGCGGCACGATCCGCGGTAACCGCCGTTCGGATTATTTGTGAGAGGCAGCGACATGAAAATCTTGTCCAGAATGTTGTCCAAGAAGATCGACCCGCAGGCAGCGCACGAGCTTGACGAGGACGGGCGCCCGTTGCTCGATGATGCCGGGCAGGTCCGGTCCCGCGACATGTTCGCAGATGATGCCGCACCGGTGACCGCACACGAGGAAGAGCCCGAAGTGGCCGGTTCCGGTTGGGCGCAAAGCGACGACTGGGACGACGATTGGGACGACGACGAAGACTGGGGTGCGGAAGACGATCCGAGCATCGATATGGAAGAACGTCGCCGCACGGCAGACAAGCAGCACCTCGTCAGCGAGATTCGCGAAGCGATGGTGTCGGTTAGCCATGTGACGCCTGACGCTGATCCAGAACAGGTCGAACTGCCGGGCGCGGCTGGGGATGGAACAGATTTCTCGGATGACGACCAGTTCGGGCGTCGCGCGCGTGCGCGCAGCCAATTGGAACTGGCGGCCGACGATGAAAAAGACAGGCTCTTGGAGAAGACGGAAGATGCTATGTCGGATCGGGAAACCAGCCGGCGCCGTTCCGCATTGGCTCATATGAAAGCGGCTGCCGCTGCGACCAAGGCCGACCGCGTGTTGCGGCACGTCGCCAGTCAGGATCCATCGGGCGATCCGTCCGAGCAAAGCCCTTATCGCGACGATCTGGCGAAGGTCGTGCGCCCACACGCCACCAGTCGCCCGATCAGCCGTCAGGTGACACGCCCCAACGCGCCGTCGCCCGTCTGGGACCAGGGAACTGCTGATCCAGACGCTGCCCTCTTTGCCGCTGCCGAGGATGGTCTGCAGGAGGACCCTGCGCTCAGCGTTGAAGAAGACCTGGCCGCGGCCGAAAGCGAGCGGCTGGCCCGTGTGCCGGAAGCCTTGAGCGCGCAGGACTTCGCCGAAAGCATTGACGATGGACAAGACGGCTTCGCAGAGGATGTCGACTTCGACGATGACGATGATGAGCTCGGCGACGTGCCAGACTACTCGGCACGCCTTGCGACACGCAGCGAGTTCCCGGCCAGCCGGTTTGCCGATGTCGAGGACGCGGAGGAGGATGCGTTGGATCGCAATGCATTCGGCGACATCGAAGAAGAAGACCTTGATCGGCCGTCGGAGGACGACGCGCCCGATTTTGACGAAGACGATGAATTTGCGCCGCGACCCAGCAGCGCTGTCTCGGAAGCGATCGCCTATGCAACCGCTCCGGATGAGAAAGAAGACATTCAGCCGGAGGCCGAGGTGCGGAAGAAAATCTGGGAGATGGCCGACGAGGTTGCCGCCGAAGTGGCCACAACCCGGCAGGAAGCTGAAGAGTTGCACATGGATGCGCCCGAAGAGCCGGCCGAGCCGCCTGTCGAGCCTCTGGAAAACCTGGCCGAGGTGTCGAGCGCGGTTATCGCGGGGCGCGCCGGACGCAGTGCCGGCCGTGTCAAGACACGCCTTCTTGGCTTCCAGGCCGAAGAACAGGCACAGGATGTTTTCGCTGCCGCCGCCGACAATGCGAAGGCCGTGCAACCTTCGACGGCCGAGATGTTCCCTTCGGGTTGGATCGTCGTCATCGACGGACCTGGACGTGGTGCCAGTTTCACGTTGCAGAACGGCGTTAGTCAGATCGGACGCGGCGAGGAACAGACCGTTCGTCTGGACTTTGGCGACACGTCGATCAGCCGCAACAACCATGCCGCCGTCGCCTATGACGACGAGCAG
>JASJDQ010000054.1 GCA_030065075.1 Paracoccaceae bacterium | reverse complement strand
GTGGGTAAGTTCTTGCATCGAATCCTCCTGTCGCTTGCGCGAAGCATAAAGGCTGGTGCCAGGGCACGAAAAGGAGCAGTTTGCCAAAAGGATTTTGCAAAAATGCAAGGATAATTGAGAAATGAACTGGGATGACATGCGTGTTTTCCTGTCTGTGGCGCGGGAAGAAAGCCTGACAGGGGCCGCGAAGACGCTTCGCCTGGACCCGGCCACAATCGGTCGGCGCATTGCCCGCCTTGAAGACGCGCTTGGGGCGGTGTTGTTCGTGAAGTCTCCTCAGGGATACCGGACAAGCGAGGCCGGAGAGCGGCTGCTTCTGCGGGCAGAGGCGGCGGAACTCGCAATTTCCGATGCGGTATCCGATCTGGGGGGCGCGGCAGGAGGACTGACGGGCACCGTGCGTGTGGGCGCGCCCGATGGCTGCGCAAGTTATCTGTTGCCGCATGTCACACAGGCCATTCAGGCGGAAAATCCCGGGTTGCAGGTGCAGATCGTCGCCTTGCCACGCGTGTTCAACCTGTCGAAACGCGAGGCCGATATGGCGATTGCAGTCAGTCGTCCGCGGACGGGGCGCCTTAAAATCCAGAAGATTTCGGACTATGATCTCTGCCTTGCTGCTTCGCGCGACTATCTGGCCCGGCACGGACCGATCAGAACGCGTTCGGCCCTGAAGGACCATCCGATCGTTGGGTATATCCCGGACATGATTTTCGATCGCGAGCTGGATTATCTGGCCGAACTTGGCCTTGGCGCGACCGATCTGGCATCCAACCTTGTCGCGGTTCAATTGGGGTGGCTGCGCGCCGGGGCAGGTGTGGGTGTTGTCCACAAGTTCGTTCTGCCGGATATGCCGGAACTTGTGCCCATCCTTGAAGAAGATATGCGCCTGACGCGGACGTTTTGGCTGATCCGACACGCCGATGACACGCGTACGGAGCGCATGAACCGGTTTGCCCAGGCCCTGGCAGACGGATTGCGCCGCGAGATCCAGATGCGCACAAGTGCTTGACTCGATTGAGGATCGGGTGGGACGCTGATCATAATAAACGATTGAATGGGAGGTTATGCCATGCTCGTGCGCCAGATCCTTGGTCTGAAAGGCGGTTCCGAGGTTGTGACCGTCACTCCGGACACCTCGGTTTTCGAGGCAACGCGAACACTGTCCGAGAAGCGCATTGGTGCCCTCGTCGCCACCGAGGGGGACCTTCCGCTTGGTATTCTGTCCGAGCGCGATATCGTTCGCGAACTGGGTCGGCGTGGCAGTGCCTGTCTTGAAGACAGCGTTGGTACTTTGATGACGAAAGAGTTGATCACCTGCGCCCCTGACGAGACGGCGGATCAGGTTTTGGAGAAGATGACCCAGGGCAGATTTCGCCACATGCCTGTATTGGAAAGCGATCGCATGATCGGGCTAATCTCGATCGGTGACGTCGTGAAAGCGCGGCTTTCAGAGCTTTCCATGGAAAAACACGCGCTTGAAGACATGATAAAGGGCTTCTAGGCCACAGGTTCAGCGCTTGATCCGGCTTCCTTGCTTGAGGCAGCCCGAATTCCATGTCACGCAATTGCAACGAGCATCGGGCGACGGAGGACAGGTATGCGCGTAGGTCTTTATCCCGGGACGTTCGACCCGGTGACCCGAGGGCACGTGGATATCATCACGCGCGCAACCCGTCTGGTGGACCGGCTGGTGATCGGCGTGGCGATAAATCGCGACAAGGGTCCCTTGTTCACGCTGGAAGAACGGGTTGCCATGATCGAAGCCGAATGCGCCAAGATTTCCGCCGAGACGGGCGCAGAGATTGTCGCCCATCCGTTCGAGAACCTGCTGATCGACTGCGCTCATGATGTGGGGGCTCAGATCGTCATCCGGGGCCTTCGCGCGGTGGCCGACTTCGAATACGAGTATCAGATGGTCGGCATGAACCGCGTTCTGGATGACACGGTCGAAACCGTGTTCCTGATGGCAGAGGCAAAACATCAGGCCATCGCCTCGAAGCTTGTCAAGGAAATCGCGCGGCTTGGCGGCGATGTCTCAAAATTCGTGCCCGCTGCGGTCGATGCAGCACTGAGGGACCGGCTGAGGTCGCGATGAAGCTTCTTCTGGCAGCGTTTTTCGGAGCCTATGCCGCTTACGCGGCGGCCCTGACAGCAATGCACCCAAGGTTCATCTATCCGTTTCAACCGCAAGACATCGTGCTTGACGGCTTCGAGCGCCTCCGCATATCGGGTGATGCCGAAGCGCCGGTCTTCGTTCAGGAACGACAGGGCGCGGGTCCGGTCGTTCTGTATTTCATGGGGAACGCGGGCAGCTTGGCTCTGTTCGAGACGGCCTTTGAGCGGCACATCGCCGCCGATCGCCACATCATCGCGTTGGAGTACCGTGGCGGCGCGCAACGGCCGGGAAAGCCTTCCGAAGCCGCGTTGAAGGCGGATGCTCTTCTGGCGGCAGACTATGCCTTGCGGCTTGGCAAGCCATTGATTGTGCAGGGGTATTCGTTGGGGACGGGGTTGGCGACTTATGTCGCCTCGGAGCGTCAGGTGGATCGCGTCATTCTGACGGCGCCTTATGATCGGTTATGTCGGTTGATGGCGACGCGGGCGTATCTGCCGGCTTGCCTGCTGCCGTTTGTTCAGAAATGGAATTCGCTTGCAGCCGCGAGGCGGATCGATGCGCCGATCCTTGTGCTGCACGGTTCCGAGGACGCCCTTATCCTGCCTGCGTACAGTGAGGCGTTTGGCGCACTAGCGACGGTCGAGCGGCGCACCATCGAGGGCGCGGGTCACAGCGATATCGGGTCGTTCCCGACGTATCGCGATGCCATTGAAGGGTTTCTTGCGCCGCTCACCTAGGTTTCAGCGGCCATAGACGGCGCGACTTGCCAGTTCCTTTGCGTCGCCGGGATAGATGTCCAGATCCAGTGCGACATCAAGCGGCAGACGGCGGAGTTCGCGAAGCGTGCGGTGGTAGTCGCGGCGTTTTTGCAGGTCGGTCAGAAAGTTCATTGGTTCGGGTCCACAACAATAAGAGATGTCTTTGGTTTGAAGAGTTGGGACAGCGCGCGGTCTTCGACAACCGACATTCCGGAAAAGCGGTTATGCAGGCTTTGCAAGGGTCCGCGTCTTCGGCCGCACGGTGTTGGGCTGGCGATGCGACACAGAATGTCGATGCCGCAAACGGTCGTTGAGATCGGTCCGGGGGCTGCGAAGTAACGCGGTTCAAAGCGTGGAGAAAAGCACTTCTTGAACCGGCGCAGACCTGCGTTTCGCGGCAGGTGACTGAGTAACGCCACGGGCTTCTCCAAGGGTACGGCGGCAAGGGAGAAGCGTTCTATGCCTTCTGTTCGGGCTGTTTCTATCGCGTCCGCGATCAAGGCGTGCATGGTGCCGTCCGGGGCCGCATCCGAACTGCGCATCAGGTCCAGCACCCATTCCTGTTCATTCTGGTGAAATGTCGCAAAGGCCACCAGTGTTTCGCCTTGATAGGCGAGGACGCAGTGCTGTTGGAGCACATAGGCCCGGTCGAAATGGCCCATGGAGAATCCCAACTCGCGGCCTTGGCGGGCGACCCAGTTTTCTGCGACGGATTGCATGTCGTCGAGTGGCAGCGTTGTGGGCGTGTAGACGGCCACGTTTGCCTGTTCGGCGTGGCGCAGATGCCGCCGAAGCTGGCGGCTTTTCGCGCCATTTGTCGTGAAGGTTTGCGGGTTCAGGACAGCCTCTTCTGAAAGGGCGATCACCGACCACCCGAGGCTGCGGGCCATGGCGGCGCTGCGGGGCCCCATTTTGTAGAAGCTCGGCGTTCGTCCATGCTGCCGTGCAAAGTGGCGTGCGGCTTCGAAGTCAGATGCCTCGAACGCGCCTCCGGTTGCGGGGTCTCCCATGAAAACAGTACTTTGACTGCCTTCGGCGGTGTGTACGGATTTGGTGTTCAAAGTGATCAGATCGTGACCCGGAAGCCGCGCCAGTCCTTCCGCTTCGGCCCGCACCAACTCGCCCGACCTGTCAACGCGCGCTGGACAAGCGTTGTGGTGGGGAATGTGTGGACGCGCCAACAATATTACGGCAACGCAGGCTGGCAGGGCGTAGTACAGCAGTCGAAACGCCACCAATCCGGCCACCAGATCGTTCTCGGGGACCTGCGGTAACAACGCGATCAGGCAAAGCTCGAATGGTCCTACGCCGCCGGGCGTGCCTGCGATCAAGCCAGCGCCAAGCGCCAGGATGTAGGCCGCAAGAAGTGCCTCGAACGGAACGCCTGTGGCTTCCGGCAGAAGTACCCAAAGGGCGGCCGCGGCGCAGGCAACGTCGAGGGTGGCCAGAAAGGTCAAGCGCATCAAGGTGTTGATGGGCGGGATGGCGAAGGGTAACCAGACAGGCTGCAGCAGTGACAGCACCAGCGCTGTGGCAAGAGCGGCCAAGCCGATGCAGGCGAACAGCATGGCGGCGGGCGGAGCGCCGGTCGGCATGGCGACCACGGCACCCAGGGCGAGAAAACCCATGGCCAGCATGAAACTGAAAGACACATAACTGGTCACCTTGAAGGCTTGCAGCGCTGAGAGCTCTGGCAGCAAGCGCCACCGGGCAAGGCTTGCGGTGACCAGCCCAAGCCCCGTGGTTTGCGAAAGCGCAATGGCGGCCGCTCCGGTCCAGCGTGCTCTTGCGGTTGAAACGCCGGTTTTCAGCCAGCGGTGGAACAGTGCATCGTATTGACCAAGTACCGCAAAGCTCATCGCCGTAAAGAGCGCGGCGATGGACCATTGCCCGACACTCAGACTGCCGAAGGCATCCGCGACCGTGTCGAAGCTTACGGTTTGCAGGTGCTGGCTCAGCAAAGCCAGACAGACGCCCATCAAGAGCAAACTGAAAAGACTGCGGGGCGAAAGGACGTGCGAGGCGTGCGCCCCGGATGGCAAAAGCCGAAAACCCATTAATCACTCACCCCGAACACAAAGCCCCCAGCAATGACGGCTAGAGGGCCCGTGTTAAGTGGGTCTTAACGGATCAAGGCGTCTTCGGGGCATCTTGAAGACGCCCCGACCGCGGACGGTCTCAGACTTCGTCCAGAAGCTGCGATTTCGCTTCGCTCATCAGCTCGGTCATCTTGGCGCGGATGTCGTCTTCGCTGGCCTTGTTCCCAAGGTCGCCGGCAAGCTTGCGAAAGACGTCTTCGTCACCGGCCTCTTCGAAATCCGACTTCACGACTTCCTTGGCATAGGCCTCGGCCTCGTCGCCGGACTTGCCCATCAACTCAGCCGCCCAAAGCCCCAGAAGCTTGTTGCGGCGGGCTTCCGCCTTGAATTGCATCTGTGCGTCATGCGCGAATTTGTTCTCGAACGCGTTTTCGCGGTCTTCGAAGGTGCTCATAAAAGGGGCCTCTCCCGGCTTGAGTACGACGTTACCTAAAAGATATGCCTCCCGGCGGCGCTCCCTTCAAGCCCCGTTGCTTGCCGGAAGGGTCCGATTGCTCTAAGCAGGCGCGGTTAAGGCAGGGTCAGAGACAAAGCGCCCTGCATTCCCTTACTTCCGAGGTCGAGATGGCGCGGCGCAAGAAAGTCTATGAAGGCAAGGCCAAGATTCTTTACGAAGGCCCCGAGCCCGGCACGCTTGTCCAGTACTTCAAAGACGATGCAACAGCCTTCAACGCTCAAAAGAAGGACGTGATCGACGGCAAGGGCGTTCTGAACAATCGATTGTCCGAGTTCTTCATGAAGGGCTTGGCGCAGATTGGCGTGCCGACGCATTTCATCAAGCGCATCAACATGCGCGAGCAGTTGATCCGCTCGGTCGAGATCATTCCGCTGGAAGTCATCGTCCGCAACTATGCCGCTGGCACGATGTCGGAACGGCTTGGCATTGAAGAGGGCACGCTTTTGCCGCGTCCGATCGTCGAGTTTTGCCTGAAGGATGATTCGCTTGGCGACCCTTTGGTTTCGGAAGAGCACATCATCGCCTTTGGTTGGGCCTCGCAGCAGGATCTGGACGATATGGTGGCCCTTGCGCTGCGCGTGAATGACTTCATGTCCGGCTGCATGCTGGCGGTGGGCATCAAGCTGGTCGACTTCAAGATCGAGATCGGCCGGGTCTGGGACGGAGACTTCCAACGGCTTGTCGTGGCGGACGAAATCAGCCCTGACAGCTGTCGCTTGTGGGACATGGAAACCGGCCAGAAGCTGGACAAGGACGTGTTTCGCCGTGATCTGGGCAACCTGGCAGATGCCTATACGGAAGTCGCGCGACGTTTGGGTGTCCTGCCGTCGAATGTCACGCACGCGAACAAGCCCACGCTGATCAACTAGGTCCGGTTTTCGGTCGGGCTAAACGCCCTTTTAAGACCCTCGGCGTAATGCGGATGGATGGACGATGGTGTTCTTCCTTCTGATCCAGCCGTTTGGCAGGATTTGAATGCAACTCCTTTTGTTGCGCATCTGATGCAGGTTGTTCCAAGCATCATCTATGTCTTCAACCAGAACACTCAGTCGAACGAGTACACGAACCGATCGGTCGGCGATGCCATGGGGTACACGCAGCAAGAGGTTCTGGACATGGGCGCGGCGCTTATCCCCACCATTTGCCATCCTGATGACTTGCCCCGGGTGGGCGAGCATTTCGAGAGGATCAGGGGCCTCGACGACGACGATGTGATCTCGCTGGAGTACCGGGTGCTGCATAAGGACGGGCATTGGGTCTGGCTTCTGTCGCAGGACACCGTCTTTGATCGAAACGAAGACGGCACCGTGCGTCGTCACATCGGAACAGCGACGGAAATCACACGACAGAAGGACGCCGAGGAAAAGGCTCTTGCGGGGACGCGCTCGGCCGCTGCGGCGAACGAAGAGCTTCGGTCTTTTGCCTACTCGATCTCGCATGACATGAAATCGCCCGCGAACACGCTGAAGATGCTGTTGGACGAAATCGAGACGGTGCATGGGCTGGGTCTTTGCGCCGATGCGCATGAGCTTCTGAACCTGGCCCGGCAAACCGTTGGCAGGATGACCGCCCGGGTCGAGCAGGTTCTTGACTACACGCGGTTGATAGGACGGAAGTCGCCGCATGTGAGTGTTCCGCTCGATCGGGTTGTGGCGGGTGTTCAAAAGGACCTGCGTGCCGAGATCAAGGCGACCGGGGCACGACTTGATATAGCGCCGTTGCCTATCGTGATGGGCAATGAAACGGAGCTGCGGGTCCTGTTCCAGAACCTGCTGAGCAACGCATTGAAATATCGCGATAAAGATGTCGTTCCGGATATCAAAGTGCGATCCATCGTGGGCACAATATCCGATCTTGAGGGCGTTGCCGTCCAAGACAACGGCATTGGCATTCCCAAGGAGAGCCACGGTCGAATATTCGAAATGTTCAAGCGTCTGCATGTCGACGAGGACTATCCCGGAGTGGGGCTGGGGCTGGCAATCTGTCGTCGCATCGCGCTTGCCCACGGCGGTCGGATCGAGGTCACGTCAACGGTCGGGAAGGGCACGACGTTTACGGTTTGGCTGAGGCGGCCATGACCCCGAAAATCGACACCTTGATGATCATCGATGACAGCGAAATCGATCTTATGCTCGCCGCGCGCGTCGCCGAACGGTCCGGCCAAGTCGCGACGATCTTGCGCTTTCAGTATGCCGAGAAGGCGCTGGATCATATCAGGTCGGGCGTGAGCCCTCAGCCGTCTCTCATCCTTTTGGACATCAACATGCCGCGCATGGATGGGTTCGAGTTTCTTGAGGCGCTGGAAGGACATCTTGGCCCGACCTTTGCATCTGTGGTCGTGATGCTGACGACGTCGATGAACCCTGACGATGAAGAGCGCGCCGAAAGCCATCCCTATGTCCGCGATTTTCGAAACAAGCCCTTGTCGGAAGAGATGATATTGGAACTCTGCAACTTGTACGCGGTCGCTGCCTAGCCGGTCCGGGTTGCGGGTGGGCTGATTTTGATCCATAGCAGCGCCAAAGTCAGGTCGGGGAAATCCATGAAGGCGCGCGTTCACATCATGCTGAAAACCGGGGTGCTTGACCCTCAGGGCGAGGCGGTGCGTCATGCGCTTGGATCGCTGGGGTTCGAGGGTGTCAGCAGCGTGCGGCAGGGCAAGGTCATCGAACTTGAACTGTCCGAAACCGATCCCGCAAAGGCCGAGGCAGAGGTCGCGCGCATGTGCGAAGCGCTTCTGGCGAATACGGTGATCGAGCGTTACGACGTGGAACTTGTCTGATGCGGGCGGCGGTGCTCCGTGCGTTTCGAGAAAATCTTGTCATCGAAGATGTGCCTGACCCCGAATGCCCGGAGGATGGTGTCGTTGTTCGTGTGCTGGCCTGCGGTATCTGCCGATCCGACTGGCATGGCTGGGTGGGTGAGCACCCGCTGGTGAAGCTTGGCCACATTGGCGGGCATGAGTACTGCGGCGAGGTTGTTGCCGCCGGACCGCGCGCACGGTTCACCGTTGGCGACAGGGTCATCGCACCCTTCATGCTGTCCTGCGGTGAGTGCCATCAGTGCCGGAGCGGCGAAAGCAATACTTGCACGGACCAGATCGTCACCGGGTTTTCCCGCCAGGGGGCTTTTGCCGAGATGGTTGCCGTGCCCCGCGATCACAACCTGGTCGCTTTGCCCGAGGATATGTCGCCTGTGCTGGCCGCCGCCCTTGGGTGCCGGGTCACGACCGCCTGGCATGCGCTGACGGGTCGCGCGTCGCTTCGCCCTGGCGAGTGGCTGGCCATCCACGGCACGGGCGGGATCGGGTTGGCCGCGCTGCTTTTGGGCCGGGCGCTGGGGGCGCGTGTCATTGTCACGGATGTAGTGCCGGAAAAGCTGGAGCATGCCAAAAGCCTTGGTGCAGACCACGCATTCGATGCCCGTGATGACGACAGCAGCGAGGCCATTCGCAGTGTCACCAATGGTGGAGCAGATGTTTCGGTCGAGGCGCTTGGCCTGCCACAAACACAGGCGGCCAGCATCGCCTGTCTTGGGCCGCTCGGGCGCCATGTGCAGGTGGGCATGCCCGTGGGCCATCATGCGACGCAAGCGGTCGATCTGAACGCGGTCTATATGAAGAACCTCGCGCTTTACGGCACGCGCGGCATGCCATCGCATCGGTATCCGTCGCTGCTGGAGCTGATTGCCGGTGGGCATGTCGATCTTTCGCCCATCGTGGCGCGCGAAGTCCGGCTTTCGGACACTGGCCGCGAGTTGGCCGCGTTCGACGGCCCGATGACCCCGGGCGTCGCCGTCATCACGGATTTTGCTGCATGACTGAAAGGGTTGGCCCATGAAAGCTGCCGTACTTGTCTTCCCCGGATCGAACTGTGACCGCGATCTGGCCGTCGCGCTCCGTCAGGCCGGTTTCGACGTCAAGATGGTTTGGCACAAGGACACAGAGCTGCCATCGGGCGTCGATGTGGTCGGCGTTCCGGGCGGGTTTTCCTATGGTGACTACCTTCGGAGCGGGGCCATTGCCGCACGCTCGCCGATCATCGCGGCGCTGCGCCGTCACGCTCTGGAGGGCGGCTACGCCATCGGTATTTGCAACGGGTTTCAGGTATTGACCGAAACCGGCCTGTTGCCGGGTGTCTTGATGCGAAATGCCAATTTGAAATTCATCTGCCGCCCCGTTGAGCTGGAGGTCGCCACGACCAACAGCGACTTCACGAAAGGCTACGAGCCGGGGGCTCGGGTGACATTCCCGGTCGCCCATCACGACGGAAACTATGTCGTGCCGGGCGATGTTCTGGCGGCTCTTCGCGGTGAGGATCGCGTGGCTTTCCGCTATGTGGAGGATCTGAATGGCTCCGTTGACCGGATCGCGGGTGTTTTGTCCGAGAACCGCCGCGTCCTTGGGCTGATGCCGCATCCGGAACGCGCAGCAGACGAAGCGCTTGGCGGTGCAGACGGTCGTGCGTTGTTCGCTGGCCTCGCTTCGTTGGGTGTCAGCGCTTGAGCGATGCCGACACGGACATTAGACTTGCTAATATGTCCGGTTCCGAAACCACCGAAAGGCCAACGGTAACGCCCTGGCGATTGCGCGTGATGATGATCGTGCTGATCGCCACGGCGGTGTTTACGGTGTGGTTCACCAACCAATACCTGACCGAGCGGTTCACCGAAGCAACGCGCAGCCGGGCTGAAGTGCGCCTGGCGCTTTATTCTGGCAACATTCTGAGCGAGTTGCAGCGAAACCAGATCGTGCCGCAGCTTCTGGCGCGCGACCCGACGCTGATCGGCGCGCTGAATTCGGGAGATTTCTCGCAAAGCTCGGCCCGGCTGATCGAATATCGCGACGAGATCGGGGCCGAGGGTCTGTTGCTGCTCGATTCCGACGGGCGCGCCGTGGCGGCGACAGACCGGGCGCTGATCGGCTCGATCCATCGCGCCGAGCCCTATTTTGTTGAAGCTTTGCGGTCAAACGACACGGTTTTCACCACGAGTTTGTTGGAATCCGGCGGTCGGGTTTTTGCCTATTCGCGCAAGATCGAGAGCCAGAACGAGCAGATCGGCGCGATCATGGTCGAGGTCGATCTGAAGAAGTTCGAAAGCTCGTGGGCCGGTTTCACTGACGCTGTCATCGTCTCGGATACCGAGGGCACGATCATTCTGGCGACGGAAGCGCGGTGGCGCGGCCTTATGGAAGAAGAGGCGTTGGCGGCACGATCCGTGCCGAACGCCATCGAACGCGCGTTCCGTGCCACGGCGCGTTGGGGCGCCTTGCCAGCGGATGCCTATGTGCAAGGCGAAGCCGTGATGCGGCAGGAAGCGCGGATTGGTTTTCAGGGTTGGCGGATCACCAGCTTCACGACCTATGCCGGTGTGCGCGAGCGCGTGAACTCGGTTCTGGCGCTGGAAATCATGGGGTTCGCGATTCTTCTGGCGCTGGTGTTCTATTTTGCGAACCGCAAAGCGGCGTCGCGCTTGAGGTTCTTTCAACGCGAGTCGGCTGAACTTCGCCAGTTGAACCAGGCGCTGCAGCGGGAAATCGCCGAGCGCGAAAAGGCCGAAAGACACCTGGAAGTGGCGGAACAATCGCTTCAGCAATCGTCGAAACTTGCGGCCTTGGGCGAGATGTCGGCGGCCGTGAGCCACGAGTTGAACCAGCCTCTGGCCGCGATGAAAACCTATCTGGCCGGGGCCAAGCTGCTGTTGCAGCGTCGACGCTCGGACGAGGCGCTTTCGTCCTTTCAGCGGATTGACGACCTGATCGAGCGGATGGGGGCCATTACGCGTCAGCTGAAGTCCTATGCGCGGAAGGGCGGCGACGCCGTGGAAGCCATAGATGTAAGGGATTCCGTGTCGTCGGCCTTGTCGATGATGGAACCTCAACTGCGCCGCCGCGATGTGGAGATTGCGTCGTCCATGCCGCGGGACCCGGTCATCGTGCAGGCCGACCGTATCCGGCTGGAACAGGTGCTGGTCAACTTGCTGCGAAATGCGCTGGACGCAACCAAGGCCACACCGGAGCCAGAGGTCAAGATCTTGGTCACGGTGGCCGATGGTGTTATGATCACGGTCAGAGACAACGGCGCGGGGATCGAGGACCTCGATAATCTCTTCGAGCCGTTTTACACGACCAAGGCACCCGGCGACGGCGTCGGGCTGGGTCTTGCCATTTCCTCGGGGATCGTAAACGACCTTGGAGGGCGTCTGACCGCGCGAAATGGTCAGGACGGAGGGGCAGTGTTCGAAATCCACCTGCCGTTAGCGGCTGAAATCACCGAGGCGGCGGAATGAAAAGCGGAGAACGGCGTATGGGCCAGGCAATGAAGGTCGCCATTGTCGACGACGAACAGGATATGCGGCAGTCGATCAGCCAGTGGCTGGCATTGTCGGGGTTTGACACCGAGACCTATGGATCGGCCGAGGAGGCGCTGAAGTCGCTGACGCCCGAGTTTCAGGGTGTTGTTGTCAGCGACATCAAGATGCCGGGCATGGATGGCATGGCGTTTCTGAAGCGCCTGATGAGCGTCGACAGCGCGCTGCCCGTCATCATGATCACGGGTCACGGCGATGTGCCGATGGCGGTCGAAGCGATGCATATGGGCGCTTTCGATTTCCTCGAAAAGCCGTTCAACCCCGACAAGATGACCGAATTGGCCAAGAAGGCCGCGAATGCGCGTCGCCTCACCTTGGACAATCGTGCGCTTCGCCGCGAGCTTTCGGACGGTGGCACAGGGATCATCAAGAAACTGATCGGCGCGTCGCCCGTGATGGAGCGTCTGCGCGAGGACATTCTGGACCTGGGCCAGGCCGACGGTCACGTGCTGATCGAAGGCGAGACGGGCACCGGCAAAACGCTGGTGGCGCACGCCCTTCATGCGGTGGGCGCGAAGGCGGGCAAGAAGTTCGTTCTGTTTTCCTGTGCGGCGCACGACGAAGAGGCTCTGGCGGCGCGGTTGTTCGGACCTCTCGAAGAGGGCGGCCAGTTGCCGCTTCTGGAAGAGGCCCGCGGCGGTACGTTGGTGCTGGAAGACATCGAGGCGCTACCGGGTGCCCTGCAGGCGCGGCTTTTGTCCTGGATGAATGATCAGGGCACACCGGCCGAAACGCGGATCGTGGCGATTTGCAACCTGCAGGAACAGGGCAAGACCTGCGAAGACGCGCTTCGCCCCGACCTTTACTATCGTTTGGCGGCCATGAAGATCACGTTGCCGCCCTTGCGCCAGCGTGGTGAAGACATCCTGATGCTGTTCCAGCGCTTTGCCGATCAGTTCGCCGATGAATACGGCTGCGATGCCCCCGAGGTTTCGGCGCAGGAGGCCGCGCAGCTTCTGCAGGCGCCGTGGCCGGGCAATATCCGGCAGTTGGTGAACATCGCCGAGCGCGCCGTTCTTCAATCGCGCCGTGGTGCGGGCACGATTGCCTCGCTGCTGATGGCGGACAATGAAGCGGCCGCGGACTTCACGGTGACCACCGAAGGCAAACCGTTGAAAGAATATGTGGAAGCGTTCGAACGCATGCTGATCGACAACACGATGCGCCGCCACCGTGGCTCGATCGTGAATGTCATGGAAGAGCTTTGCCTGCCACGCCGGACGCTGAACGAGAAGATGGCGAAGTACGGTCTTCAACGGTCGGACTATCTTTGAGACTTTGAAGCATCCAAGCAACTGATCCCCGAGAGCTGTGAAGTTCTCGGGGTTTCGTTTCCCAACCACACATTTCGTCATTGTAATTGATGACAATGTCCCTTTATGTAGATGACAGGACCCGTCCTTCTCAGGATTGTTGGTCCGCAAAAAGTTTCGCCGTTCCAAATTGTTAACCGACAGGTGTCGGTCTTTGGTCCGGCAGTTTTGGCCACTTCGGCCACATTGGAATTGCCCGTGCGGGCGGGGAAGACCCAGCCCCCGGGCCTTGAACGGATGTCCTGGCAATCAGGGCGTCGGAGTACGAACCGCGATGATGCGCGCGTGGCACCGATCTTGCGTTGCCCCGTCACTGACGGGCCGCTTCCCATTGGGTCAACAGCCGTCCATCGCCTTCAAATCAAGCCGTTTCTTCGTCAAACCAGCCTTTTCGGGGGCGGGCGACGGAGTGCGCAGAAAGTCAATATGTCAAAGAAAATGCTTATCGATGCCACCCACGCCGAAGAGACGCGCGTCGTGGTGGTCGACGGAAACAAGGTCGAGGAGTTCGACTTTGAGTCGGAAAACAAGCGCCAGCTAAGCGGAAACATCTACCTCGCCAAGGTCACGCGGGTCGAACCCTCTTTGCAGGCGGCCTTTGTCGATTACGGCGGCAATCGGCACGGGTTTCTGGCCTTTTCGGAAATCCATCCCGATTACTACCAGATCCCGGTGGCGGATCGCGAAGCGCTGATCGCCGAAGAGATCGCGATCGCGCAGGAGGAGGCCGAGGAAGAGGAAAAGCCGAAGCGTCGGCGTCGCCGGTCGCGTGGGAAAGCGGCCAAGACCGAGGTCAAGGACGAAACCGTAACGGCCGAGGCTCCGGCTGACGAGGCGTTGGAGGGAGCGGAAGAGCCGGAAGGCGATGCCACTGTTGAGGCGGGCGACGAAGTGCCTGCCGAAGAATCGGGCGCAGAAGAGGTTGCCGCGAAAGACGCCGAGGCCGATGCGTCAGACGCCGAAGCGGGGCCTGAAGAGGAAGCGTCAGAGCCGGAGGCATTTGAAGAGGCGCCGGTCGAGCGCGATATCCCCGGCATGGGCGTGGTCGACCTGGATGACCCATCCGACGACGAAGAGCACCCCTATGTGGCCGCCGACACGGCTGCCGAGAAGGACGAAAACATCGAGGCCGTGGCCGACGATGACACTGCCGAAGAAATCCGACGCCCGCGCCGCCAGCGGCAGCGGCGCTATAAGATTCAGGAGGTCATCAAGGTCCGGCAGATCCTGCTGGTGCAGGTCGTCAAGGAGGAACGCGGCAACAAGGGTGCGGCGCTGACCACCTATCTGTCGCTGGCCGGACGCTATTGTGTGTTGATGCCCAACACTGCACGCGGCGGCGGCATCAGCCGCAAGATCACCAATGCGGCGGACCGCAAGAAGCTGAAAGACATCGCGGGTGAAATCGAGGTGCCGACGGGTGCCGGATTGATCATTCGAACGGCGGGCGCCAAGCGGACCAAGACCGAAATCAAGCGCGACTATGAGTACCTGCAGCGCATGTGGGAGCAGATCCGCGAATTGACGCTGAAATCCATCGCGCCCGCGCAAATCTATGAAGAAGGCAACCTGATCAAGCGCTCGATCCGCGACCTTTACAGCCGCGAGATCGATGAAGTCATGGTCGAAGGCGACGAAGGGTACCGGACGGCCAAGGACTTCATGAAGATGATCATGCCGTCCCACGCCAAGAACGTGAAACACTATGCGGATCCGATGCCGCTTTTTGCGCGCTACCAGGTGGAAAGCTACCTGGGCGGCATGTTCAACCCGGTCGTTCAGCTGAAATCCGGGGGCTACATCGTGATCGGCGTGACCGAGGCGCTTGTGGCGATCGATGTGAACTCGGGCAAGGCGACCAAGGAAGGCTCGATCGAGGACACCGCGCTTAAGACCAACCTTGAGGCCGCCGAGGAAGTGGCACGGCAGTTGCGTCTGCGCGACCTTGCCGGCCTGATCGTGATCGATTTCATCGACATGGAAGAGCGGAAGAACAACTCTGCCGTCGAAAAGCGCTTCAAGGACCGGTTGAAGACCGACCGGGCCCGTATTCAGGTGGGACGCATCTCGGGCTTCGGCCTTTTGGAGATGTCGCGCCAGAGGTTGCGCCCCGGCATGCTGGAGGCTTCGACCCAGCCGTGCCCGGCTTGCCATGGCACCGGCCTGATCCGGTCGGACGACAGTGTGGGTCTGACGATCCTGCGTCAGTTGGAGGAAGAGGGCGTGCGGCGGCGGTCGCGCGAGGTGCTGGTGAAGGCGCCCGTGAGCATCGTGAACTTCCTGGTCAACATGAAGCGCGAGCATATTGCCCAGATTGAAACGCGATATGGCATGGCGATCCGACTTGAGGCCGATCCGCATCTGATCCCGCCCGAGTTCACCGTTGAAAAGTTCAAGACCGCGACACGCCATGTGCACGCCGTCGCGCCCGTTGTTTCGGTGGATGCGTCGCTGATGGCAGATCTGGATGAGGACGTGGTCGAAGACGAAGAGGTGACCGTCGAAGCGGAGGCCTCTGACGAAGAGCGGCCCAAGAAGAAGCGCCGTCGTCGTCGCCGCCGTCGCGGCAAGGGCGGCGATGCGCCATCTGACGAGGCAACCGCGCAAGAGGCCGGTGCTGAAGCGCCGGATAGCGGCGAGGCGGCTTCGGTGGAGCCTGCCGAGGCCGCGGGCGACGAAACGCCTGCAGAGGCCGAGGAGAAGCCCAAACGCAAGCGGACACGGCGCCGGAAGAAGGATGTCGAGGCCGAGGCTGCGCCAGCGGAAGACGCAAGCGATGCAAAGGCATCTGATGCGAGCGACCCTGCGGAAGCGGAAGCGCCTGCAGCGGAGGCCGATGGACCTGCGCCTGAAGAAAAGCCCAAGCGCAAGCGGACACGTAGGAAGAAAGAGCCGGAACCCGCAGCCGCCGAGGCTGAAGCGGTGGAAGAGACCCCGGCTGAGGCGCCTCAGCCGGAACCGGTGCCCGAGCCCGCGCCTGAGCCGGAACCAGTGGTTGCTGCCGAGGCCGTACCTGAGCCTGAACCGGCCAAACCGCGCCGCAAGGGCTGGTGGTCGATCGGGCGCTAGGGCTTCTGAATTGCGCGCCTGGCGGCGCGCAGGAGGTTTTGCGCCGCCTTCGACGTCGCGCTGGCGCTTGCGGCAAGGGACGGTTTCAGGGCTTGCGGATCAGGTAGGTCTGCACACCATCGGTATCTTCCGATGACACCAGGTCATAGCCTTGTTCCGTGCAGAAATGCGGCACGTCGATCACGGCTGCGGGGTCATCTGCCGTCATCGTCAGGGTGGCCCCGGAGGGCAGCGCGCGCAGGCGCTTTGCCGCCTTCAGAACGGGCAAAGGGCAGAGAAGCCCCCGTGTATCGAGCGTGTCGTCGTTGGTCATGGACGGGAAGGGGTAGCGGCCATGTTACAATTTGTCCACCGACTTGTGACAGGTCGCGGCATGACGCGGGCGGCAGGAATGTCTATGTAAACGAGCGGGGAATGTAAGGACACGCATGCTTGGCATAGATATTTTTGACGCGAGCCTGTTGCCGGCGATGTTTGTCGCGGCCTTGGCGGGCGTGCTTTCGTTTCTCAGCCCTTGTGTCTTGCCCATTGTGCCGCCCTATCTGGCCTACATGGGCGGTGTCACCGTAAATGACATGGAAGACGCGACCGCGCGGCGCCGCGCGGTTGGTTCGGCGCTTTTCTTTGTCTTGGGGCTTTCAACGGTCTTTCTGATCCTCGGCTTCACGGCCAGCGCATTCGGGCGGTTCTTTCTGACGAATCAGGACTGGTTCGTGATTGCCGCGGGCGCCGTGATCATGATCTTCGGCGCACACTTCCTTGGGGTCTATCGTATCGCCTTCATGGACCGCGAGATGCGGATGGATGCGGGGGACCGGGGCGGTTCGGCATTCGGAGCCTACGTTCTTGGCCTTGCCTTCGCTTTCGGTTGGACGCCCTGCATCGGCCCGATCCTGGGTGCTATCCTGTCGATTGCCGCCAATGAAGCGGATGTCGCGCGTGGGACAACGCTGTTGGCGGCTTATGCGGCGGGGCTGGGTATTCCGTTCCTGCTGGTCGCCGCTTTTTTCCCTTCCATGAAGGGGCTAATGGCCTGGATGAAGCGCCACATGGAGCGGATCGAGCGTATCATGGGGCTTTTGCTTTGGACGGTCGGCCTGCTGATGATGACCGGCAAGTTCACCGACTTCGCCTGGTGGTTGAACGAGAGGTTCCCGGTTCTCCAACAATTCGGCTGAACCTGTCGCATTTTCGTCAAATCGCGTAGATTTCGCGTTTCGAGGGCGCGCATTTTTGCTTCCCGGAGGTAATCGGCTTCGCTAAGGTCGCGGAATGACGCAAAGGGGCATGACACACGTGGCGCGACGCCGGGTGTTCTACATCCCCGGCTATGATCCCTATCCGCCCAGACGATACCGCGAGCTGTACCGGACCGAGAGCCGGAAGCAGGCGGAGATCTCGCACTATCAGATCGACCAGAAATCCGACCGGAATGACACCGGCTGGAAGGTGCGGGCCCAGATCGAGGGCAAGCAAGTACACTCCAAGATCGACGTGCTTGTCTGGAACGATCTGGTGCGTGGATCGATGACCACCGGGCTCATCGGCACCTATGCCGCGCTTTTCAGGACGGCATGGATCTATCTGTCGACGGGGACGCTGCGACGCCTGTCCTGGTTGGCGAAGGGCCCCGTTTTGGCAGCGCTTTACCCGATCGTTGCTTTGCTGCTTCAGTTGGGTGTCGCCCTGGTGGCGGCGTCGTCGCTGGCGAGCTTCGCGGCCTACCTGACCATTCAGGCGGGAACGCTGATCCGCAGCCTCTTTGGCATGTCGCCAGCGACCGAGAGTTTCGCCTGGGCGTTCGTGGGCGCGGCTGTTTTCTGGGCGATTTTTCTGCCGGTGAGCATCACGATTTTGCGCTGGTTCAAGGCGAAGGATGACAAGCTGTACGCCCATTACCTGATGCACGACTATGCCTATACGGCGAAGCGTCGGGGGGCCTATCCGGACGAAATCGAAGCGCGATTGGTCGAATTTCGGCACAGGATCGAAGCGGCGATGCGCGAGGATGTGGGCGAGGTTCTGATCGTCGGGCATTCCTCGGGCGCGCAATTGGCGGTGTCCCTGATGGCCGATCTGGTGCGGTCCAACCACTTTCGCGATACAGCTCCGGCACTCTCC
>JASJDQ010000053.1 GCA_030065075.1 Paracoccaceae bacterium | reverse complement strand
ACCGCGCTTGATGGCGATCTGGTCTTTGCCTGCTCGACCGGAAAGTGGCACCTGCCAGACGAAGAGCTGCTGCTTCTGGGCCATGCCGCCGCCACCTGCCTTGCGCGCGCAATTGCCCGTGGAGTTTACCATGCGGCGGCTCGTGACGGGGATGTTCTGCCGACCTGGGTCGCTATGTTCCGGGCCTGAACCAGACAGAAAGTGAGCCCTTGCTGTGCCGATTTCCGAGACCAGTTCAAGGCCAAAGACGCCGTCCTTCAGAGTTGACGGCCGCGCCCGACCCTGGGTGGGCGCAGCTTGTCGGCCCTGAAGCAGACCGAGGTTCCCAAAAGCATTGCAGGGTGAGCAAATTGCGCCGTTTCGACATGCGCCCTCCCGCGAGGAGGGTCGGGCGCGGCCCGTCGGTGCCGCCGGGCCAGACGGATGTCCAATGCGCCTCGCCAATCCGTGGAACGGAAAAAGTATCATTTTCCGGCACATTTTCTGTCCCAGAAAAGGCTTCCCTTGTGAAACCGGATCGCCTAACAGGGTCCCATGACGTGCACTGTGCAAGACACTCGCCGACGCCGACGCTGACCCGCGTCTGCTTTCGCACGTCCTGAATTCCCAACAATCGTTGACTTGGTTCGCCGTCACTGGCACCTCTTGGCTCTCGAAAAGGAAGTGATCCCATGATCCCGTCTGTTTTACCGACCTATTCCCGTGCGCCCATGACCTTCGTCAAAGGCGAAGGCGTATGGCTGATCGAGGAAGATGGACGCCGATTTCTGGACCTGGGCGCCGGGATCGCGGTGAATGTCCTTGGCCACGCCAACCCCGTGCTGACCGACGCGCTGAAGACCCAGGCGGATGCGCTCTGGCACCTGTCGAACCTTTACCAGATTCCGGCGCAGCAGGAACTTGCAGACCGGCTGACCGAGGCCACGTTTGCCGACACGGTCTTTTTCACCAACTCCGGCACCGAAGCCTGCGAGCTTGCCGTCAAGATGGCGCGCAAATACTGGTCGGACCTTGGCGAGGACCGGGCAGAGATCGTCGCGTTTACCGGCGCGTTCCACGGGCGGTCTTCGGCGGCGATTGCTGCCTCGGGCGCGGAAAAGATGGTCAAGGGGTTCGGTCCCCTCCTGCCCGGCTTCACACAGGTGCCGTTTGGCGATCACGACGCACTGCGCGCCGCCGTGACCGACAAGACCTGCGCCGTTCTGATTGAGCCTGTACAAGGCGAAGGCGGTATCATCCCTGTGCCGGACCAATGTCTGAAGGGGCTGCGCGATCTTTGCGATGAGACCGGCGCGCTTCTGATCTTTGACGAGGTACAATGCGGCGTCGGGCGGACCGGCAAGCTTTTTGCCCATGAGTGGGCCGGTGTCGCGCCGGACATCATGATGGTCGCCAAGGGCATCGGCGGTGGATTTCCCCTGGGCGCAGTCCTTGCCACGGAAAAGGCGGCCTCGGGCATGACGCTTGGCACCCACGGCTCGACCTATGGTGGCAATCCTCTGGCCTGCGCAGTCGGCAATGCGGTCATGGCCACCGTTGCTGACGAGGCCTTTCTGGCGGAGGTGAACCGCAAGGCAGGCCTTTTGCGGCAAAAGCTCGAAGGTCTTGTCGCCGCACATCCTGACGTCTTCGAAGGCGTGCGCGGCACAGGCCTGATGATCGGGCTCAAGTGCAAGCTGCCCAATACCGATGTCGTCCAGGCGGGCTTTGACCACGAGGTCATCGTGGTGCCTGCCGCCGATAATGTTGTGCGCCTGTTGCCGCCTCTCAACATCACCGACGACGAGATTGCAGAGGCCATACAGCGGCTCGACAAGGCGGCCGCCTCCATGAAGGTCGCGGCCTGAATTTGAACCGTTTTCCCGAAAGACACGACGCCCGGAAAGGCGACTGAGATGACCCATTTTCTGGACATACACAAAACCGATCCCACCGATTTGCAGGAAATCCTGTCATCCGCGCAACGCATGAAGAACGCGCGTCTCGGGCGCCCCAAGGGCGCGAAGGACGACACCCTGCCCCTGGCGGGTCACATGGTTGCTCTGATCTTCGAAAAACCTTCCACCCGCACGCGCGTGTCATTCGACGTCGGCGTGCGCCAGTTGGGCGGCGAGCCCCTGATGCTGGCGGGCCACGACATGCAACTGGGCCATGGCGAGACCATTGCCGACACGGCGCGGGTCCTGTCGCGCTATGTCGATCTGATCGTGATCCGGACGTTCGAAGAAGCCGCCCTTCTGGAACTGGCCGAACACGCCACGGTGCCGGTCATCAACGGGCTGACCAATCGCTCGCACCCCTGTCAGATCATGGCCGATATCCTGACGTTCGAGGAACACCGGGGTTCTATCAAGGGCAAGAGGGTTGTCTGGTGCGGGGACGGAAACAACGTTTTCGCCAGCTTCGCCCATGCCGCCGGTCAATTGGGCTTCGATCTGGTCTTTTCAGGCCCCGAGACGCTGGACCCCGAGGCCGAGGCTGTGGAGTTCGCACGGTCCAAGGGCGTGACGGTAACGATCGAACGGGATCCGGCCAAGGCAGTTGAGGATGCGGACCTTGTGGTGACGGATACCTGGGTGTCCATGCACGACAGCGACACCACGAAGGAACGACGGCACAACCAGTTGCGGCCCTATCAGGTCAATGCCGAGCTTATGCGACATGCCAGCGAACATGCGCTGTTCATGCACTGCCTGCCCGCACACCGCGGCGAAGAGGCGACGAACGATGTGATGGACGGGCCCAATTCGGTGATCTTCGACGAGGCCGAAAACCGCCTTCATGCACAGAAGGCGATCATGCGGTGGTGTCTGGCGGTTTAGCGAAGGGTCTTTGTCGTAAGGTCCTTGACGCCTTGATCTGCGGGCTTTCTGACAGAGACATCGGCGATCTTGGGACGTCGGGCTAGGATAAAGCCCTCAGCTGTGTTACCCTTCTCGCATGCGTATGATGCTGATTTCGCTGGCAACTTGTGCCGCGCTGCCCGCCTTCGCTCAAGAAGACGAGCGCGGGCGCGACTTGATGGCAGAGGCGCTGAGGCTTTTCATGCAGGGCTTCATGGCCGAGATGGAGCCTGCGCTGGAGGACCTGCAGGGCTTTGTCGAGGACTTGAACGCCTATCATCCGCCCGAGGTCCTGCCGAACGGTGACATCATTATTCGCCGCAAGACGCCTTTGGAGCGCGGCGAAGAAGACGGCGAGATCGAGCTTTAGGAGTCAGCCTGCCGCGCGCCGGACCTGGCGCCGCATGTGCTCCAAATCCAAATCGATGCCAAGTTTCGACATCTCATAGGCCGCGCGGTCTTCGAAGGCGGGCAGATCGGGGTCATTTCCGAACCGGAAGAGAGCTTGCCAGATCGCCTGCCGCCAAAGCGCTTCGGCCTGGTGCGGGCCGACCAGTTCCGCGTTTGCTTCGGGCCAGTTCAGAATCGACTGAAGTTCGGAAAGCGATCCGGCATTAAACAGCGCAGCATGGCATTCGGCGTTCGCATCGTCCGAGGCAGCTGCCTTGCGGGCTTCGGCGACTTGCGCGTCAAAGCTGAGCGCGGGGGCGTGCCCGAAACCAGACGCGAGAGCCGCTTGAAATTCGTCCTCGCCCAATTCCGTCGGTGTTCCAGGCGGCTCGGGGTCGGCGGAAGGCAGCGCGTGTGCGAAGAGGCTTTGCGACACGAGCCGATCGAAGATGACCGCACGCAGATCGATGCCCAGAACTTCGGCATAGTGAAAGAGCAACGCGCGGTCCAGGCGGTCCGGCATCGCCGAACGGCGGAGCCGCTCTCGATCTTCCCAGGGCTGGACGCTACCGTGTTCCTCCCATGTCCATCCGGAATGGGTGACACCGCGGTCCAGGCGTACTTCGCGCAGAACCTCGGCGCCGCGCGACAGCCGGTAGCCGTCTTCGGTCAGACGCGCGCCTTCCCGAACCGAGACGACCCGGAAGATCAGCGTATCGGGCAGGAGTGACGCCAGCGCGTCTGGATCAGGTCCGTTCCAGTCTTCGATCACGGTCACGCTGCTCGGCGTTTTCGGCGCGCTGATCATGGCGGACTGCGTGTGATACCGATCCGTCTTCCCGGCCCGCGCGCCAAGCACTTTCAAGGCGTCCTGTTGGCTGAGGTTCCAAGGCTCTGCCGCCACGTAGCCATGGGCGGCGCGCATCGCGCCCATGGTGGCGGGCATCACCCGGTCAAAGGGCGCAAAGACGATTAACGCCGTCACGGCGTCGCGAAGGTTCTGGGGCTGCTGAAAAAGGTCACTCATTAGCCCCAGGTTCATCGCGCCCGACTGTGGCACGGGATTGACGCGGCCAAGGGGATTTTGTGGGAACTCGAAGACAGGGTTAACCGGAGGCGGGCCTAGCGGCCCTTCACCACCACCTCGACACCGCCCAGCGCGGTGGCCAGCGAGGTCAGGCGGGCTTCGGCGACTTCGCCGAACAGATCGCGCGTGCCGGGGGCAAGACGCAGTTCCAGTTTCCCGAGCTTGGACTGGTACCTGAGCTCACCCATCGCCTGATCTTCGGACGCCGTCAGCATGGCCCCGAAGCGCATCGCCTTGCCCAGAATCTCGGCCCAGCGCACCTGATCCTCGGTGATTAGGTCAAAGAGTGGTTTGAACGGTGAGCCATCGCGCGAGTTCTTGTAGCGGTGCAAAAGCGCGACGCCCAGAAAGATGCGATCGGCATGGGTCATGCCGCCCAAATTGGCGCGCGTGACTTCGTCGAAGCAGACCTCGTGGCGGTAATCTGGATGCGCGCGCCAGCTGACGTCGTGCAAAAGACAGGCCGCCTTGATCAGGCGCCTTTCGGGCGCATTCCGCGCGGAAAAGAGCGGTCGAACGAAGTCGTAGAGCCGCCGCCCGAAGCCGGGAATGCGCGCATCTTTCGCTTCGGCGAAGCGGCAGGCCTCGATCAGCGGATCGCGGTCGCGCAACTCCTGCGGCATTTGCTGATAAAGCATGCCTTCGCGGAGGCCATAACCCGAGACCGCGATGTCATTCGGCTTCAGCGCGCGCAAGAGTTCCTTCAACACCTGCGCGGCGAGCGGCACCAGTGTCATCCGGCTTTCGCCGATGCCGGTGCGGAGGCGCAGTTCCTCGACCGGCGTCGCCTGAATGTGCTCAATGGTGCGGTAGAGCGCCTTGCGGCTCATCCGGTATTCGTGCAGCACCGTCAGCGGATAGCCGCGACGGTCCATGTCGATCCGGGCGATGGCGCGCCACGAGCCGCCGACCAGAAAGAGCCGCTTGCAGTCGCGGTCCATCTCGGCGACCAGCGCTTTCACGCCTTCCTTGATCGCCGCCTTCTGGCCCTTCTTGCCGCCCTTCACCGTTTTCAGCCGCTGCGGCCCCAGCTTGGATGAGAGGCACCGCCCGACCTGCCCGGCCTTGAGCTCGGCCAGTTCCATCGACGAGCCGCCGATGTCGCAGACAAGCCCCTCGGCTCCCGGCCAGCCCAAGAGCACGCCCTGGGCCGAGAGCCGGGCTTCTTCCTCGCCGTCGATGACCCAAAGGCGGAGGCCGGTCTCGCGCCAAACATCCTCCCTGAACGCGGGACCGTCCTCCGCCTCGCGCACTGCAGCCGTGGCCACGGCTGTCAGCGGTGCGATACCCATGGTTTCGGCCAAAATCTGAAAACGCTTGATCGCCGCAAGTGCGCGCTCGCGGCCTTCGGGGTTCAGCTTCCCCGTTGTCGCCATACCCGTCCCAAGACCGGCCATGACCTTTTCGTTGAAGAAATATGCCGGGCTGCGGGCCGCGCCATCGAAGACCACCATCCGGACCGAGTTCGAGCCGACATCGACAACGCCCACACGCGACAGCGCACGCGCTTTCGGGTCATCGAACAACGGCCGTCCGAATGGCCCCCAGTCGTCGCTTTCCCCAGATGGACTGCCGTCCATGCGGTCTCCCCAAGTATCCACAGGCGCGAGATTGCATGAGTGTGACACTTTAGGCAATGGCCGAGCGCGCAAAGGGTTCACGCTGCGCTACTGCACCAGCATGCCTTTCAAGCTTTGCTTGGCGATCTTGAAACGCATGCCCATGGATCGATCCGTGGATACGTTGTTGGACCAGGCCCAGCTTGAATGCGCCTTCTCATCGACGACCTGCTTTCGCGGGTCGTTGTAGAACGCCGACAAATCGAGCCTGGCGCTCGGGTCTTTGACCAGTTGCGGAAGGAGACCGGTCAGGACTTCGGCATCCGTCACGCATTTGCTTATCCCCATGCCCGTCGCAGGCGAGACCGATTGGTATTCGTCTCCCACCAGAACGGTCGAGGTTAGGTGATCGGTATTCTGACGGTAGTATTCTGTCGTCACCAACTGGGGCGTGCTGCTTAGCGCCATCGGACCGACGGCGTCGTCGAGCACCGGGAAATACCGCCGAAGCGAGGCGATCGGGTCACGGCGGAACGCGCGCGCCTCGCTGCCCGCGGGCGGCCAACACGTGAAGACATTGACGCGCGTTTCGTTACCGACCGGAAAGAAGGTGGCGTATTGGAGGCCGGGCACGAACCGGGAGGGATAGGCGTTGAACGCCTCCATGCAGAAGTCACCGGATGTTTCGGGCCGGACGAAGAAGCCAATGCTGGTCGAGATCATTGTCCCAGGCGCCGGGGGCTTCAATGCAAGGGCATTCCGCATGAACGCGCTGGCCCCGGTGGCGGTAACCGCGAGGCGCGCCGTCCAGGCATCGCCTTCGGCATCAGTGATCCGCGTCCCTTGCCGCGTGTCCTCGACCTTTGAAATCGGACCGATGGACAACGGCGCAAGTGTTTTCAGATGTGCACGAAGCCGGTTGACCGTGGCCTGGTAGTCCATACCGCGATGCTTTGTGCAGCGAACAACTTTTCGGGTCTTTCCACGAAAGACCACGACCTGATCCACCAGCGGAGATCCCCTTGGCTCAACCAGATCAATCAGGCCCAGTCGTTCGAGGCCCTCATATTGATCGGTTTCGAGCTTTTCTGCCCGGAACCGTGGCGGATATTCTGCCTGGAGGTCGAAGGCGCGTACCGAAAGTCCCAGTTCGGCCGCTTTTATCGCAACGAGCGATCCCACAAATCCAGCACCCACCACGGCCACATCAAGCGATGTCGCGTTTACCATTACCTATACACCATCATCCCCTGCGTCGTCTCAAACGAACGCAGGTCTATCAGACCAGATTTTTCGCGTCTGACAAGAAAAATCTTCGGTCCTCGTCCCGCGTTGCCCAAAATGGATCAGCCAAATGGCACGCGAAGGACATCCGGGCCGGCTGCCAAAACCAATCTTGCTTAATGGGATCTAAAGCCTTTCCCCTTAACCCTACCGGCGCTGCGAAAGGGCGACGGCAATGGCAACGAACATCACTTGGTCCAGCCTGTATTTGGGCAACATCGCGGACATGGACACGGATGAGGGAAGCTTCACGATCGAGGACAGCTCTCAGATCCTGAACACCTTTGGTTCCCCCGGATCACCCCTTTATGATCAGGTCGTCGACATCACGACGAACTCGACCGACGATGACGCCGTTTACAGCGACAACTCGACGACCTCGGACACGGTTTCCTACGACCTTGGGGCGGGGCAGGTGGTGGCCCAGGTCGACAGCCTTCCGCTGATGACAGGGATCGTGACCTTCAAGGACGGCTCGACCCTGAATTCCTCCGACCTCAGCGTCTTTCAGGACACCAACGGTAACATCTTTCTGACAATTCGCGACAACCAGCCCGCACTGGCTGCGCAGGCGATCGAGAGCATTCAGTTCACCGCTGTCACCGAAAGCAATTACATCGGCCTGACCCAGTTCACCCGTGACGATCTGGAGTTCCTGTGCTTCGCCGCCGGGACGCTGATCCTGACAGAGGGCGGCGAAGTTCCGGTCGAGCACCTCGCTACCGGGGATCGCGTGATGACGCTCGATCACGGGCTGCAACCTGTGCGCTGGGTCAGTTTCTCGGACCAGCCGTTGCGAGGAGTCGATACCAGAAAGAAACCCGTTCTTATCCGGAAAGACGCCCTTGGGACCGGTATTCCCAGCCGGGACATCGTCGTCTCGCCGCAGCACCGCATTCTGGTCGGCGGGCAGCAACAGCTCTGCGAGCCTTTCGCGCAGGAGAGGCTGGCCCCTGCCAAGTCGTTGACGGACCTGGGATCGGTGCGCCACATGCGTGGCAAGTTACACATTAGCTGGGTTCATTTCGCCTGCGACCGGCACGAGGTGATCCGGGCCAACGGGTGCTGGGCCGAGAGCCTGCTGTTGGGTGACATGGCCGTAGCCGCGATGTCAGCAGATGAGGTGCGGGAGCTAGAGGCGATTTTCGGTCCTCGGGAATCGCCGGAAGCGCCGTGGAACGGTGTCCCCGCCCGAGCCTTGCTTCGAACGCAGGAAGTGCGCCAAAGACTTGCTGATCATCGCCGGAAGTCGCGCCGCCCTAGACCCGTGCAAAACAAAAGTTGCGCGGCCGCGTTTTAGGCCCGGGTCGCGCCGCTTATTCCCCGCTGTGCGTCAGCGCCGGGACGTCCTTCGCGCCCGCTGACCCGCGGCCCGAGAGCGAGGGGTTCTCCATGAAGAACTTGTGGCAATTGAAGGCCATCTCTCCTTCCGGCGCGGGCAACCGCTGGTAACTGCCATCGGGGCGCAAGAGCCAGCTTTGCGAGACATCGGCCATGTTGGCGGCCATGATCTGACTGACGATCTGTGCTTTGACGGTCGGATTTGTGCATTCCACCAACGTCTCGACCCGGCGGTTCAGGTTGCGACCCATCCAGTCTGCGGACGAAATATAGACCCGCGCCTTCGTGTGCGGCAGACCGTGGCCCGCGCCGAAGCAGACAATGCGGCTGTGCTCCAGAAAGCGGCCCACGATGGACTTGACGCGGATGTTGTCGGAAAGCCCTTTGACGCCGGGACGCAGCCCGCAAATGCCGCGGATGACCAGATCGATCTTCACACCGGCCTGGCTTGCCAGATAGAGCGCGTCGATCACATCCGGCTCGATGAGCGAGTTCATCTTGGCCCAGATCGCCGCCGGCTTGCCCGCGAGCGCATTCTCGGCCTCGTCCGCGATGCGCGTCAGCAGGGTGTCTTTCAGCGCCAATGGTGATATTGTCAGGTTTTCCATCCCCTCGGGCTGCGCGTAGCCCGAGAGATAGTTGAAGACCTTGGTCGCATCGCGACCGAGCGCGGCATCGCAGGTGAAGAGGCTGAGATCAGTATAAAATCGCGCCGTGATCGGGTGATAGTTGCCTGTGCCGAAGTGGGTGTAGGTGACCAGTTCGTCGCCTTCTCTGCGGACAACCGTACTAATCTTTGCGTGTGTCTTGTAGTTCAGGAAGCCGTAGACCACATGCGCGCCCGAACGTTCTAGCCGCCGTGATTGCCGGATGTTCGCGGCTTCGTCAAAGCGAGCCTTCAACTCAACCAGCGCGGTGACTGATTTCCCTTCTTCCGCCGCTTCGCACAGCGCGCTGACGATGGGGCTGTCGCGGCTGGTGCGATAGAGCGTCTGCTTGATCGCCAGCACATCCGGATCGGCGGCCGCCTGGCGGAGGAAACGCACGACCATGTCGAAGGTCTCGTACGGGTGGTGCAGCAACATGTCCTTCTGGCGGATCGCGGCGAACATATCGCCGTCGTGGTCCTGAACGCGTTCCGGCACACGGGGCTGGAAGGGCGGCCAAAGAAGATCGTGCCGCGCCTCCAGCACCAGTTCCGAAAGGTCGGCCAGACCGATCAGGCCCGAGAGCTCGATGATCTCGGTTTCGTCGACGTTCAGCTCTTCCATGACGATGTGGCGTAAGCCCACAGGGGCACCGGCGGACATCGTCAGGCGGATCACCTCGCCCCGCCGGCGACGCTTGAGGGCAACCTCGAACTCGCGCACGAGGTCTTCGGCCTCTTCTTCCAGTTCCAGGTCGCTGTCGCGCAGGACACGGAAATCGCAGTGGCCTTCCACCTGATAGCCCGGGAAAAGCCGGTCGAGATGCAGAAGCAGCAGATCTTCCAGCAGCAGGAAGCGGTGGCCCGACGTGGCAGGGAGCGCGATAAAGCGGTCGACCTGATGCGGGATCGGCAAGAGCGCTCGCAAGGGACGTTTGTCCGTCTTGCGAACCAGTTCCAGCGCCAGCGAGTGGCCTTCGTTGGCGATGAACGGAAACGGGTGCGCGGGATCGATTGCGAGCGGCGACAGGATGGGAAAAACTTGGGTCAGAAAGACCTGTTCGAGGTGTTTCTTGTCCGACGCCGTCAACGTCTCGCGGCTCTCCAGCACGATGCCGGCGGACGCCAGTTCGCGTTCCAGATCCCGCCAGACATCCTGCTGCTGTTCCTGAAGCTGGCGCGCGTCCGCGTTGATCAGCACCAGTTGTTCGGCCGGCGTAAGCCCGTCCGCGGCAGGCGTCGTGTTCCCCGCTTCGGCCAATTCGCGCAAACCGGCAACGCGCACGGTATAGAATTCATCGAGGTTGGTGGCCGAGATCGACAGGAACCGCAGTCGTTCCAGAAGCGGCACCCGCGGGTTCTGGGCCTCTTCGAGCACGCGCCAGTTGAACGCCAGCCACGAGAGTTCCCGGTTAATGAACCGGTCAGGACCCGAGAAATCTTTGGTGTCGAGCACGACGGCTTCTGCAGGCGCCGTCTTTAAGAAATCGCTAACCACGGTCATGGGATCCGCTTCGCAAGGAATTGTGACATGAGAATGACAGATATTGCGTGAAAGCGCGGGCGTTGTCCAGTTGATTGCGTATGAGGAGCGGTTGAAGCTCCGCCCCATACTCCGGGACATTTGGGCCAGAAAGAACGAGTGGTTTGCTGCTTTCTGGGTCGGGTTGGAGGGCGGTCGGGAGAGGGATGCTGTACTGCGTTAAGAGAGGTCAACGCATCGCGGATAAAACCTTCTGTGCCAGGGGACGCGTGACCGCCCTGCCTTCTTCCAATGCCGCCTTATCCAGCGCGGCGACAACGGCCTTCGCCGCCTGAAAAGACCGGTCCATGTTGCGCACCAGCCAATCGATGACCGGGGGCGCAACTACCAGTTGGCGGTCTGAAAAAAGCTTGACCAGCACAGCCGCCAAAAGCGCGTCGTCCGGTGCCGCGATACGCACGCTGTCGGCAGCTTCCATCCTGCTTCTGAGGTCAGGAAGCCGCGTTCGCCAAAGCGCCGCTGGCTGGCGCGCGACGATAAGAAAGGGCAAGAGCCGATGGGCCATGTGATTGTGCAGATGGAACATCGGTTCTTCCTCTGCCTCGGTCAGATCGTCGGCCCCGTCAAAAACCATCGGTTTGTCGATACTCGTAATGTCCAAGCCTTCCAGGTCCTTCGGGGTCAGGATCTCTCCGCCCTGGCTGTCGGACCAGACGTGCGCCAAATGCGTCTTCCCGGCCCCTTCCGGGCCGATCAGGATCAGCTTTTTGTTGGGCCAAGTCTCTGTCGCCTCGAGCCGCGCGATGGCCTGGGCGTTGGCTTCCGAGACGAAGAAATCGCCACGAGACCGGCTTTCACGGACAGCCAGGTCGAACGTCAGTTGACGTGCCATCGGCTAGAGCGCGTCCAGCGCCCGCCGGGCCCAGGCACTGGCCTCTTCCGGGTTGTCCAGAAGCGCGTCGGGGACGGTCCAATAGGGCATCGCGGTGACTTTGTCGGAGCCCTCGCGGGAGTATGTCCAGCGCTCCCAGCCCTCGGCTTCGAAGGTCTCGGCCATCGCGCCAACCCCCTTCAGCTTCAGCACATCGTCCGACATCAGGATAGCGAAGATGACCCCGTCGGCATATATGCCGAGGCCACCGAACATCTTGCGCGTGGTGATCGGCCCAAGCGGCGCGAAGAGGTCGCGGACGGCTTCGATCTGGGCGTCGCTGACCGCCATTACTCGGGGTCCTTTTCGGCCAGCCCCTTGTAAAGGCGACTGCCTTTGTATTGCTGAATGGCGAAGCGGATCAGCACGCCGATCATCGCCGCCACCGGCACGGCGACGAGCAGACCGACGAAGCCGAAGAGCGCGCCAAAGGCCGACAGCGCGAAGATCAGCCAAACCGGGTGGAGCCCGACCGAGGAGCCCACCATCCGCGGTGTCAGGATGTTGCCTTCGACGAACTGGCCCGACTGGAAGATGGCCCAGACCAGAACGATCCAAAGCCAGTCGCCCCAGAACTGGAAGAGCGCGAGCCCGATCGCCAGCGCGCCGCCAACCAGTGCGCCGACGTAGGGAATGAAGGTGAGTGCCCCGGCGATGAAGCCGATGACCAGTCCGAAATTCAGCCCCACGGCCATCAGCGCGACGGCATAGTAGATGCCGAGGATCAGGCAGACGGTGCCCTGCCCGCGCACGAAACCGGCCATCGTCCGGTCGATCTGCCCCGCCAGGTCGCGGATAACCGGCGCGTGGTCGCGCGGCAGCAACGCATCGATCCGGGCGATCATGTTGTCCCAGTCATAAAGCAGATAGAACGCGACGACGGGCACGATCACGAACAGGACGATGACGTTCACGAGGCCCGAGAAGCTGCTCAACACGGCATTCAGAAGCTCGTCGCCCTTCGATTGGATCGTTTCGCCGAAAGACGCCAGCGACCGGCGAATGGTGGAATTCGCGTCCGCCAGGTCGGGAAACCGCTCGACCAGGAACGCCTGCAGGTTCGACGCCATATCGGGCGCGGTCGCGATCAGGTCTGTCGCTTGGCGCAAGAGCAAGGGCACGATCAGCAGAGCAGCCACGATGAAGGCGAGCGTCGCGAAGAAGGTGATGATGCCTGTGGCCCAACCGCGTGAGAAACCGTGCGCTTCGAGCCAATCTGCCACCGGGTCGAGGCAATAGGCCAGCGCAGCGCCGAGGACGAAGGGCAGGATCACGTCGCCCAAGGCCCACATGATGACCAGGAACACCGCCGTCGCGATGCCCCAGTATTTGACTTGTGTTTGCACCGGTAGAGCCATGGCCCCTATGTCGCCCCGGGCGCGCGCGGATGCAAGGCCCGAGCTTTGGGGTACGGGCGGCTCGGTCGTGGGGCGGCGGGGATGACCCGGGCTCGCACCGATATGGGCACCGACGCAATACCGACGCGATATCGACATCGGTTTTCCGGTCTTCTTGCAGGGCAGGCGCGCATCGCCTAGACCACCTGAAACCGGTTCCGAGCGAGATGAAACCACATGCGCCTTTCCCGCTATTTCCTGCCCGTTCTGAAAGAAACGCCTGCCGAGGCGCAGATCGTCTCGCACCGCTACATGCTGCGCGCGGGCATGATCAAGCAAGCCTCTGCCGGCATCTATTCCTGGCTGCCCTTGGGCTACAAGGTGTTGAGAAACATCGAGAATATCGTCCACGAGGAGCAAATCCGCGCGGGCCACATCCCGATGCTGATGCCGACGCTGCAATCGGCGGACCTTTGGCGTGAAAGCGGGCGGTATGACGACTATGGGCAGGAGATGCTCAGGATCACCGACCGGCACGACCGGGACATGCTTTATGGCCCGACCAATGAAGAACTGATCACCGACATCTTCCGATCTTATGTCAAGAGTTACAAAGACTTACCGCTGACGCTCTATCACATCCAATGGAAATTCCGGGACGAGATCCGCCCGCGTTTCGGCGTCATGCGCGGCCGCGAATTCCTGATGAAGGACGGCTACAACTTTGATCTGACGAAGGAAGATGCGCTGCACGCCTACAACCGCCATCTGGTCAGCTACCTGCGCACCTACGAACGCATGGGATTGCAAGCGATCCCGATGCGCGCCGACAGCGGCCCAATCGGTGGTGATGACACACATGAGTTTCTGGTGCTGGCGGACACAGGCGAGTCGGAGGTGTTCTATGATAGCGAGATCACGGACCTGAAGTTCGGCGACCGCGAGATCGACTATGACAGCCACGCGCAGTGCCAAGCCGTGCTGGAGGAGTTCACCTCGCGCTACGCCCGGACGGATGAGACCCACGATGAAGCTGCGTTCCAGAAGGTTCCCGAAGATCGTCGGCGCTCTGCGCGCGGGATCGAGGTGGGCCAGATTTTCTATTTCGGAACAAAGTATTCCGAGGCGATGGGCGCCACCGTGCAGGACACGGACGGCAACCAAGTGCCGGTCCATATGGGCTCTCACGGCATCGGCGTCAGCCGCCTGCTGGGCGCGATCATCGAAGCGAGCCACGACGATAATGGCATCATCTGGCCCGAGGGCGTGACGCCGTTTCACGCCGGGATCGTCAACCTCCGGCAAGGCGACAGTGGCTGCGATGCAGCCTGCGAGGGGCTTGAAAAGGCGCTGGCGGCGAAGGGGCTGGAGACGCTTTACGATGACCGCGATGAACGCGCGGGCGCCAAGTTCGCCACGATGGACCTGATCGGTCTGCCCTGGCGCATCACCGTGGGGCCGCGTGGTCTGGAGAAGGGTGTTGTCGAACTGACCTCTCGCCGCACGGGCGAAAGCGAAGAGATGAGCGCCGAAGCCGCCGTGGACCGGGTAGCTGAGATATACGGCGTCCGAGCACAATTTCCGCAATCGTGAGGTGACAGGGCGAATATAGGGGCTAAATTCCCAGCAAGAGTATTTGTCCTGGAGTTTCAACCATGTTCCGTCGTTCCTTCCTCTCGCTCGCCCTTGCTGGCACCGCGGCCACGCGTCTGTCCGCGGAACCGGCCTTCAAGCAACAGACAAACGCACCGAAGATCCGCCGACGCGAGCGGCTTTCGGCCACGAAGATCGCAGGCGGGCTTGAGCATCCCTGGGGTATCGCGGTCCTTCCGGGTGGCGGTTATCTGGTTACGGAACGACCCGGACGCTTGAACCACGTCAGCGCTGATGGATCGGTGACGCGTCTTGAGGGGGCTCCGAAGGTTTCAGTGGCCGGTCAGGGTGGCATGCTAGATGTCGCTGTGGCACCGGACTTCGCCGAAACACGGCGGGTTTTTCTGACATATTCAAAGTCCATGCGCGGTGGCACCAGCGGAACGGCGGCTGGTTGGGGTGTGCTGGACGCATCGAACAGCCGGTTAGAGGCTTATCAGGATATCTTCGAGCAGACCCCGGGTGTGAAAGGAACCGCGCACTTCGGTTCGCGCATCGTGCCGGACGGCAATCAAGTCTTCGTCACGACGGGCGACAGGAATTCCTGGCCGCACGTCCAGGACCTTGGTTCAACGATCGGCAAGGTTGTCCGGCTGAACCTGGACGGAAGTGCACCGTCTTCAAACCCTTTTGTCGGGCAAGCTGGTGCGATCGACGGCATCTGGAGCTATGGACATCGGAACGTGCAGGGTGCCGCGCTTCACCCCGAGACGGGCGAGCTTTGGACGCTGGAACATGGTCCCAAGGGAGGCGACGAGTTGAACCGCGCGCTTCCCGGCCAGAACTATGGCTGGCCGCTTGTCAGCTATGGCGACAACTATGACGACACACCCGTTGGCGAAGGCCTGACAAGTGGCGAAGGCATCACCGAACCGCGGTACTACTGGAAGCCCAGCATCGCACCGGGCGGATTTACGTTCTACACGGGCGAGATGTTTGACGGTTGGCAGAACGATGTCGTGGCCGCTGTTTTGCGGGACCAAGGTATCATACGGCTGCAATTGGACGGAGACAGGATCGTCGCACAGGCGCGCTACTTGCGAGACCTGGGCCGTATTCGCGATGTTGCCGTCGATCGGGATGGCGCGCTGCTGCTTCTGTCCGACGACCCGAACGGGGGGATCTTCCGCGTCGTGCCGGGGTAGAGGTCGCTTTGTTCCAGGCTCCTGGCCTTGACCCATTGTGGGCTACCCTCTCCACATGAAACATGGGAACGTGCGGCCCATGAGCACGGACCAGGATTACAACAATGTCGACTTCATTCCGGGTGGCGCCGATTACCCCGAGCGCTGGCTGGAGGAGGCCACCGGTTTCCGCGAGCGGGAAGCGGCGGTCGGGCGGGCGCGGTTGAATGTGCCCTATGGCGCGGGCGAGCGGCAGAGGCTCGATCTGTTCCATCCGGCGGGCAAGGCGGAGGGATTGGTTGTCTTTGTTCACGGCGGCTATTGGCTGCGTTTTGACCGGGGGTATTGGTCGCATTTCTCTGCCGGGTTGACCGCGGCCGGATGGGCCGTTGCGATGCCGTCCTACACGTTGGCGCCCGAGGCGCGGATCGCCGAGATCACCCGAGAGATTGCGCGCGCGGTCCAGACAGCGGCTGGGATGGTGGCGGGGCCGATCCGGCTGGCCGGGCATTCGGCAGGCGGGCATTTGGTGGCGCGTATGGGGTGCGCGGATGTGGCATTGCCGAGTGAGGTGCGCGCGCGGATTGCCGGTATTGTGCCGATCTCGCCTGTCAGCGACCTCCGGCCCTTTCTGACGCTTTCGATGAATGAGAACCTGCGCCTCGACCCGATAGAGGCGGCGGCGGAAAGCCCTTGCCTGCAAGGTGCGCCGGAGATGGCTGTCACGGTCTGGGTGGGTGCCGAGGAGCGTCCGGTGTTTCTGGATCAGGCGATGTGGTTGGCTGATGCCTGGGATGCGACTTTGCGTATTGATCCGGGACGACATCACTTTGATATTCTGGATGGAATGCTCGCGCCCGAGCGTCCGCTTGCGCGCTCAATCCTGGGGCTTTGAGGCCAGCGCACGGACGGTCTTTGGGTCGAGAAAGGCTTCGACTGCCGCCGTTGCGACCACGGTGATCTCGTCGTTGTCGGGGTTGGTGATGTCGAGCCCGCCCTCTGTGGCGGTGACCTGAACCTTGCCGCGAGGCAGGCCCTGGACGATGCGGTCCAGATCGACGGCGGCGGGGTTCTGGACGCCGACCGTAACGCGGACCTCCATCGCCGAGTGATCGAGGCCCAGCGCCGGGAAGAGTGGGATCGAGGAATGTCGGATCGCGTCTTCGACCGCTCGGGCGGCGGCTTTGGTGTAGTCCTGGCCATGCAGGTCGTTGCCCATGCCCATTTCGATGATGACGCGTTGCATTAGTCTACCCCTTCGAGCGCCACGGAAATGGCGGCGTTTGCGATGACGGTCGGCTTGCCGCCATCGCCGCGGGGCACGTCAAGCCCGCCCTTGACGACCGAGACGGTTGGCTGGCCGTAGGGGAAGACGGCGCTCAGCGCCGCTTTGTCGACGGCGTCGGGGTTCTGCACGCCGATCTCGACGGTCAGGAGCATCTGTGATTTCTCGACCCCGAAGAGCTCGGCCAGATTGATCGAGTTGTGCCAGAGCGCGTCCTTCAACGCGCGCACGGCGGCTTCGGTATAGTCCTGTCGGCGGAGCGAGGTGCCCATGCCAAATTCTGTCAGTAGCCGTTTTGCCATGGCGGGTCTATTGGCCAAGAAAGGAGGCTTGTCGAGCCGAAAAAACGGCAGGAATTCGTTAACCTTGGGCGTCCAGATGGGCGGTGGGGCCATAATTCTGTTGTGTTTGGGGTACAATCGCCCTGCTCTGACTTGTATCGGGGGATTGGGTGACTAGAATAGAAGCTCAGCGAAAAACAGGTGACCAATGTCTTGGACGGACGAGCGCGTCGAGCTTCTGAAGAAAATGTGGACCGAGGGCCAGTCGGCCAGCCAGATCGCCAAGGAGTTGGGCGGTGTGACGCGGAATGCCGTTATCGGCAAGGTCCACCGGCTGGGGCTTTCGAACCGCGCCGGAAGCTCGGCACCCGCGCCCGAGAAGAAAGCCAAGCCAGCACCGAAGAAGGCCGAGAAGCCTGCCGAGAAGGTCGTTGAGGTGACGGTTGCGCCACGTAAGCCGATTGTGCCAGCAGGCCAGCCGCTGCCGCCGCAGCCCTCGGCGAACGAGATCAGCCCCGAGACGCTCGCCAATGTGCGTGAGGTCGAGAAGGGCGCCAAGAAGATCAGCCTGATGGAGTTGACCGAGCGGACCTGCAAGTGGCCGATCGGCGATCCGGCGACCGAGGACTTCTGGTTCTGTGGTCTGGCCGTGCAACAGGGCAAGCCTTATTGCGAGGCGCATGTCAGCGTTGCTTTCCAGCCGATGTCGGGGCGCCGCGACCGGCGGCGGTGATCCAAGGGCGCGCGGGTCGCGCACACGACGTTTTGTTGGGGCTCTGCCCCGAATCCCGGGATATTTCTGGGTCGATGGAGACACGCAGGCAGGCTTAGATGGCTTGCCAATGTGGCATGTCATTGGCTATTCGGCGCGTGATGAGCAACCCACCCGATCTTCGCCCTGATCTTGCGCGCGCGCATTTGCCGGAGGCGCGCCGCGACGGTCAGCCCACCATCGGGATGGTGTCACTTGGCTGTCCCAAGGCTCTGGTCGACAGCGAGCGGATCCTGACACGGCTTCGGGCCGAAGGCTATGCGATCAGTCCGGATTATGGTGGCGCCGACGCGGTTGTCGTGAACACTTGCGGCTTTCTGGACAGTGCCAAGGCCGAGAGTCTGGAAGCAATCGGCGAAGCCTTGCAGGAAAACGGACGCGTGATTGTCACGGGCTGCCTGGGGGCAGAGCCCGAGTATATCACCGGTGCGCATCCCAAGGTGCTGGCCGTGACGGGTCCGCATCAATATGAGCAGGTGTTGGACGCTGTCCACGCCGCTGTGCCCCCCGCACCCGATCCCTTTGTTGACCTGATGCCCGCGACGGGCGTCAAACTGACACCAAGGCATTACAGCTATTTGAAAATCTCCGAGGGCTGCAACCACGCCTGTAAGTTCTGCATTATCCCGGATATGCGCGGGAAGTTGGTGTCGCGCCCCGAGCGTGCGGTTATGCGCGAGGCGGAAAAACTCGTCGAGGCGGGCGTGAAGGAGTTGTTGGTGATCAGCCAGGACACCAGCGCTTATGGAACGGACTGGAAGGGGCGCGACGAGAAATTTCCCATCACGCCGCTGGCCCGTGATTTGGGGGCGCTGGGGGCGTGGGTGCGGCTGCATTACGTGTACCCCTACCCCCATGTGCGTGATCTGGTGCCGCTGATGGCCGAAGGGCTGGTGTTACCTTATCTGGATGTTCCCTTTCAACATGCGCATCCCGAAACGCTGAGGCGCATGGCGCGCCCCGCAGCCGCCGAGAAGACGCTGGAAGAGATTACCGCCTGGCGCGATGTCTGTCCGGAGATCGCGTTGCGGTCGACCTTTATCGTCGGCTTTCCGGGTGAGACCGAGGAGGAATTCGAAGTGCTTCTCGACTGGCTGGACGAGGCGCTGTTGGACCGGGTCGGGTGCTTTCAGTATGAAAACGTCGATGGCGCGCGGTCGAACGCCCTTCCCGATCATGTACCGGATGAGGTGAAGGCCGAGCGATGGCAGCGGTTCATGGAGAAGGCGCAGGCCATTTCGGCGGCCAAGCTGGCCGCGAAGGTGGGCAAACACCTCGAGGTCATCGTGGATGAGGTCGATGGTGAGGCGGCGACCTGCCGGACCATGGCGGACGCGCCAGAGATCGACGGCAACCTGTTCATCGACGAGGGGTTCGATCATTTGCGCCCAGGCGACATAGTGCCCGTTCTGGTCGACGAAGCCGGGGATTATGATCTTTGGGGAAAGATCGCCTGACAGCGCTGTGCGCTTGCGGTACACCGATTGCATGCCGTTTCAGAAGATACAGCAAGAGAAGGTGTCCCGTTCGGTCGTGCGTCAGATCGAGCTTTTGATCCTGCGGGGCGTTCTGCGCCCGGGCGAGCGGCTGCCCTCTGAACGGGAGTTGTCCGAGCGCCTTGGTGTTTCACGCCCGTCACTTCGCGAGGCGGTGGCGGAGTTACAGGAGGCCGGTCTGCTGGAAGCCCGCGCCAATGCGGGGATATTCGTGGCCGAGGTCCTTGGATCGGCTTTTTCGCCGGCGCTGGTGCGGCTTTTCAGCGTGCACGAGGAGGCTGTCTTCGACTATCTGGATTTTCGCCGCGACATGGAGGGGCTGGCCGCCGAGCGTGCCGCGCGTCTGGGCTCGGAGCCGGATTTGCAGGTGGTCGACGAGGTGTTCCAACGCATGGAAGTCGCACATGGCAAAAGGAACCCGGCGGACGAAGCCCAGATCGATGCCGATTTTCATTTGGCCATCATCGAAGCCAGCCACAACGTGGTCATGCTCCATATGATGCGGTCGATGTACGAGCTTCTGCGGGAGGGGGTCTTCTATAACCGCAAGGTCATGTTCCAGCAGCGGACGACCCGATCGGCCCTGATCGAGCAGCATCGGGACATCAACACCGCCCTGCAAGCACGCGATCCTGGGGCTGCGCGTGCCGCGGTCGAGCGGCACATCGATTACGTGAAAAGCGCCTTGACGGATAGTCTGCGAGCCGAACGGAACGAAGCCGTCGCGCTGCAACGTCTGGCCTTCGAGAAAGAACGTTAAAGCCCCGCTGTCTTTGCCAGTTTGGCCATCAATTCCGCCAGTGCGGCTTTGTAGCGCTCGCCCATCAACCGCCCGTCGTCATCGAATTCCGTGGCGGCGCTTGCGACCATCACCTCAGGGCCAGTCAATAATCGGGGTTGAAAGGAATTCAGGGCGAGGCGCAGCGCGTATTGCGCCCGTGCACCACCCGCGCGGCCCGCGGCGGCGGACATAATGGCAACGGGTTTGTCCCGCCAGGGCTTGGCATCGATGCGGCTGACCCAGTCGAGCGCGTTCTTCAGCCCGCCCGGAAAGGACTGGTTATATTCGGGGGTCGCGATCGCAACGGCGGCGGCTGCCTCGATCTGCTCTGCCAGTCGTTGTGCGGGCGCTGGCACGCCGTCGGCTTTTTCGTCATCACCGTTGTAGAGCGGCATGTTCAGGTCGGCGCGTTCGGTCGTGCGGGGCCAGAGTTCGCCGGCTTCAAGGACAAGTTTCGTGTTGAGTGAGGCCGCGCGGAGCGAACCCGAGATCATCAGAAGTGTTGCCATGTGCCGCCCAGATGGTTGCCTGTCCGGCGCGACCTAACGCGGCTGGTCCGGATTGCAAGACAGCCGCGAGCCGGTTAGCGTTGTTACGGCGCACCGAGGCGCCTCCGGCCTGCGGAAAGGACAGAAGTCCACTCGTATTTTGAACGTCGATGACCTGACTTTTGGCTCACGATTTGCAGGCGATGAGCGTTGCGAAAGGAAAGGTCCCATGCCGACGAAACGGCTGCCCGCGAATGCGGACATCGATCATCTGAAACATCAGGCCAAGGATTTGTTGGCCGATATACGCAAAGGCGGCCTGGCGGCGCTTCAAAGGCTGCGCGAGTTCCATCCGAAGTGCGGCGACCTGATGGATGCCGAGATTGCCGAGGGCACTTATGCGTTGAGCGACGCTTTGCTGACGATTGCCCGCGAGTACGGGTATCCAAGCTGGCCACGGCTGAAGACGGCGGTGGCCGAGGCAGCTGGCGGGCAAGTTGATCTGATCCACAACGATCGCATTGAAGACCCGGTGTTCCTGCAGGTGCTGGACTTTCTGGATGAGGGCGATGCGGATCGGTTGCGAGCTCATTTGGCGGCGCACCCCGGTCTGGTGAACCGCAAGGTGTATTTCGAGGGCGGGAACTATTTCACGCGCCCGACGCTGCTGGAGTTCGTGGCCGAGAACCCCATTCGGAACGGCCGGTTGCCCGACAACATCGTCGATATTGCCCGGATCATTCTGGACGCGGGCGCACGTGAGAACCAGGAGGCGTTGGACTATGCGCTTGGGCTGGTCGCTTCGGGGCGAGTCGTGCGTGAGTGCGGCGTTGAAAAGGATTTGCTGACCTTGCTCTGCCAATGTGGTGCGGACCCGAATGCGGCCATGCATACTGCGCTTGCTCATGGTGAGGTCGCCGCAGCGCGCACGCTGATCGCCTTGGGCGCCACACACAACCTTTCGACCGCAGCAGCGCTTGGCGACGTGACGGAGGTCGATGCCCTGTTGGCGGCGGCAAGCCACGACCAGAAACAACTGGGACTGGCGTTGGCCGTTTTGGGTGCCCAAGACGAAATTGTAGCGAAGTTGTTGAAGGCTGGTGCGGACCCGAACCGCTACAACCCACCCGGCGGTCATTCGCATTGCACGCCGCTGCATTCCGCCGTCTGGGAAGGGCACCTGAGCACGGTCAAGGTTCTGGTGGACAGTGGCGCGCGGTTCGATATCGGAGACATTCACCACGACACCACTGCGGTCGAATGGGCCAGATACGCCGGTCACGACGCGATTGTCGATTATTTCGAGGAGCTTAGCGCTTGATCGCCGCCGGATAGGTGCCGAGGACACGAAGCTCGGAGGTGAAATACTCCAGTTCTTCCATCGCGAGCTGCACGTCGCGGTCATCGGGGTGGCCGTCGATATCGGCATAGAACTGGGTGGCGGAGAAGGAGCCATCGACCATGTAGCTTTCGAGCTTGGTCATGTTGACGCCGTTGGTCGCAAACCCGCCCATCGCCTTGTAAAGCGCAGCCGGGATGTTGCGGACGCGAAAGACGAAGGTCGTCATCATGGTCTCGCTACGGCGCGACATGTCGGGCTCACGCGCCATGATGAGGAAGCGCGTGGTGTTGTGGTCCTGATCCTCGATCGAGCGGGCCAAGACGTCGAGGCCATAGACTTCGGCCGCCAGTTCAGAGGCCAGCGCCGCATGTGACTTGTCACCGGCTTCGGCGACTTCGCGAGCGGCGCGGGCGTTGTCGGGGCTGACACGCCCGATGATCCCGTTTTCGCGCAGAAAAGCGCCGCATTGCGGCAGAAGCACCAGATGGCTGAACGCCTCTTTCACATCTGCGACCGTCGCGCCGGGGACGCCCAGAAGGTTGATCAGCACGCGGACGAAGGCTTCGTCGATGATATGAAGGCCACTTTCCGGCAACAGCCGGTGGATGTCGGCCACGCGGCCATAGGTCGTGTTTTCGACCGGCAACATGGCCAGATCCGCCTTGCCTGTACGGGTCGCCTCGATCACGTCTTCGAACGTCCGGCAGGGCAAAACCTCCATTTCCGGGTGTGTTTCGCGGCATGCCTGGTGGGAGTAAGCCCCCAGTTCCCCTTGAAATGCGATGGTGCCAGCCATGATTTCGTTCAAACCTGCGTCAATTAGGGCGATTGGTCGCGCCTCTTATCCCTTGAAGCCGGTCAAGGGAAGCGGATA
>JASJDQ010000052.1 GCA_030065075.1 Paracoccaceae bacterium | reverse complement strand
CTGCGACACACAGCTTGGTCGCGTGAAGGAGGCGGTCGAACATCTGGAGAAGGGGTTGGAGATCGCCGAGACAGATCAGGACGACCGTGTTCGCGGTTTTCTTCACCGGTATCGTGCTCAGTTGGAAACTGACCGGGGCGATTTGAAGGCTGCCAAGCAACATCTGGAAGCCGCCGCGCGTCTGGCCAAGCAGCAAAACCATGCCTTCGAGCGGAAGCGGGTCGCTTTGGTTCTGGCCGAGCTTTTCGAACGTCAGGGCGATTATCGAAAAGCGGTCGAGCAACACAAGCTGGCGTGGCGGTTGCAAAACGAAACCCGTATGAACTGAGCTGACGTGGTCGAGTATCTTGGACTTTGGGTCTTGTTGGCGCTTGCGTTGAATATGTGGGCTTTGTTGTCGGTTTGGCCGTCGGGCGCTGGCTGGCGGGCCAAGGCGCTCTGGACGGTTGCGCTGTTGGCATTGCCCGGGCTCGCGTTTTTTGCTTGGTACCTGATAGGACCAAGGCGCAGTGGCTAGGTTAAGCTCATGTTGATCGGCATCTTGCAGTGCGGCCATTTCCCGGCGGCCGAAGGCTTTCCGGACAAGACCTATGGCGACTTGTATGCGACCTTGTTGGCCGGGCGCGGTTTGACCTTTCGTACTTGGTCGGTCGTCGACCTGGAGTTCCCAGAAAGCGTTCGTGCTGCGGACGGCTGGCTGATCAGCGGGTCGAAGCACGGCGCTTATGAAGACGAACCTTTCATTCCCCTACTGGAGGCGTTTCTGCGGGATGCTTACGCAGCCGACGTCCCCCTTGTTGGCATTTGTTTCGGGCACCAAATCCTTGCGCAAGCCCTTGGCGGCAGGGTCGAGAAGTTCGAAGGCGGTTGGTCTTTGGGGCGTATGACCTATGATCTGGAGGGTCGGGAACTGGAGTTGAACGCCTGGCATCAGGACCAGGTGGTCGAGGTCCCTTCTGAAGCACGGACGATCGGCCAAAGTGATTTTTGCGCGCACGCGGCGCTGGCCTATCGTGGGCGTGCCTTCAGCGTTCAGCCGCACCCGGAATTCTCGCATGACGATGTGGAGCGTTTGCTGACCGTCCGTAAGGCGAACATCACCCCAGAGGAAGGCGCGCGGGTTCGGGAGGGATTGGGTCGAAGCCTGTCAAACGAGGTCTTGGCGGACCGAATTGCGGCGTTTTTCAAGGAGGCACCCCATGTCTGACTGGTTGAGCCAGGCGCCCGATGCGGCCCGGGCGTATTTGAAAGACGCGCGATTGGACGAGGTTGAATGCCTTATCGCGGATCTTTCAGGCATCGCTCGCGGCAAGGCGATGCCTGCGTCCAAATTCGCGCGTCAGGCGCAGTTCTATCTGCCGAATTCGATTTTTTATCAGACAATTACAGGGGGCTGGTCTGAAGAGACCGCAGCCGATGGTTTTACTGAGCCGGACATGACTTTGGTGCCCGATTTCTCGACGGCCAGCGCCGCACCCTGGACGGCAGACTGGACCCTTCAGGTTATTCACGACGCGTTCGGCAAAGACGGCACGCCAGTGCCCTATGCACCGCGAAATGTCCTGAAGCGCGTTGTGGAACTCTATGCCGCGCAGGGCTGGGTACCCATCGTGGCGCCAGAAATGGAGTTCTATCTGGTGGCGCGCAACGTCGATCCGGCGCAGGAAATCAAGGCGATGACCGGCAGGTCAGGTCGCCCGGCTGCGGCGCGGCAGGCCTATTCGGTGTCGGCCGTCGATGAGTTTGGTCCTGTGATCGACGACATCTATGACTTTGCCGAGGCGCAGGGCTTCGAGATCGACGGGATCACGCAAGAAGGCGGTGCCGGGCAGTTGGAGATCAACCTGCGCCATGGCAATCCGATCCGGCTGGCGGACGAGATATTCTATTTCAAGCGGCTCATCCGCGAAGCCGCGTTACGCCACGATTGCTTTGCGACCTTCATGGCAAAGCCCATTGCGGGTGAACCTGGCTCGGCCATGCACATCCATCATTCTGTCCTGTCGAAAGAAACCGGTCAGAATATCTTCACGGGTGCTGGCGATGCCGAGACACCTGAGTTTCTGCACTTCATCGGCGGCTTGCAGAAGTACCTGCCGGCGGCGACTGTCCTGTTCGCGCCTTACGTCAACTCCTTCCGGCGGTACGTGAAGGACCACGCGGCACCGATCAATCTGGAGTGGGGCCGGGACAATCGGACGACGGCCATCCGGGTGCCGATCAGCGATCCGCAGGCGCGTCGGGTCGAGAACCGTATCGCAGGTATGGACTGCAACCCGTACTTGGGAATCGCGGCGTCTTTGGCATGTGGATATCTGGGGATGGTTGAAAGCATTGAACCGAAGGCGGAGTTCACGGGTGATGCGTATGACGCGGAAGAAGACCTGCCGCGGGGAATGTATGCCGCTCTGGACGAGTTTGCCGCCGCCAATTCATTGCGCAACGTTTTGGGCGAGGATTTCTGCATGGTCTATGCAGGCGTAAAGGCCGCGGAGTATGACGAGTTCCTGCAGGTGATTTCGCCCTGGGAACGCGAGCATTTGCTTTTGTCCGTCTGACGCCCTCATGAACCCGCTCTATCGCAACGATGTGCAGGGGGAATTCCCGCCGAGCTACTATGCGGCGACGGCGGATATTCCGCCTGAACGGCCGAGGCTGGAAGAGGATATCCAGGCTGATCTGGCGATAATCGGAGCGGGCTATACTGGCCTTTCGACGGCGCTTCATGCGGCCGAGAAAGGGCTGAACGTCGTTGTGATCGATGCCCATCGCGCCGGGTTCGGTGCGTCGGGGCGAAACGGCGGTCAGGTTGGTTCGGGCTGGAACAAGGATCAGGATTGGCTGGAGGCGCGGCTTGGCCGAGACGATGCGCGTCGGCTTTGGGATTTGACGCTGGAAGCAAAGGCCCTGACGCGCGATCTGGTGGCGCGTTTCGCGCCGGATGCGGGATATCGCCCGGGCGTTCTGCATGGTCATTGGACGGCGCGCGGTGTGGACGACCTGAAGGCCTATGGCGATTGGTTGGCCGAGCGCTATGAATACGAGACAGAGTACCTGGACCGTGAAGCGGTGCGCGAGGTGTGCGTCAGTGACGTCTATCAGGGCGGGCTTCTGGATTGGGACGCTGGCCATCTGCATCCGCTGCGTTATGCGCTTGGTCTGGCGAAGGCGGCCGAGGCTGCCGGCACACGGATCTACGAACGCACCGAAGCAACCAGTGTTTCCGAAAGGGTAGTAGTGACACCGCGCGGACAGATCACTGCGGAGCACATTGTGATCGCCGGGAACGGGTATCTTTCGAACATCAACCGCCATGTTGCGTCGCATGTCATGCCGATCAACAGTTTCATCGCTGCAACGGAACCACTTGGCGATCTGGCGTATGAGGTTCTGCGGAAGGACATCGCTGTCGCTGACGACAAGTTCGTCGTGAACTATTTCCGGCTGAGCGAAGACAAACGGCTCTTGTTCGGCGGGCGCGAGAATTATGGCGTGGGTTTTCCAAAGGACATAGACGCAGCCCTGGTGCAACGGATGGTAAAGCTTTTCCCGCAGTTGCGTGGCGCGCGGATCGACTACAGTTGGGGCGGCACGTTGGGGATTACCATGACGCGTTTGCCGATGATGGCCCGGGTCGGTCGCAGTGTTCTGGCGGCTGGCGGGTTTTCCGGCCATGGGGTCGCGTTGACGGGTCTGGCTGGAAAGATATTGGCAGAGGCCGTGGCGGGCGAGGCAAGTCGCTTCGACTTGTGGTCGTCTCTGCCTGTGCCAAGTTTCCCTGGTGGTCGGCACCTGCGGGCCCCTTTGTTGACCCTTGCGATGACGTGGTATTCGCTGCGCGACCGCTTGGGACTCTAGCCAAGATTGACGAAGGCTAACGCCTCAGGCGCCGAACATCCGGTAGTATAGCCAGTCGGGCAGAAACTGGCTCAGGCGAAAGATCGCCCCGAATTGGCGAGGGAAGTTGCGTGCGAAGTCGTCGCCCTGCATGTGGTCCACAAACAGCTTTGCGGCAGGTTCCGGGTCCATGATGAATGGCATCGAGAAGTCGTTCTTGTCAGTCAGCCGGGTCCTGATGAAGCCCGGGTTGATCAGTTGAACGTCCACCCCCGTTTTGCGGAGGTCGGCATAGAGCGTTTCGGCCATCGACATGATACCGGCTTTGGACGCTCCGTATCCATTCGCACCGGGCAAGCCGCGAAAGCCGGATAGCGAGCCCGTCAGAACGATGTGACCCCGGTCGCGTTCCACCATGGGCGGCAACACATGGCCAAGTACACGCGCCGCGCCGGTCAGGTTCACGTCCAGCATGGTCGCTGCCTTCGCGCCGTCGAAATCCTGCGCTTTCATTGGCCAGTAGAGCCCAGCCAGAAAGACCATCCCGTCAATCTGACCCGCTGCCTTGGCTGCTGCGGCCACGCTTGCGTCGTCGCCAACGTCCACGGGAACAACGCGGGCGGTGCCCGGAACCTCGGCCGCGAGTTCTTCCAGAGCCTCAGCGTTCCGCGCGCTCAGAATGACTTCGGCGCCCGTCTTGGAAAGCTCATGCGCCACGGCGCGGCCAAGGCCTTGGCTTGCTCCTACGAGCCAGTAACGTTTGCCGGGCCAGTCACGCATGTGCTTAGGCCGCTTCCTGGCGTTCGGCAGATGCAGGATCGGGGCGGATGGTCGCCACCAGTTCGCCGACCTTGATGCCGAACTTCCGGAACTGGCTACGGTTCATGACTGTGCCATTGTCCAAAAGATACATCCAGTCGACGACGTCCAGCACGTGGCCGCCGCCGCTTTCGGGCAGTTTGATCCGATACGAGAGTTTCACGCCCGAGCCGGTTTGTTGGCCGGTGCCTGCGCCGACCAAATCGTCGGCTTCGGCCTTGATCTTGCCCATGGCATCAACCGAGAGCCGCCATTTGCGGTGCTGCTCGGTGCCGCTGTCGTAGTGGAAATGCTCGTTCATGATGCCGGAGTTTCCGTCCCAAGTGGCATCGAATTTGGCGGAGAACCGAGACGCGACGCGGCCCGTGGGACCGTAGATGATGCCATCGCAAAGAAGCGGGCCATTTAGCGTTTCGCGGATATCGAATGTGGGGCCTTTTGTGTAGTCATCCGGGGTCTGTGCCAGGAAGTCGAATCGTCGGCTGATCAGCCAGACCAGCCCGGCCATCAGCGCGGCGCCGATGAGCAAGGATAGAAAGTCCATCAGGGTGTTCCTCTGTTGAGTGCGGTTCCTTCGACGTCTTCCAGAGGGGTGGCTGAAAGCAGCAGAAGTGCGCCCAGTTTCAGGACGCAGGGCAAAACCGCATAGGATAGGGTGAGCGTTTGAAGTGCCTGCTCGGGTTGAGACATCTGACCCGCCTGAAAGCCTGAGGCGTCAAGCAGGGGCAACAAAACCACCGCGGCGAAGGCGAGTGAAAACTTCGAGACGAAAGACCACAGGCCGAAGCCTTCGGCCGCTTCCGGGGCGATTTCCGATGTGCGCTTGGCAAAGAGCGCAGGCAGAAGGGTCATGTCCGCGCCAAGGGCTGCGCCAGAGACGATACAGATCACGGCAAACGCAATCTGGTCGCCAGCGCCGAGCGTTGCTGCCCAGCCGAACGAGGCAATGGCAAGCACCATGCCCAGCTTCAGCGTCCATTTTGAGCCGTGGCGCTGGGCCACGCGGCTCCAGACCGGCGCGCTGGCGGCGGCGGCTAGGAAGAACAACAACAAGAGCGGGCCTTCCCACCCCGGCGCTTCCAGGCGGCTTTCGACAAAGAACAGGAACAGGGTCGAGCTGACGGCGACGGGCGTTGCGTTCAGAAGTGCGATCAGCAGCAAACGGCGGGCCAGTGGATCGGCCAGGATGGGCTTGAGGTTGGAGGTTCTGGCGTCCCCACCAGGCCGCCATTTGCGGCGCATCGACAGGACACCGATGACGGCTAGGACCGCGAAGAGGGCGGCGAAGAGTGCGAAGGGTCTTTCAGTGACGCCGAGAAGGGCGACGGGCAGGACAGAGGCCAGCGACACTCCAAGCAGCGCGCCGGTTTCGCGCCAGCCAGCAAGGCGCACGTGGCCCTCGCCGGTGAGCGTCTTCGCGGTTGTCACGCCTTGGGCGTAGAAGGTGATGGTCAAAAAGCTGAAGGCCGAGAAAAGACCAGCAAGCATCAGTGCGAACCAAACAAGTGCGTTAATGGGGGGTGCCACCGCGAAAAGGCCCAGCATCGAGAGCGCCATCGCTGCCGTGGCGATGGTCACGGCAATGGCGCGTTTGTGAGAGGTGCGGCGCGACAACCAACCAAGGGCCGGGTCCTGCACCACGTCCAGCAGGCGAAGGCCGAAGAGAACCGCTCCAAGCGCTGCGAGGCTTGTGCCGTATTCATCGACATAGAACTTCGGCGCATGGATATATATCGGCAATCCTGCCATCGCCAACAGCCCGCCGAAAAGCGCGTAGGGGAAGAAACGCTCGGTCATCGCGATACCTGCGATTCAGGCGGTTCGGGACGTGTGCGGAAGGAAACACCTTTCCACCAGAGCTTCAGCGCCTGCCAGTGGATCAGCCCCAGCACGCGGCGGCTTCCGAATGGGCGACGGAGCATTGCGGAAAGGATGCGCCGGTTCGTGAGTGGAGCGCGTTTGCCGGTCAGCGTGGCGAGAAGGCCGCCATTGCCTGCGGTGTAGTCGATCCAGATGCCGATGCGATCTTTGGTGATGTCGAAGCGGAACTGATAGCCGCCTTCGACGGGCTGAAAGGGGGAGACGTGAAAGATTTTCTGCGACGTCAGCGTGTCGTTCTTCGTGATCGGCCCGAAGTCGTCACGATGGCAAAGGTAAGAGTGCCGGTCGCGGTAGGTGTTCGTCACCTCGGCTATGACTGTACACAACTGATCTTGCGGGTCATAGACCAGCCAAAAGGATACCGGATTAAAGATGTGGCCCAGAACCCGTGGCTGGGCCAGAAGCTCGATCCGGGCGATCTCGAACGGGACATCTGCCAGCACCTCGCGGACCCACGCCGCTCCCTTGCCCGCTTTCGGTTCGCCGCCGTGGTCCTGGTCGCGAAGAGTGAACAGACCAGCACGATTGCGACGGAAGAGAAGCGGTGCGCGCATTTCGGCTTCGGCGTCCAGAAGCACATAGTCGACCGAGTAGCGAAACGCGTTCTGCGTTTCGCCCTTTCGGCCATGGAACGTGGTTCCGTCTATGTGCTCGACATGGGTCATTCGGCGGCGAGGTCCATGTTCTCTTCCGCGGCCATCAGGTTGGCGACTTCGGCCGCGCTTGCCAGGCCGTCTTCGTGGAAGCCGTGGCGCATCCATGCCCCGCAGAACCATGTCCGGTTCTGACCGTTGATCGCGCGGACGGTATCCTGTGCGGTCACCGCGGCGCGGTCGAAGACCGGGTGGCGGAAGGTCGTTTCGTCATGGATCAGTTCGTCGCGGATCGTGCCTTGGGCGTTCAGCGTCACGAAGAGCGGGTCGTCTTTTGGGATCGGCTGAAGTGAGTTCATCCAATATGTCAGCTCGATCGGTGCGTCTTCGCCCGCGCCGCTTTCGACATGGCACCAAGACGACCAGACCTTGCGCCGTCTGGGCATGGCGTTGGTGTCGGCGTGCAACACGGCGCGGTTGGGTTGGTACGTGATGGATGACAGGGCGGTCTGCTCCACGCCGGTCGCGTCGGACAGCATTCGCAAGGTGTCATCGGCATGGGTCGCGAAGACGACGTCGTCGAATTGTTCCCACTCGGCCCCTGCTGTCTTTACTTCAACGCCAAATGGTGTGCGGCGCACAGCTTGGGTCTGGGCACTTAGCCTGATATCGACGCCGCTTTTCTCGATAGCTGCGGCGAGTCGGTTCACATATTCGACCGAGCCGCCGCGTACCGTGTACCATTGATGGTTCTCGTTCCAGTCGAGGATGCCGTGGTTGCGGAAGAACTTCACCATTGTGTCGGCAGGGAAGTCTAGGATGCGCAACTTGGGCGTGGACCAGATCGCGCCCGAGAACGGTGTCAAATAGTGCCGAACGAACCAGGAGCCAAGTCCAAGGTTCGAGACCAAATCTCCGATAGTCATATCGGGCTCTGTGGCGCTCTCTGCCTTCTTGTTGAATGTCACGATATCCCTCACCATGCGCAGGAACTGCGGGTTCATGGCGTTCAGGCGCTGCGCGAAGATGGAATCGATGCTGTTCAGCGCATATTCGAAACGACCGCCGCGGGTCGAGACTCCAAAGCTCATGTTACTTGGCGCGACCGGAACGTCGAGATCATCGAACAGACGGGTCAAGTGCGGGTATGTTTGGTAGTTGAAGACGATGAAACCCGTATCGACCGGCTGATTGCCGTTCTTGCCGGCGACAATCGTACGTGCGTGCCCGCCAAGCCGAGGCTCGGCTTCGAAGAGTGTGACGGTGTTTGTATCAGCAAGGTAATAGGCTGCGCCCAGACCAGATATTCCTGCCCCGATGACCGCGATTCTGCGTCGCGCCCCGGGTCCGTGTTCAAATGGCATTCTTGTCTCCGTGTACCCTGCGTCGTGCTCTATCTTACGGAGACCCAAGAAAAATGGATCACCCCATCATAGGTGAAGAAAAATCTTGATCCGATCCGTACTGATCTACGTATCAGGTGCAAATGTCGATGGATATCGTGATCGAAGATGGCGCTGTACCAGAGCGGACAGCAGAGTATGTTGCCACTGTTATGGCATCTTCTTCTGAAAGCTACGGTCCGAAAGACAATGACGCATTTGTCGCGATGGTCGCGGCGATCCGAGATAACAAGGATCGCAGAGCCTTTGCGGCACTGTTCCGCCATTTCGCCCCGAGGGTGAAGGCGTTTTTGATGAAGTCCGGTGCAAACGAGGGTTTGGCCGAGGAATGTACGCAAGAGGTCATGGCGACCCTTTGGACGAAGGCACATATGTTCGACCCCTCGCGGGCCAGTGTCTCGACCTGGGTGTTCACTATCGCCCGGAACCGGAAAATCGACGCTTTGCGTCGAATGAAGCGGCCCGAGCCCGAGGATCTTCCCTGGGGACCGGAAGCCGAGCCGGACCAGGCGGACGCGATGTCCTTGAAGCAGGAGAGTGAGAAGTTGGCGGAAGCGATTGCAGATCTGCCGGAGAAACAAAGGGAATTGATCCAGGCGGCTTATTTCGGAGACCTGAGCCATGCCCAGATTGCCGAAGCAACGGGACTGCCGCTTGGAACGATCAAATCGAGGATACGACTGGCGCTGGAACGCTTGCGCCATGCCATGGGGTAACTAATGAGTAAGATACAACATCACCTGACAGATGCTCTTTTGATGAGCTATGCGGCTGGCACGCTTGATGAGGGTTTTAGCCTGGTAGCGGCGACGCACATCTCGATGTGCGACGAATGCCGGGCTCGGCTGGAAAGTTTCGAAGCCGTGGGCGGCGCGCTTGTAGACGAGTGCGAGGTGATCGAGCTGAGCGGTCATGCGCTTGATGCGACCTTTGCGCTTATTGATGCAATGCCCGAAGCACCTGATGCGCCATGGGTGGAAAAGACCAGTAAGGACAGTGTCTTCCCATCGCCGCTGCAGGAGTACGTGGGTGGTGATCTGGATAAGGTGAAGTGGCGTTCCATCGGTAGTGGCGTCATGCAGGCTGTGTTGAAGACCGAGGGACCGGGCAAGGTGCGTCTTTTGTCGATCCCCGGCGGCACGGCGATGCCGGACCACGGTCACCGTGGACTGGAACTCACCATGGTCCTGAAGGGAGCCTTTGAGGACGAAGATGGCTACTTCGCCCGTGGAGACGTTGAGGTCGCCAACGAAGACTTGCACCATACGCCTGTGGCGGTTGCGGGTGAGGACTGCATATGCCTAGCCGCGACCGATGCCCCGCTTCGCTTCAAGGGCCTTGTCCCGCGTATCGCACAACCCTTCATCGGAATTTGACGACTAAAACGGGTTCCGCTGGTGCAACAAGCGGTACGACCTAGGGGTCGTACCGTAGTCTTGGCGAAACAGCCGATAGAAATAGCCTGTATTCTCAAATCCGCACTGCCTGGCCAGTTCTTCGATTGCCAGATCATCGGAGCGCAGAAGGTGCGCGGCGTGTTGGATGCGGATTTGGTTGACGTACTGTGTTGGTGTCATCCCGAAGCGCTGGTGCATTGTGCGGCATACATGCTCATGGCTACGCCCGCAGGCTTTTATGAAAGCGGCGGCACCACCGCGGAACACCTCTGGTGACTGAATTGCACTGCACGCGGTGACAAACCACTGCGGCGCGCGGGCATCAACCTGACTGGAGACGTCTGCGACTCGATTGACGAGCGTGAGCAGGTATTCTTCGATCCGGGCCAGTGTTCGGCGCGCCGTCTTTAGCTGTTGTGCGACATTCACAGCGCGTTCGAAACGCACCGGCCCCAAGTTGTGCAGTTCGGGCAATACATCCTTCGAAGCAAAGTAACGTTCGGAGATCGTTTCACTGTATCGATTGACCAGATGCTCGGCCGTTTCGATGCGGAACATCACGTTGATGATCTGGCAGCCAAGCTGTCTGTCTGCCTTGAACGCATGACTGTCATGGGGGCGAATGAACATTAGTTGCCCCGGCTCCAACGTCTGCGAATGTCCATTGATCCAATGGGAGGTGCGTCCGCCCTCGATCAGAAAGACTTCGTAGAAGTCGTGGTTGTGCGCCTTTTCGGGAAAGCGTTTCGCCAGATGCTTTCGAGCGAAATGAAAGGCTTCGTCTTCGCGGATGTATTTGGCGATCCGGAATGTCTCATTCTGCATGCGCCAAGATTGCGGAACAAAAGACTGCTGGAGCAAGAAAAATATCAAACGAGTACATAAAAATATCAAATTCCGTCGCTGAAGATAACGGCCTGCGCTTTTAGCCTTGGAGAAGTTGGAGTGGAACCGATGCTCGATTCGAAGCCTGATCTGCGGTTCAAACCCGTGGCGAACGATGCCCCGAAACGGCTGACGCCAGACCAGATCGCGCACTACAATGCGAAAGGCTTTGTGCAGCCCATTGATGTTTTTTCAGTGGGCGAGATGGGTGAAATCCGTGGGTATATCGACGGGCTGATGGGCGCTCTTGGCCCGGAAGGCGCGTATGGGATCAATTGCTATCAGGCGCGGCTTTCGGGGCTTTGGGATATCGCGACCGAGCCAAAGATCGTGGATCTGGTCGCTGATCTGATCGGTCCGGACGTGATTTGCTGGGCGAGCGCCATTTTATCGAAGTCGGCGGGTGATTCAAAGCGCGTTCCCTGGCACCAGGACGCGAGTTTCTGGAGCCTCAGTCCGGCGCGAACAGTCACAGTTTGGCTCGCCATAGACGATGCCGACGAGGCCAATTCGGCTATGCGGTTCATTCCCGGGACGCACAACAAGGGGGCCTTGCCCACGTCCGAGCGCGGCGAAGGTTCGGTGTTTCATAAGGGCACCGCGAATGCCGAAGCCATGGGCGACCCCTTCACCAATGTGTTGAGGGCTGGGCAGGTGTCGCTTCACGCGGATATGCTTGTCCATGGATCGCTTCCGAACGTCAGTGACCGTCGCCGGTGTGGGCTGACGTTGCGATATTGTCCGCCGGAGGTTCGTATTACCGATCCAAAGTGGGCGACGGGGGTCGAAGCCATCCTTTGCCGCGGGAACGCCGGAGCGTGGAAAACGCACACGCGGCCCGAGAACAACGACATTACGAAAACGACCAGCCCCCACGTGGTGGGGAACAACTGATGGAGTAAGACACATTTGAAGATCACGTGGTTCGGACATGCGGCCTTCCGCCTCCTCCCGGACGAAGGGCCAAGCGTCATAACCGACCCCTACACGCCAGAAGGGGTCGGTTATGCTCCTATTCGTGAAACTGCCGACCTGGTGATCATCTCGAGCGACGATGACGATGCGCATTGCCGAGCGGACCTGATCCCAGGCGCGCCCGCGGTCGTCAACGCGCTTGAAGTTGCGCAGGGCAGTGGGCGTGCCGAAGCTTCGGGGTTGGAGGTGACGGCCATCGAGGCCGCCGAGTGGGATCACCACCCCGAGCACGCGGTGCCGGGTCAGAACGGCATGTACCGATTTACGCTGGATGGTATCCGTTGCGCGCATATGGGGGACGTGGGGAACCCCCTGACCGATGCGCAGCAGGCGTTCTTCGAAGACACCGAAATCCTGTTTGCTCTGGCGGGCGGCTATCTGACGCTGGAGTTGCCTGACCTGATGGAAATGATCCACCGAGTGCGACCCAAGATGGTCATCCCGATGCATTTCCGAACGCTGACGTATCGCCCGCGCAACACGATGTGGATCGAGAGTTTCCTGAGTAATTTCAAGAAGGACGATATTGATTTCGCCTTCGGGCACACTGTCGATATCAAAAAAGAGGACATCCCCGAGCGCACGCGCGTTCTGGTGATGGATTATGTTCGTTGAACCAATCGACGACCGGGGCGTGCGCCCCAAAAAACTGGGAGGAAGAGAATGATCCGAACAACAAAGTGGGTGGCCGTTTCGGTCATGGCCTTGGCCGTGTCCACCGGCAGCATCTGGGCACAAGATGTGGCGCGCGAAGATACTGTGATCTTCGATCTGGACCGCACCATCAAGGACCCTGAAAACTTCAACTGGTTTACCCCCGGCACCAAGCGGATGCACGGCGCGCATCAAACGATGTGGGAGCCGCTTTTCATCTTGAATTATGCGACCGGCAATCTCGACCCGTGGCTGGCGACCGGGTTCGAGCAGAACGCTGGGTCGACCGAATTCACCATTTCGCTTCGAGACGGTGTGGAATGGTCCGATGGCGAGGCGTTCAACGCCGACGACGTGGTCTTTACCGTGAACATGGTCAAGGACAACGAGGAGATTTCTTCTCGCGAAGCGTCGACCGTGCGTGCGCAGGTGGCGAGCGTTGAAAAGGTGGATGACCTGACGGTCAAGTTTGCGTTGAACAACGCCAATCCCCGTTTCATCGTCGAGAACTTCGGTGTTCGCATCTTCGGCAGTTTCCTGATCATGCCGGAACACATCTGGAATGGACAGGATCCTGCGACGTTCGCATTCAACCCGCCAATTGGCACAGGCCCCTATACCTTCACCAGCGCCACGACGAGCCGCGCGATCTGGGATCGGAATGACGATTGGTGGGGCGCAAAAACCGGCTTCATGGACCTGCCTGCGCCGCAGCGCGTGGTGTTCCTGGAAAGCGGCGGCGAGGAAAGCCGGGCGCAATTGATGGCGACAAACCAGATGGACGCGGCACAAAACGTAAGCGTCGGTACGTTTGAAGCGATCAAGGCTCAGAACCCCAACGTGATCGCCTGGTATTCCGACTATCCATACGCCGCGGCGGACCCTTGTGCGCGTCAGTTGGAGATCAACACGACGATCGCACCCTGGGATGATCCCGCCATGCGCAAAGCCGTGGCGACGATCATCGACCGGACGCAGATCGTGAACGTGGCTGCAGAGGGCTCGACCGTGCCGTCGAAGACGATGTTCGCGCAATACGGATCGATGTCACCCTTCATCGATGCGATTGTCGAGGCTGGCTATGGGCTTCCGGAGCGCGGCGACGCGGATGCTGGCAAGGCAATGATCGAGGCCGCTGGCTGGACCATGGGGTCGAACGGTGTCTACGAGAAGGATGGCGAAGAGCTGAGCGTGGATATCCACGTCAACTCTGCCTCCACGGAATACACCCGCACGATCGATGTGATCGTCGAGCAGCTCAATCGCGCGGGCATCAAGGCCAAAGCCGTGCCGGTAGAGAACGGCGTGTTCTGGGGCGAAGTGCTGCCGTTCGGAGCCTATGAGATGTCCTATAGCTGGCTCTCTTGCGGGTCGGTCAACGAGCCTTGGGCATCGATGGGGCGTTATACGGTGAAAGATGTCGTGCCGGTTGGCGAACGCTCGCCCGGGTTTAACAATACCGCGCGGTGGGACAGCGACGGGGCGGCGGCCTATTCGGCAATCGTCGATGATATGGCGGACAAGGCGCTGGGCGATCCGGCTGTGCCGGGTATGGTGGCGGAAGCTTACCAGTACCTCGACGCCGAGATGCCCTTCATCCCGTTGGTTCAGTCGGCCAAGCTCATTCCGTTCAGCAACACCTATTGGACGGGTTGGCCGAGCGCGGACAACAATTACAATCACCCGTTCTTTTGGTGGAACCACACGCACCAGATTATCCACAATCTGGAAAAGGCAGGCGGCTGACGCCTGACGGCCGTGCCCCGGCATAGTCGGGGCACGGAAGAACCCGGCCTTTGGAGGGGCCGACGCGCCAAGGGAGGGAAGGTCATGACGACCGACACACAGGCGTACTTCGATGAGCATGGATACTATCATGCGAAGGGCATCTTTCGCCCAAACGAAGTCCTGGCGCTGACGGCTGACTTTGACCGGATCGTGCATCAGCTTGTGGCAAGCGGCGAAGATGTCGATGCGACATGGGACGGTGGCGAGGCCGCGAAGATCGCCAAGGCAGGGGACCGGATCCTGCATACGCATAATGTCCAGAAGTACTCGCGGGTTTGGCTGAATGCATTTCTGAACGAGCGGTTTCTTGATGTGGTCGAGGCCCTGATCGGACCCGACATCATCCTGCACCATTCAAAGCTGTTCCAGAAACCGGCCGAGGCTGGCTCGCCGTTCCCGATGCATCAGGACTGGCCGTACTTTCCGACCGTCAATGACACCATGATCGCAGGGATCATCCACGTCAGCAGGGCGACCGATCAGATGGGCTGCCTGCGTGTTTATCCCGGGTCGCACAAGCTGGGGCGCATCGAGGGGGCAGACGGGAGGCGACAGAACGATCTACTGGACCGGTATCCGATCGAAGAGGCGATCGTGGTCGAAGCCGAGCCGGGCGATGTTGTCTTTTTTCACTATTTCACGCTGCACGGCTCGATGCCGAACCGTTCGGACGCGGTCCGCAAGACGGTGTTGTGCCAGATGTACTCGGGCACCGACCGCGTTGAAGACGGCAATCGTCATCCCGACGAGCGCATGGTCTTGCGAGGCTGGAACCACCATATCAGCCGTGCTGCCGCGGGCGAGGCCGCATGAGCCGTATCCCCCGCGAATATCTGGTCAACCGTTTGATCACGCTGGTTCTGACGGTGCTGATCGCGGCGACGCTGATCTGGATCATCCCACGTCTCAGCCCCGTCGACCCGGCCGAGATCGCGCTTGGCCGAATGGCTGCAGGGGCCGGAACGGTCGAGAATGCAGACGAGATCCTTGCAACGCTGCGAGCACAGATGGGGATCGATCAACCGCTGGTCGTCCAATACTTCAAGTACATCAAAGGCGTTCTGGTCTTTGACTTTGGGCTGTCCACGGCTGCGTTTCCCACCCCGGTTTCGGCATTGATCGCGAATGCATTGCCTTGGACCATCGGGTTGATGCTGATCTCGCTCATCATCACCTTCATCATCGGCAATTTGCTTGGCGCATTGATGGTTTGGGAGAAGACGCCGCGGCTTTGGAAGGTCGCGATCCCGGCGGCGATGGTCTTCACGTCGATCCCACCGATCCTGTCAGGCCTTTTGCTGATGTGGATCTTTGCGGCCAAATTGCAGTGGTTTCCGCTGACCGGGGCCTATGGCTTGACGGTTGAACCCGGGTGGACCTGGGCGTTTGTCTCTTCAGTCCTGCACCATGGCTTTCTGCCCGCGCTGTCCATCGTCGTTGTGACTTTCGGCTTCTGGGCGTTGGGCATGCGGGGATTGATGATCACCGTGCAAGGCGAGGATTACACGACGCTTGCCAAGGCGAAGGGCCTGAAGCCGAGGTACATTCTTTACAAGTACATGATCCGGAACGCGATCTTGCCGCAGGTGACCGCGTTTGCTTTGAAGATCGGTCTTCTGATTGCAGGGCAGGTGCTGGTGGAACGCATTTTTGCCTATAATGGCATGGGCAAGCTTTTGTATGACGCGATCCTCGATCAGGACTTCCCGGTCATCCAGGGCGTCAGCTACGTCATCATACTGCTAACCGCGCTCAGTGTCTTTATCGTTGATCTGATCTATCCCTTCATTGACCCGCGGGTCCGGCATGAGGTGGCGTGAGATGGCTGATCATGTGACCGACAACGCCCCGATGACGCGTGCTGAGAAGCGCCAGGCGCGCCGCCTGCGGCGGTTCGAGAATCCATGGCTGAACCCGAAACTCATGTGGGGTGCCGGGCTTCTGATTGGGATCGTGATGCTCGGCCTTGTCGGTAGAATGTTATGGAACCTTGATTTGGTGTTCACGGGTTCCTCTCAGCTTAAGTTGCCGCCTGTCGGGTTCGAGAACCTGCGCAAGCAGCCGGGTGTGTGGGGTACTCCGCTTGGGACTGATGGATCGGGGCGTGACATGCTTTCGCTCATAATAATCGGTGCGCCGAATTCGCTGTTTGTAGGACTTCTTGCGTCGCTCATCGGGATGAGCACGGGCATTTTCCTGGGCTTCACCGCCGGTTTCGTGGGCGGCCGCACGGATGATGTGATCCGGGTTCTTTCGGATGTGATGATCACCATTCCGCCGCTTCTGATCCTTGTCGTCTTCCAGTCTTCTTTCGGGGATGTGTCGCTGACGATGATGGCGTTGCTTATCGCGGGTTTCGTGTGGCAATCGCCCACCCGGCTTATCCGCGCGCAGGTGCTGTCGATGAAGCAATCGGGCTACGTCCAGATGGCGCGTCTGTCGGGGGCATCGACCGGGCACATCATGTTTCGCGAGATGTTGCCCAACCTGGTGCCCTACCTGTTCGGATCGTTCATCGCGAATGTGACGACGTCCATCGTCACCGCTGTCGGGCTGGAGGTGCTTGGACTTGGACCGCAGCGCATTCCGACGCTGGGCCGCACGATCTATGAGGCGATCAATGCGGGAGCGTTGATCCAGAATCTCTGGTGGTGGTGGGGCATCCCGACGTTGCTGCTGGGCGTGATGTTTGTTGGATTGCTGCTGATCAATCTGGGACTGGATGAGGTATCCAATCCGCGGCTGAGGAAACTGTCGTAATGCTGGATGAGCACCAAACAGAGAGACCTGTCCTGACGCTGAAGGATATCTCGATCGAGTTTCCCACCCCGCGCGGTGTGGTGCATGCAGTTAAGCATCTGGACCTGACCATACACAAGGGACGCCGGGTCGGGTTCATCGGCGAAAGCGGGTCGGGCAAGACCACGACGGCGCTTTCCGTGATGCAAATGCTGGCCGAACCGGGACGGGTTTCGACAGGCTCCATCGATCTTGGCGGTACGGACATTCTTGCGTTGGACGAGGAAGAGATGCGCAAGACGCGTCTTTCCCGGGTCGCTTATATTCCGCAAGGTGCGATGAATTCGCTCAATCCGATCATGCGCATCGAGCCGCAGCTTTGGGATGCCATCCTTGCGCATGAGCCTGGCACATCGCGGTCGGACTTGAAGGCGCGTTCGGACGAGGCGCTGAAAAGCGTCGGCCTGCCGACCCATGTAGGCCAGCTTTACCCGCACGAGCTATCGGGCGGTATGAAGCAACGCGTCTGCATTGCGCTGGGGATCATCCTGACGCCCGAGTTGATTATCGCGGACGAGCCTACTTCGGCCCTGGACGTGGTCACGCAGCGGCAGGTGATGCAGACGCTGAAAGATATTCAGGAAAGGATCGGCTCGGGCTTAATCCTGATTGGCCACGACATGGGTCTGATGGCACAGTCGGTGGATGAGCTGGCTGTCTTGAAGGACGGCGAGTTGGTCGAGCATGGCACGGTTCAGCAGATCATCGAAGCGCCTAAGCATCCGTACACGCAAGATCTTATCTCGTCAGTGCCGCTTGTGGGTGGCGAGAGCTTTCTGAATCCCGAGCGCAGAGCAGAGGCACCGAAACGAGCGTCAACCGAGCCGCTTTTGCGGTTTGACGGTGTGTCCAAGGTCTATGGAAGCGTTACGGCTCTGCATCCTTTGTCGTTCACGCTTCAGGGGGACAAACCGCAGATCATCTCGATCGTAGGTCAGTCTGGTTCGGGCAAGTCGACGATGGGATCGATCATGCTAGGGTTTAACCCACCCACAACCGGTCAGGTTCTGTTCGAGGGGCGCGACCTGCAAAGGCTGTCCGCCGTACAGTCCTTGGAATTCCGAAAGAACGTACAAGCAGTTTTTCAGGATCCATATGCGTGCTTCAACCCGTTCTATCGCGTGAACCACGCGCTGAAGTTCCCGTTCAAACAGTTCGGGCTGTCGCAAGGCGACGCGCACACCCAGAAAGCGATGGAGGAAGCTTGCGTTGCCGTTGGTCTTGACCCCGACCTTGTTCTGTCCCGCTATCCCCATCAGCTGTCGGGCGGTCAACGGCAGCGTTTGATCGTGGCGCGGGCCCTGATGCTGTCGCCCAAGCTGTTGATCGCGGATGAACCTGTGTCGATGGTCGATGCCTCGCTTCGCGCAACGATCCTGTCAAACATCTATGATCTCAAGGATAAGTACGGGATTTCAATCCTTTATATCACCCATGACCTGGCAACGGCGTATCACGTCAGCGACTATGTGATGGTGCTATTCAAGGGTCATGTCGTCGAGGCGGGTCCGCCGAAAGCTGTCATCGGCGATCCGCAGCATCCGTATACGCGGCTTTTGATCGACTCGATTCCATGGCCGGATCTCAAGCGATCTTGGGGCCACGGTGGCGAAGACTGGGACCCTTCCAAAGAAGAAGCCGAAGCCTTGTCCGCGGGCACCGTTTATCGCGGTGATGTCGAAGGTTTCGATTTGGTGAAAGAGTAGCCCCTTGATGGCCCGTCAGCACACCCGGCGCCTGACGCGCGAAAAGATCGGGTCTCGCCTGAACTTGATCGAGCCAATGGTTTTTCGGCGGTCGTCCCCCTTGGAGACGCTTCGACTTCTACCTCTGGAAGGCGTCACCCTTGATGCGCCGATCTGCGCCGATCCGTCGGGATGGGAGGCAGTCCATCCGGGGTCCTATTGGGGTCGGCCCGATCTTAATTTCGTGATGAAGTCGGCCTTTTCCGTGCCGGTCGGTTGGAATGCGGAACGCATCGCGCTGCACCTACCGCTGGGTGTGTTGGGGGATATCTTCAATCATCCGGAAGCTCTGGCCTATGTGGACGAAGTCCCGATTGGGTCTGCGGACCGGTATCACCACACCTTGCGCCTGAACCCCGGGCTTGCTGATGGTCGCCGCCACGTTTTGTCGCTTCACGGCTGGACCGGTCATGCCGGCTGGCCGCCCGATCCGAAGAGTTTGGCTAAACTTCATATGGGGCACTGCAAGCTGGTAGAGATTGAACCGCAGACTCAGGCCTTTTTCGATCTGGCGAGCGTTGCATTCGACAGCTTGTCTGTAATTCGGGACGAATGCGTGGCGGTGGCGATTCTGTTGGCGCTCGACGAGGCGTTTCGCATCCTCGATACCCGCGATCCGATGGGCGACGGGTTCTACGAAAGTGTTCCCGACACCCTCGCGGTGCTTCAAGACGGTCTCGACCAGGCCGGGCCCCCGCTGGACGTGACGCTTCATGGCATTGGCCATGCGCATATGGACATCGCCTATCTTTGGCCGATTTCACAAATACGTTTGAAGAACGCACGCACCTATTCGAACGTTCTGCGCTTGATGAACGAGAATGCTGACTTCCACTTTTCGCATTCCCAACCTGCGCTTTATGAGATGACCTCTCGGGATTACCCGGAAATGTTCGAGCGCATCAGAACCCGCGTTCAGGAAGGACGATGGGAGGTCATGGGCGGTATGTGGGTCGAGCCCGATCTGAATGTGCCGGGACCCGAAGCTCTGATCCGTCAAATGACGTTGGGCCGGTCTTACTACCGGGAGGCCTTCGGCGAAGTTGAAACACCGGTTCTTTGGCTTCCCGATACATTTGGGTTTCCCGGCCAGATCCCGCAGTTGATGAAGCTTGCCGGACTAGACTGGTTCGTGACCAACAAGCTGAACTGGAACCAATTCAACCGGGTTCCGTGGGCGACTCACATCTGGGAAGGCATCGACGGTAGTCGCGTGAAGGCGCATATCCTGACGACACCGCGAGATGTTCAGTACCTGCCATTTCCAACGAATTACAAAAGCGACCTGAGCGCCAAAGAGGTCATGGGAACGCTGACCCACGCGGGTGATGACGCCGTGGCGGCGCTTCCGATCTGCTTCGGCTATGGCGATGGCGGTGGCGGCCCGACCGATGGCCTGTTGGCAAAGGCGCGCGCTTACGAATGTTTCCCGGGTATGCCGCGTTTTCGCATGAGCACGGTCAAGGACGCCTTGGCCGCACTGGAGAAAAGCGCCGGTGATTTGCAGGTCTGGACGGGCGAGCATTACCTCGAAGGGCATCGCGGCGTTTACACGTCTCAAGGCTGGATCAAGCGTGCCAATCGACAGGCGGAACAAGCGCTTCATCAGGCGGAGGCACTTGCTGCCATGGCAGGCCTTGCGCCGGACTTGACCGAGGCGTGGAAACTTCTGTGCCTGAATCAATTCCATGACATCGTCACTGGGACGTCGGTGGCCGAGGTCTATGAAGACGCAAGACGCGATTACCAACGCATAGATGAATTGGCGGACGCAGCATCGTCAGCTGCCGCAAAGGCCTTGGCCGGTACAGAGACAGGTTTGGCGAGCCTTATCCCAACGCTAGGACCAAGGACGGTGCTGACCGGTGGCGAGATTGAGGTTGCGGGCCAATCCGTTGAGAGCGGCAGGCTTCTTTATTTCAAAGAGATGGCGCCGTACTCGATCAACATTGCAAGCACGGCCACTTTGCCCGAGTTGCCCGTGCTCGTTGAAGAATCGGAAAGAGACATCTCGATCGAGAATGCGCATCTGCGTGTGCTATTCCGGAGCGGTGAGCTTTCCTCTGTCATTGAAAAATCGACAAGTCGCGAAGTGATCAAGGAAGGCGCAATTGGTAATGCTCTGTTGGTCTTCGAGGACCGGCCGATCTGTTGGGATGCCTGGGACATCGACCCGCATTACGAGGATCGGCAAGACAGCATTGGCGCGCCAGTGTCCGTCAAAGTCATCGAACGTGGTCCGATCCGTGCAAAGATTCGATTGGAATTCGTATGGCGAAGCAGTCGAATTATCCAAGATGTGACACTAACAGCAGACAGCCGACGACTGGATTTCCAGACGTTTGTCGATTGGCATGAAACCCACGCGCTTCTGAAAGTGGCATTTCCTGTTTCGGTTGCTGCCCCAGAGGCCTTGTTCGACATCCAATGGGGCAACATCAGACGATCCACGGCCAGATCCACGGATTTCGATGCTGCCAGGTTTGAGGTCCCCGCGCAGAAATGGGCCTCGCTTTCGGACGCTTCGCTTGAAGTCGCGCTGATGAATGATTGCAAGTACGGCTATGATGTGCGCGAAGATGTCTTGCGGCTGACGTTGATTAAATCGGCAACCTCTCCCGATCCAAATGCCGACCAAGGTCATCACGAGTTCACCTACAGTCTTTATGCGGCTCCGGCAGGAGAGATCGAGCAGCGCAATCACGCAGCCTACGATCTGAACTCGCCAGCGCGACTGATCGGTGGAAGCCCTCGATCAAGAATGAGTGCATCAGAGCCGTTCCTTAATGTCAGCGCTTCGAATGTTTTGGTCGAAACGCTCAAGCCGAGCGACACGCGCGATGGCGTCATTGTCCGGTTATTCGAGTGCACAGGTCACGACACGGATTGTACTGTGAAATTGCCCAACGATTACAAAGATGTGTGCATCGTCGATATCTTCGAGAACGTGCTGTCAAAGCTCGCACCGATTGATGGTTTTGTTCCACTACAAGTGGCGAAGTTCCAAATCCTGTCTGTACTGATAACGCGATAGGTCTCGGAACTCACCGATTGGCGAAACTCGCCCGCAAGTGATCCGCGGCGGCTTGCACTGCCGGGTTCGGGTCCTTTGTCGTCAGAAGACCGAGCGCGTACTTCGGAAGATCCGGCAGGTTGAAATGCTTCGGTGTTTCGACGATGTCGCCGCCAATCGACGACACGGGGATCGGGGCGACGGCCAAGTCGGCCAGAACCGCTGCGCGTTGGCCCGAGATATGGGCACTTTGGAAGGCCACCCGCCAGGGGATGTTGCGCGCATCCAGTTGTTCAAGTGCCGCCTTCCTCCATGCGCAGCCTTCTTCCCAAACGCTGACTGGGAGGGGTTTCTGTTCTGCGGCTACGCCACCCTTGCAGGTCGCCCAGACCAGTTTCTCGCGGAACAAAACCTCGGCATCATCGTCCTTGAATCCCGCTTCGCAGGTGATCAGCGTGAGGTCGAGGACCCCATTGTGCACCATGTCCATCATGCGCTGAGTGCCGTCAATTGTGACGTTGACGGTAACTTGCGGGTGGCTTTCGTTGAAGCGCCGCAGCATGTCGACCAGGAAGCGTTCAGCCACGTCGTCCGGCGCACCGAGCCGTACGACGCCCTGCACATCGGGGACGACGAAACGCGCAACGGCATCTCGGTTCAGCGCCAGCATGCGGCGGGCGTGTTCCAGCAGAAACGCACCGTCTGCCGTCAATTCAACCGAACGACTGTCCCGGATGAAGACTGGACGGCCCAAAAGCTCTTCCATCTTCTTGACCTGCATGGAAACCGCTGAAGGTGTCCTATGCACAGCGGCAGCGGCGGCCGAAAAGTTACCCGTTTCAGCAATGGAAACGAGTGTTTTCAGCAGATCGAGATCTAGAAGCGGAATGGTCGGTGTGGCGGGCGCGTTCATGGCTTTGCTTTCAATGGTTCTGAAAGATGAGGCTAAATCTATGCGGAATTCTGTAGATTGTCCAATTCCGTTGCTTTCCGGTCGTGCGCACTAGGTCAGCGTCATGAGCTATTCCCCAAGATCGTCCCGCCCCGTTCCGGTCCCCTCGGGCCGCCTCAATCGTCTTTCGAGGATCGGGACTTTGGCCGCTGGCGTCGCCGGCAACATGGCGCTGAACGGGCTGGCGCAGATCAGCCGCGGCGAGCGTCCCGCAGCGCGCGACCTTTTACTAACGCCCGGGAACATCCAGCGGGTTGCCAATGAGCTTGCCAAGATGCGCGGCGCAGCAATGAAGGTTGGCCAATTG
>JASJDQ010000051.1 GCA_030065075.1 Paracoccaceae bacterium | reverse complement strand
CCCCCCCGACCGGGGAGGACGCTGTCCTCCCCGGACCCCTCCTGGGATATTTCGGGGTCGATGGAGGACTGGCGCGTTGGTGAATGAAACCAGCTTTGCCCCTTGGGACAACCCGGAGGCCACGCCGCTGATCCGGGTGGAGGGAGTCAGCAAGCGATTTGGCGAATTCACGGCAATCGATGCGATTTCCCTGGAGGTCTATCCGCAGGAGTTCTTCGCGCTTCTGGGCCCTTCGGGTTGTGGCAAGACGACCTTGATGCGGATGCTGGCGGGGTTCGAAGCTCCGAGCGACGGGCGGATCACCATCGATGGGGCCGATATGGCGGGCGTGCCGCCGAACAAGCGAGCGGTGAATATGATGTTCCAGTCCTATGCGCTCTTCCCGCATCTTTCCGTCTGGGACAACATCGCCTTTGGGCTTAAGCGGGACGGTGTGGGAAAGGACGCTTTGGCGGCACGGGTCGAAGAGATGCTGAAGTTGGTGCAACTTCAGAAATTCGCACGTCGGAAGCCGCATCAGATCAGCGGCGGGCAACGCCAGCGTGTGGCGCTGGCGCGGGCGTTGGCGAAGGGGCCGAAGCTTTTGTTGCTGGACGAGCCTTTGGGCGCGCTGGACAAGAAGTTGCGCGAAGAGACGCAGTTCGAACTGATGGAAATCCAGGAGAGCACCGGCACAACCTTCGTGATCGTCACACACGATCAGGAAGAGGCGATGACGGTGGCCAGCCGTGTGGCCGTGATGAACGAGGGCCGTTTGGTGCAGGTCGATACGCCGGACCGGATCTATGAGCAGCCGAACTCGGTTTACGTCGCGGATTTCATCGGGGACGTGAACCTGATCGAGGGACGGGTCCGGGCGGTCGAAGAGACCGTGGCGCTGGATTGGGCCGAGGGGCGCACGCTGCGCGGTGAGGCGGGCGGCGGCCTTGCCGAAGGACAGGCGGCGACGCTGGCGATCCGGCCGGAGAAGATCGCCATTGCGCGGGAGGAGCCGGGCGAGGCGAACCGGGTTAGGGGAAAGATCCTCGACATAGGATACCTGGGCAATCTTTCGACGTATCATGTGGAACTGCCAGAGGGTCCGGTGATCAAATGCGCCGTCACCAATCGGTCACGGCTGGCGCGGCGGGACTATAGCTGGGAGGACGAGGTCTGGCTTTCGTGGTCCGAGACCGCCGGTCTGGTCTTGCCTTCATGAGAAGCATCGTTGCCCTTGGCATGGGGCCGCTGGGGCTCTGCCCCAGACCCCGGGATATTTCGGGGTCGATGGAAACCAGGGTTTGCATGTCCGGGGTGGGAGTGCTTTCGTGCTGAGGGTTTTCACCGCGATCCCCTATCTTTGGTTGCTGGTCCTGTTCCTGGTGCCGTTCGGCATCGTGTTGAAGATCGCGTTGTCGGATTACGCGGTGTCCATCCCACCCTATACGCCGACGCTGGACCTGAGCGGCGGTTGGGCGGCGATCAAAGGTTTCTTCGCGGCGCTCGATTTCGAGAATTTCGTCTTTCTGACCGAGGACGATCTTTACTGGAAGGCCTACTTGTCGAGCGTCCGGATCGCGCTTATCTCGACCGTGCTGACGCTGGCGGTGGGCTTTCCCATTGCCTATGCGATGAGCCGCGCGCCTGACGACTGGCGCCCGGCCTTGATGATGCTGGTTATCCTGCCGTTCTGGACCAGCTTCCTGATCCGGGTTTACGCCTGGATCGGCATTCTGGCGAACGAGGGGTTCCTGAACCAGTTTCTGCTTTGGACGGGGCTGATCGGCGAACCGCTCCAGCTTCTGAATACGCAATGGGCGGTCTATATCGGGATCGTCTATACGTATCTGCCGTTCATGATCCTGCCGATCTATGCCGCGCTTGACCGGATGGACGAGAGCCTTTTGGAAGCGGCGGAGGACCTGGGCTGTTCGCGGATGGCAGCGTTCTGGTTCGTGACCTGGCCGCTCGCACGCCCCGGCGTGATCGCGGGGTGCTTCTTGGTCTTCATCCCCGTCGTGGGCGAGTTCGTTATCCCGTCCCTGCTGGGTGGGTCGGACACGCTGATGATCGGCAAGGTCTTGTGGGAGGAGTTCTTTTCGAACCGCGACTGGCCGGTGGCGAGCGCGGTGGCGATCATCCTTTTGCTGATCCTGATCGTGCCCATCGTGCTGTTCCAACGGCATGAGGCGCGGCAGCGGGAGGGCGAGGGATGAGAGGGCTATCCGCGTTCAATATTGTTTCGCTGACGCTGGGGTTTGCGTTTCTCTACATCCCGATGGTGATCCTTGTCGTCTACAGCTTCAACGAATCGAAGCTGGTGACGGTCTGGGCCGGGTTTTCGACCAAATGGTACGGCGAGGTCGTGCGCAACGAGGCGTTTCTGAGCGCGGCTTGGGTGACGGTGCGGGTGGCGTTCTTCTCGGCCACCATCGCGACGGTGCTTGGCACGATGGCGGCCTATGCGATGATGCGGCGGGGCGCGTTTGCGGGGCGGACGCTTTTGTCGGGGATGCTCTATGCGCCTTTGGTGATGCCGGAAGTGATCACGGGGCTCTCCTTACTTTTGCTGTTCATCGCCATCGGTTTGGACCGAGGCGTGCTGACCATTGTGCTGGCGCATACGACCTTTGCGATGTGCTATGTCTCGGTCGTTGTTTCGTCGCGGCTAGTGAGTTTCGACCGGTCGCTGGAAGAGGCGGCGTTGGACCTTGGGTGCACGCGGTTTCAGGCATTCATGTCCGTGACGCTGCCGATCATCGCGCCCGCGGTGATTGCGGGCTGGCTTCTGGCGTTCACGCTGTCGCTCGATGATCTTGTGATCGCATCCTTCACCGCCGGGCCGTCGGCGACGACGCTGCCGATCAAGATATTCTCTTCCGTCCGGCTCGGCGTGAGCCCCGAGATCAACGCGCTTTCGACGATCATCATCGGGGTTGTGACGGTGGGCGTGCTGGTGGCCTCGGTGCTCTCCAAACAGCAAATCGCGCGTACGAGGCGGGACGAGGTCATGGCGGCGCGGGCAGAGGCCTGATGTGTCGTATGGCACGGGATGGGCCCGAGATCAGTTTTCTCAGGCATCTTCATGCGCAAGTCGCTGTTTCATGCTCAGCGCGATCAGCAGAGCAGCGACCGGGAACACGCCAACGTAGCCGATGATGCCGATGTTTCGGATTTGCATGTCCCCGGCTACCGCGCCCCACAGTCCAGTGAAGGCAAGGAGGCCGCTCAGGAACGAGAGCCGCCTTGCCCAGCCCTCAACCCCGTGTCGATCCAGTGCGAGGGCGAGGAAGATGGCGAAGAAGGCAAAGAAGACATCCCAGGCCAGAATGTCGAGGACGTAGACCACGGAAGGCCATTCAAAGGAGAACACATGGTTCATGTCCGCGAAGGCAGGCGCGCGGCTCAGAAACAGGATGCTGCTGTGAACGGCCGTGGTCACCGTGGTCGCGATGGCGATGAAGATGACCGAGGCGAAGGCAAAGGGTTTTCTGTCGGGCGCACAGCTTGAGTGAACCGCAATGGCCAGAAGGATCAAGGGCGGCATGATGGCAAGGATCAGCACTTCCATAACGGTGAAATACGGGTCTGGAATGGGCGCACCCGGTCCGTCCAATTTGGATAATCCCAAGATCAGGACGACCGCATACAGGATTTCGAGCACCACCAGGAGCAGGGCGCTTGCGATGCCAAGTCTTAGAGCGGTGCGGAGGGCATTTCGGTTCAATGTTGGCTCCTCGACTGACACGAAGACGGATACGCCGCAATAAGAATGGCCGCTGGATTGGCATCGATCAATGGCCACAGATCTGCGGTCGTCTTGGGGCGGTCGTTCCGCAGATTTCCTGTTATAGTCGCGACGAGGAGGGGTAACCGTGTCCGATGAAGACGAGGATAGACGCCGTGATCCGATTGAGGTCGTTGGGCCCTATGCGCGTATCCGGATCGTCGTTGCCGTTATCGTGATGGTCTTTGCCGTCGCCGTGATCACCTATCGGGGGTTTTCGGGATGAGGGGGCGCATATGAAACGGCCCGCGAATGCCATGCCGGGCTTTGTCGCAAAAGCGCTGAGCGACAGAGATTTGAAGGAGCACTATGACGCGCGCCCGTGGTATCAGCGCAATGATTATCTGGGGTGGATCAACGCAGCCAAGCGTGAGGAGACGAAGGCCAAACGGCTGCGTCAGATGCTGGACGAACTGGAAGCGGGGGATGTTTATATGAAAATGGCCTGGCGTCCTAGGAAGTGACCCTCCTCATCATTGCTCGCCGACATCGGTGAACGATCGTTCATTAGGCTATTGACCCTAGGCCGCGATGCTCGCACACTCTCGGAAAACGGGAGGACACATGGCCGAGCTGACCTCGATTCCGAGGCTTCTGGAGCGGAATGCGCGCGACTATGCCGCGCGCCCTGCTTACCGCGAAAAAGAGTTCGGTATCTGGCAAAGCTGGACGTGGAAAGCGGCGGCGGACGAGGTCACGGCACTGGCGCTTGGGCTTCTGGACATCGGGATCGCGGAAGGCGCGCATGTCGCGATCATCGGGCGGAACCGGCCGCATTTCTACATGTCGATGGTGGCCGTCCAGTCCGTTGGCGCAGTGCCCGTGCCGGTCTATCAGGACAGCGTCGCGGAAGAGATCGCCTATGTGCTGGACCACTGCGGCGCGGTCATGGCCATCGTCGAGGACCAGGAGCAGGTCGACAAGATCATCGAGATCAAGGACCGGCTGCCCGCTTTGCAGGACATCCTTTACGTCGACAAGCGGGGGATGCGGAAATACGACCATACGCATCTGACACCCTTCTCCGAGGTGCAGGATATCGGGCTTGCGGCACAGGGCCGTCACGAGGCCGAGTTGAAGCGCCGGATCGATGCGGCGGGATATGATGATGTTTGCGTGATGCTTTATACCTCCGGCACGACGGGGCGGCCCAAGGGCGTGGTGCTGTCGAACCGGAACATCATCGAGACGTCGAAAGCCTCGGCCGAGTTCGACAAGCTCACCGAGCGGGAAAGCGTGCTGGCCTATCTTCCGATGGCCTGGGTCGGCGATTTCATCTTTTCCATCGGGCAGGCGTATTGGTGCGGGTTCTGCGTGAATTGCCCGGAATCGACTACGACAATGTACGAGAACCTGCACGAGATCGGGCCGACCTATTTCTTTGCGCCGCCGCGCTATTTCGAGGAACGGATCACCATTCTGACCATCCGAATGGAGGATGCGGGCACCTTCAAGCGCGGCATGTATAAACGGTTCATGGCGCTGGCCTCGCGGGTGGGGCCGAAGATTCTCGACGGGGAGCCGGTCGGGTTCCTGGACCGGTTGAAGTATGCGGTCGGGAACGTCTTGGTCTATCGTCCGGTGCGAAACCGGGCGGGTATGTCCAATGTACGCGTCGCATATACGGCAGGTGAAGCCATCGGTCCGGAGATTTTCGATTTCTGGCGGTCACTCGGCATCAACCTGAAACAGCTTTACGGGCAAACGGAAGCGTCGGTCTTCATCACGCAGCAGCCCGATAACGAGGTGCGGGCGGATACGGTGGGCGTGCCAAGCCCTGGCGTGGAGCTCAGGATCGCGGAGAGCGGGGAGGTGTTCTATCGCTCGCCGGGTGTCTTCGTGGAGTACTACAAGAACGCGGAGAGCACGGCGGACACGAAGGATGCCGAAGGCTGGGTCGCGACGGGCGATGCCGGGTTCATCGAGGAAGGCTCAGGCCATCTGCGAATAATCGACCGGGCGAAGGATGTTGGGAAGCTTTCGAATGGCGCGCTTTTTGCGCCGAAATACGTCGAGAACAAGCTGAAGTTCTTCCCGAACGTCCTGGAAGCCGTGGTGCACGGCGCGGATCGAGAGTTCTGCACCGCCTTCATCAACATCGACCTGACGGCTGTCGGCAACTGGGCGGAGCGGAACAATATCGCCTATGGCTCCTATCAGGAACTGGCCGGGCACCCGGAGGTTTTGGCGACCGTGCAGAGCCACGTGGAAGAGGTGAACCGCTCGCTGGCCACCGATGAGATGCTGTCGGGATGTCAAATCCACCGGTTCCTCGTGCTCCACAAGGAACTCGACGCCGATGACGGAGAATTGACTCGCACCCGCAAGGTGCGGCGGAAGATCATCGGCGAGAAGTTCCATGATCTGGTGGCGGCGCTCTATGACGGATCGGAGAAGGTCTCGACGGAGACGGAAGTGACGTACGAAGACGGGCGCAAGGGGTCGATCAAGGCGACACTGGAAATCCGGGACGCGAAAGTTGTGCCGGTGACGGCCAAGACGATGGAGGCGGCGGAATGATCGTGCGCCGCTCGGCCTGCGGCAAGCCCCGCCCGTTATCCAGAAAGCGGTTGCGATGGGCAGCGGAGCGCGCGGCATGAAGCCGGTCCTTTTCCTTCTTTGCGCGGCGTTCGTTCTTGGTGTGGCGCTTTACGGCAAGAACCGGCGGTCCTTTGTGATCTTCCAGGCCGTGATGCTGCCGGTCTTCCTCTGGTTCTTCGGCGCGGATGTGATGCTGGGGAAAGGCGAGACGACCTCCAGCCTCTGGTTTCTGCCTTTCGTGCTGGTCTGGATCGTGGGGACTGCGGCGCTTGGGCTTTGGGCGCTCAAACACTTGATGACGAAGGCGGCGGACTGATGTGGGGCGCTTCGTGGATCATCTCGCGCACATTCGCAGCCTGCGACAGCGCAAGGGCTTGGTTTGACATGAGGTTGGATCGTCTTGGCTTCGTCCTTTCCGTCCTCATCGCAAGCGGTATCGGCTGGGCAATCTTCGAAGTGGTGGGGCCCTGGTTCCTGCTCGTGCCGTTCGCGATGCTTCTCTTGGATTTCGGTGCGTCCTTGCATCGGAAACCCGAGATGCTCCGCCCACTCGGAGGCATAACGGAGTTGCCGACCGAGCGGGAGATTTGGGCAGGTGCAAGGTTCTGGATCGTCGTGCTGTCAACCGTGGTCGGAGCCATCGCTCTTTCAAAGCTTTTGCGCGCCGCGGGGAGTGGTTTGGCATGAACACGATGGCCGGGAATTATACCACCGCGGACGGGCGCAAGATCGGTGGCGTGATGATGGAGATGAAGCACATCACGCTGAAATTCGGGGGTGTGACGGCGATTGCGGATATCAGTTTCGATATTCACGAGGGCGAAATCCGCGCGATCATCGGGCCGAACGGGGCCGGAAAATCGAGTATGCTCAATGTGATATCCGGGTTTTATCATCCTCAGGAAGGCGAGGTCTGGTTCCGGGGCGAGAAACGGCCGGCGATGAAGCCATTCCAGGTGGCGCGGCAGGGCGTGGCGCGGACATTTCAGAACATCGCGCTGTTTGATGGGATGTCGACGCTGGACAACATCATGACCGGGCGGCTGACGCATATGAAGGCGCCGATGTGGAGCCAGGCGCTTTGGTGGGGCGCGGCGGAGCGGGAAGAGGTCGCGAACCGCGAGCAGGTCGAGAAGATCGTCGACTTCCTGGAGATCCAGCACATCCGGAAGACGCCGGTGGGGCGGCTGCCTTATGGGTTGAAGAAGCGGGTGGAACTGGCCCGCGCGCTGGCGGCCGAGCCGAAGCTTTTGCTGCTGGACGAACCGATGGCGGGCATGAACGTCGAGGAGAAGGAGGACATGAGCCGCTTCATCCTGGACGTGAATGACGAATTCGGGACGACGATCTGCCTGATCGAGCACGATATGGGCGTGGTGATGGACCTGTCCGACCGGGTCGTGGTGATGGATTACGGCCGCAAGATCGGCGACGGGACGCCGGACGAGGTGCGGGGCAATCAAGACGTGATCGACGCCTATCTGGGGGTGGAGCATTGAGGGTGCTTGCCGTTCTTCTTTGTTTCTTGCCGATGGGTGCGCTTGCGGACAACTGGCTGGTTTTTTCCGAGCGCTGTCTGTTCCCCATTCTGGATGGCAAGATGCCGGTGACAGGAGGTTTGACAGAAGGTCCTGCAACAACGCCCCTTGACGGGAAGTCGATCCTTGAGGCTTTCCCGACGGCGACGACCTATGTCGATGCCGAGCGCGGCTTCGAAATGGGCATCTTCCCAACCGAAGAGGGGCCGGGGTTTGCCTGCATCTTTTTTTCATTGCCTGGTTCCGAGATGGATGCGCAAGCGTTCGAAGATTGGATTGCTGCCCGTGTTGTAGCCGATGAATTCTATGAGGATAGGGGCGGAATTCTTCGCGGGTCATACAATTCCAGAGGGTACAGTCCGAAAAGCCGGGTGTCGGGTCTTTACGGGTATAAGGACGGTCAATTCGCCGGCCTTTTCGCTGTATCGCAGTACACAAGGGAATAGGGGTACGGAATGCTGAACGACATCTTCATCGCTCCCTTCGCGGACATGATCGCGGCGCCGGACTTCCTGTTGCAGGTGCTTTGGGAAGGGTTGGTTTCCGGCATCCTCTATGCGCTGATCGCGCTGGGGTTCGTGCTGATTTTCCGGTCGTCGCGGATTTTCAACTTCGCGCAAGGGATCATGGTGGTCTTTGCCGCACTGACGCTGGTGGGGTTGCATGCGATGGGCGTGCCGGCCTGGGTGTCCTTTGCACTTACGCTGGGGGTCATGTTCGCGCTGGCCTGGAGCATCGAGCGGGTGGTACTGCGGCCGTTGGTCGGGCAGCCGGATATCCTTCTGTTCATGGCCACCATTGGTATCACGCTATTCCTGATCGGCTTCGGTGAGCTGATCTTCGGCGGTGAGACAAAGCAGATGATCACGTCCGAGTTGGGGATTCCAACCGGCTCAATCACGCTGGAGCCCTGGGGTGGACTGCTCATCCTTGAAGAAAAGGATATCACCATCGTGATTATCTCGGGACTGCTGGTGGCGGGGCTGCTGGCGTTCCTGAACAAGACGCGGATGGGCCGGGCGATCCGGGCGTTGGGGGATGACCACCAAGCGGCGATGTCGGTGGGCATTTCCTTGCAGACGATCTGGGTTCTGGTCTGGTTTATCGCGGGGATCATCGCGCTGGTCACCGGCATCGCCTGGGGCGCGCGGGCGGGCGTCAGCTTTGCGCTGGAAGTCATTGCATATAAAGCGCTTCCCGTTCTGATGCTGGGCGGTTTGGAGAGTATCTCGGGCGCGATCATCGGTGGCTTGATGATCGGCATGCTGGAGAAGCTCTTCGAGATCTACTGGGGCCAGCCGCTTCTGGGCGGAAACACGGAAACATGGTTTGCCTTTGTGTTGGCCCTGATCGTGTTACTCTTCCGGCCACAGGGCCTCTTTGGCGAAAAGATCATCGAGAGGGTTTGATGAAATCCAAAGCGCTCATCATCTTTTGCTGGCTGGCCCTTGGGGTCACCGCTTTGGGCGCGTTTTTCATCGCCAGTTCGGGCACGTTCTACGGAACCGAAGAAGGCGATGTGCCGTGGCTGTTCTTTGCCATGGCGCCGCCGATCATGATCTCGATCCTCTTGGTGCTGTTGCAGCGTGTGCGACAAGGGCCGGTCCAGTTCCTGACGATGATCGTTTCGGGCGCGGTCGGGGTCATTCTGACCGGGCTCATGATCTATAACCTGACGGTCAATCCGACGGATTGGCTGCTTTACATGGCGCCCCTGTTGTTGGGGCTGGGACTATTGGCGCTGGCGTTTGAACCGGCATTGAGGGGGCGCGGATGATTTGTCGGACGCTTGGGCAGTTTTCCATCGGCTGCCGCCCGGACCGCCGTGTTTCCACAGCGGCCGGCCTTATCGCCTCTGGATTGTTGGCGATCGCTGCGATCGTTTACGCCGGTCTGCTGGTGTCACTTCTTGGCGCAGCCCTCTACACGGCACCGTCGGCCTGGCAGGGCACGCCGACTTTGGTCTTTCTGGCGACCGGGGTCGCTATCGCCTGCGCATCGGCTGGTCTTTTTGTGCTTGCGACAGTTCCATTTCGGGCCGTCGCGCATTTCTGGGCTGCCGGGGATGCGATTTCACTCGGGGAAGTTCCTCGGAAAATGAAGCTTGGCACGTTCTACGGTTTGGTGTCGGTGGTGGCCATTTTCGCGGTGGCCTCGATTTTGCCGGTTCTCGACGGGGAGTATGCTCGACAACCGTGGATTTCCACCGCCTTTCAGATGACGCTTCTGGGCGCGCCATCCGTTCTTGCAGCCATCGCTCTTCGCGCTGAAGCGGTGATGCGGCGAGGCTCGCAACCGAGGCAGGGAGTTGAAGCCGAATGATCTATCGCACGGTCGGGCAGTTCAAGACGAGCTATCGCAGGGACCAGGCGCTCTTTCCGGTCCGGCAGGATGCGTTTTTGCTGGGCGTCATCCTGATCTTTGCCTGGGTGATCTTTCCGCTGACAGCCAGCGAGTTCGCGTTTCAGACGCTGCTGATTCCCATCCTGATCTACGCGCTGGCGGCGATGGGGCTGAACATCCTGACGGGCTATGCCGGGCAGTTGTCGCTTGGGACGGGCGCTTTCATGGGCGTGGGGGCCTATGCGTGCTATAAGCTGATCACGATTTTCCCGTGGATGAACCCGATCGTGGCGATCCTGTTGTCCGGTGTCTTCAGTGCGGGCGTCGGCGTCATGTTCGGCATCCCCTCATTGCGGATCAAGGGCTTTTACCTGGCGATTGCGACGCTGGCGGCGCAGTTCTTTTTGGTCTGGCTCTTCGAGAAATGGGCGTGGCTTTACAACTACAACGCCAGCGGGGCCATTCAGGTGCCGAACCTCGAAATGTTCGGTGTGTTCGTCTCGGGCCCGCAGGCCACGTCGATGACGCAGTACTTCATCGTGCTGGCCATTGTCAGCCTGATGACCGTGCTTTGCATCAACCTGACGCGCGGCAATCAAGGACGCATCTGGAAAGCGACGCGGGACATGGACATCGCGGCGGAGCTTATCGGCATCAACCTGATGAAGTCGAAGCTGACGGCCTTCGCTGTCTCGTCCTATATCATCGGGGTCGCGGGCGCGCTTTTCGTCTTCATGTGGCGGGGGGCGGCGGAGCCGAACCTTTTCGACATACCGCTGAGCTTCCGGGTCTTGTTCATCGCGATTATCGGCGGCCTCGGCTCAATCATGGGCAACTATCTGGGCGCGATCCTGATCGTCGGTCTTCCGGTCGTGCTGAACATCGTGCCGGAAGCGATGGGGCTGGATATCAAATCGGCTACGGTGGAACATCTGAACATCATGATCGTCGGTGCGCTGATCATCTTTTTCCTGATCATCGAACCGCACGGGCTGGCAGCCCTTTGGCGGCTGGTGCGCGAGAAACTGATACTTTGGCCCTTCCCGCACTAGGGGGGGCCGCAACCAAAACATCCAATGGGAGGAACCACATGAGATACTGGAAGACACTGACAGCCGCGGCGGTGATCGCTTCGCTTGGCGGGGCGGCGCTGGCCGAAGAGATTTACGTTCCGAACCTGAGCTATCGGACCGGACCCTTTGCCGCGACTGGCATTCCGCTGATGAACGGGCAGAAGGACTATTTCGAGATGCTGAACGCCCGCGATGGCGGGATCGGCGGCGTCAAGATCGCGTTCGAGGAATGCGAGACGGGCTATTCGACGGAAAAGGGCGTCGAATGCTATGAAAAGACGAAGGGAAATGCGGTGATTACGCAGCCCTGGTCGACGGGCATCACGCTGCAGGTACTGCCAAAGACCAACGTGGATGAGATTCCGCTTCTTGCCAACGGCTATGGCTTTTCGCCCATGGCGGACGGCAAGACCTTCCAATGGGCCTTCAATGCGCCTGCGGGCTATTGGGACGCGGCTTCCATGCTGGTTAGCTACATCGATGGGCAGGGCGGCATCGCGGGCAAGAAGATCGCGTTCCTGCACCTTGACCACCCCTATGGCAAGGAGCCCATTCCGCTTTTCGAGAAGAAGGCGGCGGAACTTGGCTTCGAATTCCTGCCGATCCCGGTTGGCCTGAAAGAGATGCAGAACCAGTCAGCGCAGTGGCTGCAAATCCGTCGAGAGCGCCCCGACTACGTCCTGATGTGGGGCTGGGGGGCCATGAACGCGGGCGCCATCACCGAGGCCGTGAAGACGAAGTTCGACATGTCGAAGTTCATCGGTGTCTGGTGGTCGGGTCATGACGCGGATCTCGCGCTCGTGGGCGATGCCGGCAAAGGCTACAAGTCGATCAGCTGGTCCTTCCCGAATGCGGATGCGGGCGTGATGGCCGACATCAAGACCCATGTGGTCGATGCAGGCAAATCGCTGTCGAACCCCGAAGAGATGTCGGGCGTGTTCTATGGCCGTGGTCTGGTCATGTCGATGATCCTGGCCGAGGGCATCGCGGCCGCCCAGGCCGAGTATGGCACGGGTGTCATCACACCGGCGCAGCTTCGGTGGGGGCTGGAGAACCTGAACATCACCGAAGCACGGCTCGCCGAGTTGGGAATGGAAGGCATGGTGCCGCCGTTCTCGACCTCCTGCGCCAACCACACCGGTCATTCGGGTGGCTGGATCCTGGAGTGGGATGGGTCGAAGTTCGTGAAGGCGTCTGACCACATCATGCCGGACACCAGCGACTACGCCGAGTTGATCGCCGAAAAGGCGGCCGAATATGCCAGCGCCAATGCGCCCTGGCCGGTGAATGAAAGCTGTGACGCGATGAACTGAGCCGAATGAGCCGGGCGGCGGTTAGACCCCGCCGCCCTGCACGGTTAGAGGGACAATGTATCGGGCGCTTGCCATTGTTGCTGTCTTTGGGCTGACGGCCTGTTCGACGCCAGTGATCACTGGCCCGATGTGCACCGCATTTGAGCCGCAGGCGTCCGTGGCAGAGACGGCTGTTGCGCGCAGAGCCGGGCCAGAGGCAGAAATGCAGTCCGCCATCGCGCGCGCTGTGTCGAGCACCTCGTCAGAGGCCTTGGGGCTGCGGAGCACCGGGAAAAAACATGTGCTGGCCATTTCCGTTGGCGGCCAGAACGGCGCTTTTTCCAGCGGCTTCCTGACGGGTTGGACCACACGGGGCACACGCCCGACTTTTGATATCGTGACCGGTGCGAGTGCAGGTGCGCTCGTGGCACCGGTCGCCTTTGTGGGCTCGGATTTCGACGAGACGCTCAAGCGCAATACAGGCATCGGCGACGAAGATATCTTTCGCCGCCGTTTTGCCCTGGCTGCGCTCTTTTCCTCCTCCTTCTTCGATACCCGGCCGCTGGAGCGGCAAGTTGCAGGTCTTTATGAGCCGGACCTGCTCGCCGAACTGAAAGACCAAACGTCCGGCGACAGGTTGGTTCTGGTCGGCGCAACCGATTTGAGGTCCGGTCGGTTTCAGCGATTTGATTTCTCGCGCCTTTTGCGCGGGCCGGACAACAATACTGTAAAGGCGGCGTGCCTGACCGAAGCCACGCTGGCCTCTGCCGCCATTCCGGGTCTGTTCCCGCCGCGAAAGATAAATGACCGGCTCTATGCCGATGCAGGGGTGCGCCAGAGTATCTTTCTGGATCAGATTGTCCGGGAGCTGGATCGCAACAGGAACCGGCCGCAGACGGAGGTGTATCTGTTGATCAACGGGGTTCTGAGTTTTGACCGCCGCGAGGTGCGCCCGTCCTTGCTGCCGCTGGTGGCGCGCAATCTGGAAATCTTCATCGATGAAGGGATGCGGGCTTCGATCCTGCGGGTGCTGGACGAAGCGCGGTTCAATGGCTGGAGCTTGAAGGCTGCCGCGATCCCCATGATGCCGGATTGCAGGGCCGAAGATGCGGGTGCCAGCCCGGCGCCGATCTTCTCGCGCTGTGTGACCCGGAAACTATTCGAACAGGGTGAGGCCCTGGCGCTAAGCCAAAAGCCATGGCTTTCGGCGAACGAATTGCGTCGGGCGTTAGAGGAGGGCAGGGCGGAGCCATGAAAGATATCAGCGCCGAAACGACGCTTCTTGAAGTCAACAATATCGAGGTGATCTATAACCATGTGATCCTTGTTCTGAAGGGCGTTTCGTTGAGCGTGCAGGAAGGCGGGATAACCGCGCTTCTGGGCGGCAATGGCGCGGGCAAGACGACGACGCTGAAGGCGATCTCGAACCTGCTCCAGTCCGAGCGGGGCGAGGTCACCAAGGGGTCGATCACCTATCGGGGCGAGAAGATTCAGGATCTGCTGCCTGCGGCGCTGGTCAAGCGCGGTGTCATTCAGGTTATGGAAGGGCGTCATTGCTTCGAGCACTTGACGGTCGAGGAAAACCTTCTGACCGGGGCCTATACGCGAAGCGATGGCGCGGGTGCCGTTTCGGCGGACCTGGAGATGGTTTACAGCTATTTCCCCCGCCTGAAGGAGCGCCGGCGATCCCAGGCCGGGTATACCAGCGGCGGTGAACAGCAGATGTGCGCGATCGGTCGCGCGCTCATGTCGAAGCCCGAGACCATCTTGCTGGATGAGCCTTCTATGGGGTTGGCGCCGCAGCTTGTCGAAGAGATCTTCGGCATCGTGAAGTCGCTGAATGAGCAGGAGGGCGTGAGTTTCCTTTTGGCCGAGCAGAATACCAACGTTGCCCTTCGGTTTGCGCACTACGGTTATATTCTGGAGTCCGGGCGCGTCGTCATGGACGGTCCCGCCGCCGAGTTGAAGGAAAACCCGGACGTGAAGGAGTTCTATCTGGGCATGTCCGAGGAAGGACGCAAAAGCTTTCGCGATGTGCGGTCCTATCGTCGGCGGAAACGCTGGTTGAGCTGATTTGGGTCGCGGCTTGAGCGCTTTGGTTGTTTCCAGTTTGAAATAATGCCCGGGAAAGGACCGGAATGTTGGATCAATACATTGCTGATTTCCTATGTTTCATTGAGCTTGCGCGGTGAAGTTGACCGAAAGGTCACTCTTTCGGATACAATGTTCGCGTCTAGGTTGTTTTCCCTTAACAACCGAAAATGACTTACCTACGGTCGTCGTCGTTGTGTTGTTCGTGGGTGGATCGGTTTCCGCTGAGTTTGGCGAGGCTTAATTTCTCTGAAATTGTATCGGCGTAACTTTCCGCACCCTTTGGGAGTGCCCTGATGATCGTGAATGTACTTGATTTGCGCGAAGCGCCCTATCGTTGGAAGTCCGTTCTAGCGGTGGTGGAGAGTGCGGCGAAGAACAACGCGGCCGAGAATGCCGACGTGGTGGAAACCGAAATGGGTGTTGAGATCGATTATGCCGAGCGTGAGGACTTGAATGTGCGCGAGGCGATCTTGTGGGCGGAACAACTGCAAGGCAAAGTGACCCTGTACCTTTATGACAAGGACGGGGCATGCAAGGACACTTCGACGAGTTAGAGACCCGCTCGGGCGATGCGCGGGCGGCTGCCATGGCGCGGGATTTGCCCGCGCAAATCGCGCGTGCGGCGGCTTTGCCGGGCTACGCGCGGCATCTGGCGGAGGTCGCGCCGGACAGTGTTTCGGATGTCATCTCTCTGGCGTCCCTGCCGGTGCTCCGGAAATCGGCGTTGATGGAGTTGCAGGCCGACCATCCGCCTTTTGGTGGCCTGACGGCGCTGCCCGCGACGGCCTTCGGGCAGCTTTTCCAGTCGCCGGGGCCGATCTACGAGCCGGGCGGGCGTGGACCCGATTGGTGGCGGTTGGGGCGGTTTCTGCATGCCGCGGGCATCGGTGCGGGCGACGTGGTGCAAAACTGCTTCGGCTATCACCTGACGCCTGCCGGTCACATCTTCGAAAACGGCGCGGCGGCGGTCGGCGCGGCTGTCATTCCTGCAGGGACGGGGCAGACAGAATTGCAGGTCGAGGCCGCGCGTGCCCTGGGGGCCACGGCCTATGCGGGCACGCCGGATTACCTGAAGGTCATTCTGGAGAAGGCCGATGAAATGGGCGTTTCGCTTGGCATAACGAAGGCCGCGGTTTCGGGGGGTGCTCTCTTTCCATCGCTCAGGGACTGGTACCGTGATCGGGGCATCGCCTGTCTGCAGTGTTATGCGACGGCCGATCTGGGGCTGATCGCCTACGAGAGCGATGCGCTGGAGGGCATGATCGTGGACGAGGGGGTTGTCGTCGAGATCGTGACACCCGGCACCGGCGATCCGGTGGCGTACGGTGAGGTGGGCGAAGTCGTGGTGACGACGCTTAATGCCGATTATCCTCTTATCCGGTTTGCCACCGGCGATCTATCGGCGGTGCTGCCCGGAGAGAGCCCCTGCGGGCGGACACATATGCGCATCAAGGGATGGATGGGGCGCGCCGACCAGACGACCAAGATCAAGGGGATGTTCGTCCGGCCCGAACAGGTGGCGGCCTTCGTCGCGCGCCACGAGGGCGTTGCGCGCGCCCGGCTTGTGGTCTCGCGCGATGGTGAGGCGGACCGGATGGTGGTGCGGGTCGAGGGCGAGGGGGTCGAGCCTGGCGACCTGGCGGCGTCTGCCCGCGAGGTCTTCAAGCTGGGCGGCGAGATCGAAGCTGTCGCACCGGGAGCGCTGCCACGGGACGGCGTGGTGATCGAGGACCAGCGGTCCTACGATTGAGCGCTGACGCGCACGAGGTTTTGCGCCGCCTGTCGGCGTCGCGGTAGGCGAGGGGTTTCACCCCCTCGCGCACCCCCAGGATATTTCCGGGTCGATGGAGTCGCGGGTTCGGGCTTGCGTGCGCGGCGCGCCCGTGAACATGGTCTTTGAAATGAGACGAGGAGCTGTGCCTTGCCGCGCATTTTGATCTATGGCGACAGCAACACCTTCGGGACAGGGCCGATGGGCTCTTTGCAGGCTGATCCGGTGCTGCCGCCGGGCGCGCGCTGGGGCGATGTTCTGGCGGGGTCATTGGGAGAGGGCTGGCACGTCGTGATCGAAGGTCTGCCGGGGCGGACGACGGTGTTCGACGATCCGGTCGAAGGGGCTTATCGGAACGGGTTGACGGTCTTGCCAGCCATTCTGCATTCGCATCGGCCGATCGATCTTCTGGTGATCTGCCTGGGTACGAACGATCAGAAACAGCGGTTCGGATTGGGCGCGCAGGATATCGCGCTAGGGCTTGCGCGACTGACGCGGGAGGCCCTTGCCAGCGGCACGGTCGCCCGTGTGTTGCTGGTTGCGCCGCCGCCAGTTCGGGAGCGCGGCGACCTGGCCGGGATTTTCCAAGGCGCCGAGGTCCGTTGTGGTGGTCTGGCGGCGGAAATCGCGCGGTTCGCGGAGGTCGAAGGGGCGGCTTTTTTCGATGCGGGGTCGGTCATCTCGGTCGATGAGCTTGACGGGGTTCATTGGTCGGCGGCGTCGCATGAGGACTTGGGGCTGGCGCTGGTCGATGTGGTGAAAGGATTGGCATGACGAAAGCGGCAATCATTGGCGGCGGCGTTATCGGCGGCGGCTGGGCCGCGCGGTTCCTGCTGAACGGCTGGGATGTGGCGGTGTTCGATCCTGACCAGCAAGCGGAACGGAAACTGGGCGAGGTGCTGACCAATGCTCGCGGCGCGCTGCCGATGTTGTACGAGACGAGCCTTCCGGCGGAAGGGGAACTGACCTTCACGACCTCGATTGCAGAGGCCGTGTCGGGGGCGGATTACATTCAGGAGAGCGTGCCCGAGCGGCTGGACTTGAAGCATCGGGTCTATGCCGAGATCGAGGCGGCGAACCGGCAGGCGCCGCTTGGGTCATCGACCTCGGGGTTCAAACCGTCCGACCTTGGTGCAGGCATGGCGACAGCGGATCGGCTGTTCGTGGCGCACCCTTTCAACCCGGTTTATCTGTTGCCTTTGGTCGAGCTGGTCGCCGGGCGCGCGTCGGTAGACATCGTGAGCCGCGCCGAGGCGCTGTTGCGGTCGGTTGGCTTTTCGCCCTTGCGGGTCCGGGCCGAGATCGATGCGCATTTGGCGGATCGGTTTCTGGAGGCGGTCTGGCGAGAGGCGCTTTGGCTGATCCATGACGACATCGCGACGACGGAAGAGATCGATGAGGCGATCCGGCTTGGTTTCGGTCTGAGATGGGCTCAGATGGGGTTGTTCGAGACCTATCGGATCGCCGGCGGCGAGGGCGGCATGGCGCATTTCGTCGAGCAGTTCGGACCGGCGCTGGCCTGGCCCTGGACGAAATTGATGAATGTGCCCGAGATGACGCCCGAGTTCGCCGCAAAGATCGGCGCGCAGTCGGATGCGCAATCGGGCGCGCTGTCGATCCGGGAGTTGGAGCGGCTGCGGGATCGGAACCTTGTGGGGATCCTGCGCGCGTTGAAACAGGCGGGCTCGGCGGCGGGAGCGGTGATCGCGGAGCACGAAGCTTCTTTGCCCACTGACGGGCCAGGAAGCGCGCCGATGGTGACCGTGCGCCGGGTCATTCCGTCGGACTGGACGGATTACAATGGGCACATGAACGAAAGCCGCTATGGGCAAATCTGGTCGGATGCAGCGGATGCTGTGCTGGCGCATGTCGGCGCGGGCCCGGAGTATGTGGCGCGGGGGCTCAGCTATTTCACTGTCGAGACGCGGACGAAGTTCGTGGCGGAGACCCATGCGGGAGAGGCCGTGGTCTGCGAGACGGATGTGACGCTGGCGGACGGCAAGAAGCTGGGCCTGACGCACCGGATGCTGCGGGAGGCCGATGGCGCGGTTCTGGCGACCTGCGACCAACTCCTTATCCATGTCAGCCTGGAGACGCGCCGGTCGTGTGAGCCTGAGGCCGAGATGTCAGTGCGTCTGACCGAATTGATCGGGACGGGCGCATGATCGAGGGGATCGTCTTCGACAAGGACGGCACGCTTTTCGACTTTCAGGCGACGTGGAGCGCGCCTTTCCTGGCGCTTCTGGATCGGGTGGCACCCGGGGCGCTTTATGCGGACGCGGCAGAGGCGCTTGGGTACGATCCGGCGCGGGGCGTCTTCCGGTCCGACAGTCTGGTGATTGCGTCGACCACGTATGAGGTCGCGGCCTGTTTGGAAGGAATCGTCGGGCGAAGCGCGGTTGAGATCGTTGCCATCATGAATGAGATCGGCGGAGCGGCACGGCAGGTGCCGGTGCCGAACCTGAAGCCGGTTCTGGAACGTTTGGGGGCCGAGCGACCGCTGGGTCTGGTGACGAATGACAGCGAGGCACCTGCGCGGGCGCATCTGGCAGAAGCGGGGGTTTCGACGTTTTTTGACTTCGTTGCCGGTTATGACAGTGGTTTTGGGGCGAAACCGGGGCCGGGGCAGCTTTTGGCTTTTGCCGAAACCGTCGGTCTGATGCCCGCGCGCGTGGCCATGGTGGGCGACAGTCTGCACGATCTGGTGGCTGCACAGGCGGCTGGCATGGTGCCCGTGGGCGTGTTGACGGGCGTCGCAGGGGCGGAGGAGCTTGCGCCATTTGCCGAGGTCGTATTGCCGGATATCGGCGGACTGGAAGCCTGGATCATCGAGCGTTCCGTCGTTTGAGGCCGGTGGATTCAGGGGCTTCGCCCCTCGGACTTGGTCCTCACCCCAGCGTATTCCGCGCAAGATGAAGGTCGTTAGGGTTAATATTTCGTATGGTTATTGCGACAGGAAATGTCGGTATTGGGGGTTCCACGTCTTCTTTGTTCCCCGAGACTTGAGCGAAGATCAGGGAGGTTCTGGCCATGGCAGACGGAGGACGGCGGCGGCGCGCCGGTGGACGCGCGGCCAATGTGGATCGGCGCAGTCAGGAGCTGTTCAAGCAGATGCCGTGGCGGGTGCCGGTCAATCCCGATCGTCCGACGGAACCCATTGGCGAGGACGGGGTTCAAGCGATCCACGATGGCGCGATGCGCGTGCTGGAAGAGGTCGGCATCGAGTTCCTGAACGACGAGGCCTGTAACCTTTTCCGCGAGGCTGGCTGCAAGGTCGAGGGCACCAACGTCAAGATGGGTCGGGACTGGGTGATGGAGATGGTGGGCAAAGCGCCATCTTCGTTCACTCTGACGCCTCGGAATGAGGCACGCAGGATCACCATTGGAGACGGGCATATCGTGTTCGGCAATGTCTCTTCCCCGCCCAACTACTATGACCTGGAGCTGGGGAAGAAGGTGCCGGGGACGCGGGCGCAGTGTCAGGACCTGCTGCGGCTGACGCAGTATTTCAACTGCATCCATTTCGCGGGTGGCTATCCGGTGGAGCCGGTGGATATCCACGCGAGCGTCCGGCATCTGGATGTGCTCTTCGACAAGCTGACGCTGACCGACAAGGTGATGCACGCCTATTCGCTGGGGCGCGAACGGGTCGAGGACGTGATGGAGATGGTCAAGATCGCGGGTGACCTGACCGAGGAGGCGTTTCAGGCGACGCCGCGGATGTACACGAACATCAACTCGACTTCGCCCCTGAAGCACGACCAGCCTATGATCGATGGGTGCCTCAGGTGCATTCGCCGAGGGCAGGCGGTCGTCGTTTCGCCCTTCACGCTTGCGGGTGCGATGGCGCCGGTCACGATGGCAGGCGCCGTGACGCTTTCGATTGCCGAGGGTTTGTCGGCGATCGCGCTTTTCCAATACGTCGCACCCCGGTGCCCTTGCGTGATTGGCACCTTTACCTCGAACGTCGACATGAAGACCGGCGCGCCAGCATTTGGGACGCCCGAATACATGCGCGCGACCCAGATGACGGGGCAGATGGCGCGGTTTTATGGCCTTCCGATGCGGGCAAGTGGCGTGTGCGCGGCCAATGTGCCGGACGGGCAGGCGATGTGGGAGACCTCGAACAGCCTTTGGTCGGCGGTCCAGTCGGGCACGCATATGGTCTATCACGCGGCGGGCTGGCTGGAAGGCGGTCTGATCGCCTGCCCCGAGAAGTTCGTGATGGATTGCGAAGTGCTGCAGATGATCCAACGGTATATGGAGCCCGAGGTGGTGGCGACGGGACCGGACGATATCGCTGTCGATGTGATCCGCGAGGTCGGGCCCAACGGGCATTACTTTGGGATCGACCATACGCAGGAGCGCTATGAGCAGGCTTTCTATCAGCCGTTTGTCAGCGACTGGTCGAACTTCGAGGCGTTCGAGGCCAAGGGCGCAGTCTGGACGGCCGAACGCGCGCATCATTTGTTCAAGGACATCATCGCGCGCTTCGAAGAGCCGCCGATGGACATCGCGCGACGAGAGGAATTGGCGGATTTCGTGGCGCGCCGGAAGGCCGAGGGCGGCGCGCCGACGGATTTCTAAAGCATGGTCGGAATGCGCTCTGAGAGCCGTCTGTGGCGGCCTTAGCCTTGCTTGGCAATTCATTAGTGCGACCGTGATGCGTCAAGCCTCCTCCATCCGCCCTCATTATGATCCGGTGGGGGAGAAGAATTTACTTTATGGCCGAGGGTCAGGCCTGATTTTGGCCAAACCTATCATCCAGGCAGCGGTCTTTCTAAGCTGTTGAAACGAATAGAAACGGGTTTCAGAGCTTCAGGCGCCCGGTCGTTGGCACGATTTCCTGTACCATGCTGTCTTCCGGATGCCTGGATGGCTCATCCTCGGTCGACATCCGCCTGATGGACACGTGGATGTACTGGTTCTCGTCAAGGACTGCGCGGTCGGACTGAACGGCCCGACAGCCCACAAATACACGCCCCAAAGCACACCAACGGGCACTTGGCTTGTGCAACGTCAAGAAGATCGCGTGGAACGCGAAACGGGGTTGGCCTTTCGGCACATTTGCTCTGTCGTGTCTGCGGTCACGCGAAAGGTTCGCTTGGAATCGGTGCCGTCGAACCGCGTGGGACCAGTTCTACGGGAAGACTTGCGGATGCAGGTCGTGTTTCGGTTCTCAACCAGGAAATAATCGCGTCTGCTGACAATTCGCCCATGCGCTCAACGTTCAGTCTTACACTTGTGAGCTGTGGGTATGTATACTCCGAGCCGGGCAAATTCTCGATACCCATGATCGAGAACTCTTCGGGTACGCGAAGTTGCAGAGCGTTCAACCGATGCAAGGCGCCATGTGCGATGACGTCAGAAAAGCACAAGGCGCCGGTAATCTCGGGATGCCCTGCCTGGAGCCAATCAATACCGTCAAGGCCGCCTGCCATTGAGACCTCAACTTCGAAGAAGGTGAACTCTATTCCAAAATCCTGTGCGTCCAGTGCGTTAAGACGCCGTTGTGTCCGGTCATTGCCTGCTACGGGACCATGGAGAACGCCGACATGTCTGTGACCAAGATCCGCAAAGTGACGTGCGGCTACCGAGGCGGCTTCCCAATTGTCATAGCCTACGGTCGGGATGCTGCTTGATTCATCATAGTACGAAATGGCCACGACTGGACGCTGTGTGCGCTCGATTAGCTCGTATAGACCGGCATCATGAGTAACGCCGACGACGACGAGCGCTTCTGCTCCGATGTCGATCATTTTTCTTGCGCGTGCCAGTTCCGCGTCCGGTGCGTCGCCGGTTTGCGCTACGATGAGTGACAAATCGTCGTTTCTGAAACGTGTTTCTAACCCGTTGACCACGCGCGCGTAGATCGCATTGTCGAGTGTTGGAAGCAGCGCAGCGACAATGCCCGAGTTGCCCCGGTTCATCGCACGTGCCGCGGCGGAAGGAACAAATTTCAGGTCCGCGATGGCCTGCTCAACCCGGTTGCGAGTCTCGGTCGTGACCTTGTTCGGCGTATTCAGGACCCTGCTCACCGTTGCGACTGAAACGCCTGATCGGTTGGCAACATCCCGCAAATTGGATCGTTTTTTGATCTGACTGCGCATCTCAAACGCCAGTCTAAACCGGATTATTGACTTACGTAACCGGTTACATACACAGTGTAACTAGTTACATCGCGAGAGTCTGGCTGCCGATGCGCTTGGGGGAAACGCTTTATGAGTTCCGCAATGTCGGGGCACTTTCGTCACTTAGACGATTTCCCGGCTTCCCGTCGCACTCTGCTCAAGACACGCTTCGCCTCGCTCCGAGGGGCTGTCTGC
>JASJDQ010000050.1 GCA_030065075.1 Paracoccaceae bacterium | reverse complement strand
CGCCGGTCACCTCGCGGCGCAGAAGCGTGTTGTCACGTCTCAGGAACTTGGCCTCCAGCGCGCGTTCGACAGCGCCCAGGATCTGGTTGGCCCGGAAGGGTTTCAGGACGAAATCGCCGACGCCCGCCCGCAAGGCCGCAATCGCCGTTTCAAGATCGGCGTAGGCCGTGATCATGATCACGTCGGAAAAGAGACCGCGCCGCTTCTGTTCTTCGAGCCACTCCAGCCCGGTCTTCCCCGCCATGATGTTGTCGAGGATGATGATGTCGAAATGGGCTTCGTCCAGCATCCGGGACGCCTCTGCGGGCGAGGCCGCTTCGTCAAGCCGCTGAACCCGCGGACCCAGCGTCTTGGCCAGGAAGTTGCGCATGCCCGGCTCGTCGTCGACCACAAGCACCGAGGCACCGGCCAGCCTGGACTGGGGCCGGGCGTCGTTCTCTGCGTCCTTCTCCGCCGCCAGCACCATCCGGGTCAATCCAGGCGAACGTTTTCGCTTGAATAGACGTCTTTGCTCGAAAATCCCATCTGTTGAAGGCCGTAGTAGGCCGCGACAGAGAGGATGACGATGGCTGCAAACCCTGTCAGCATGGCTTTCATCTGGTTTACTCCTTGGCCGTGGCGCTTTTGAGGAAGGCGATCAGATCAGCCCGGTCCGAGGGCTTTGCAATGACCTGCATCGGCATCTTCGAGCCTGGAATATAGTGGTCCGGTCCCGTTTCGAACAGCGCATTGATGGTTTCAGTGGACCAGATGATCTCGGATCCGTCCAGTGTCGGCGAATATCTGTACTCCGGCACCGTCCCGGCGCGACGCCCGAAGACGCCGTGAAGCGTCGGCCCGGCCTTGCGCGACGGCCCGGGGTCCAGTGCATGGCAGATCGAGCATTTCCGCATGAACTGCCGCTCGCCGTTGGGCATGCTGTCGGCGGCCCGCAGGAACGAGCGTGTCTCGCCGCCCACAGGGTCGTATTGATCCAGAAGCTCGACCGGCCAGGCATAAATCACGTCCTCGATGCCGCCTGCGTGCATGACCGCGCCATTGTTCGAAAACGCCAGCGCCCAGACCGGCCCCTGCCGCATGGCGCGAAAATCGCGGGTGATCTTCCATTCGGCTGTATCGATCATCATGATGAACCCGTGACCATCGCCCACCCCAAGCTGGTTCGTCCCGGCATGATAATCCATCGACAGGATGGGGCGTCGGTCCAGCGTGAAATCCGCGATCTCTTGCCCCTCGTGGTCAACGACCCGGGTCGCGCCATCGACAGCGCCGTAGGCGATCCACGCGTCGGTGACGATCAGACGATTGATCCCGAAGCCCTGGTTCACAAGGATCCGCGAGGCCAACTGTCCCCCCGATCCCTCCCAGACGCGCAAGGTGCCATCAGACGAGGTCGAGAAAAGCCGCCCGTCCGAGGAAAAGGCCACGTCCGTGACGCTGGAACGATGGCCCAGAAGCTCTTGCATCGTGAAATCGGGTTGTGCCGCGTCCGTCGTATCAAATAGCCGGATCGAGCCGTCCCAACTGGCCGTGGCGATCCGGCCCGTGCCCGGGTCCGTCGCAATGGCGCCGATCTTGCCTTGATGCTTGGTCAGTTCCACCGGCGCGGACCGGTCGGCGGGCCAGTAAAGGACGCGGAAATCATCGCCGCCCGAGAGGAGCGCGGGCGCTTGCGAGAAATCGACCGCCGTCACCGCCGCATCGTGCCCATCCAGCCATGTGGGTCCGGGCCATGTCCCGACAGCGTTGTCAAAGCTCGCCGAAGCCAATTGCCCGTCCGGGGAAACATCCAGCGCCATGACGGGGCCACCGTGGCCCTTATAGGTGGTGAAGTCCTCGGCCACAGCGGGTGCCGCCGCCAAGAAAAGCAGCGGCACCGAAAGCAGGCGGCAGAATATTCGCGGCATCGGCAAGGCTCACTCAGCAGGTGTCGCCCTGCCGGATGCGGACGCGGCGTCCTCGGCCTTCGCCTTGACCTCGTCCAGCCAAAGCGAGTGGTGCTGATGCGCCCAGGCCTCGTCCACCTCGCCCGAGCCCATGGCATCGTATGCGCCCTCCATCCCAATCGAGCCGATATATATGTGCGCAATGATGATGGCCATCAGCACGAAGCTGACAATCGCGTGCCAGGCCTGGGCCAGTTGCATCTCTTCCTGCGGGGCGAGCACCGTTGGCAGCGGTGCCATGCCGAACCATCCGGGAACGCCGACATTATTGAGCACGGCAAACGTCTTGGCGAAGAGCGGCAGTTCGAAGGGGAACAACAGCGACAACCCCGAGATCGAGATCGAGCCGCCCAGAAGAATGACGCTCCAGAAGATGAGCTTCTGACCGGCATTGAACTTCTTGGCGGGTGGATGCTTTTTGCCAATGATGCCACCCGCTTGCGCGAACCATGTCAGGTCGGTGCGGTTCGGAAAGTTGTGCCAGACCCACATGAAGAACACCATCACAAGGGCCAGCATGAAGACCCAGGCCACGTTGTTGTGGACGAACTTCGATCCTTCCAGCAGGACCGCGTTGAAGTCCTTGCCCAGGTAGGGCGCGATATAGTCACGTCCGTATTTGACGAAGAGCCCGGTGAAGCCCAGCAAGATGAACGACCCGGCAAGCATCCAATGGGCCAGCCGTTCGACGAATTGGAAGCGGACCACCGTGCGCCCGGTAAGCGGCTCGTCGATGCGTATTCTGCCACGGGCCAGGAAAAACAGGCAAAGCAATCCAATGGTGCCCAAAAGCAGAAGCCCGCCGTAGGTTGCCAGCGGGCCCGAGCGGAACTCGTACCACGCCATGCCGCCGTCCTGCACCAGCACCTTGGCGACATCACCACCGGCCGACACCGAAATATCGGCTTCGTTGAAGCGAAGCGCGCGCCAAAGGTCGGGGTCGGAGGCGCCGCCAAGCGTGCCCAATTGCTGCGCGATGCCAGCCGCGCTGTCCGGGTCGCCAAAGGTCTGGCGGAAGCTATTATCGACCTGCTCGCCGCGTTGCCGCGCCATGATGTCTTCAAGCGTCTGGGCGCCACCGGTCGCGGATCGGTCGGGTTCGGGGGATGCCTCCTGGGCGACTGCGGGGAAAGCCAGAAAAAGGGCCAGGATCAGTGTCAGAACGGCACGCATGGTTGTCCTCGGTCTGTGCTGCGGTTCCGCAGTCGCAAAGCGAAAGCGGAACGGAATTTCAACGTTGAAGGCCAGACCACTCTCGACGGTCTGGTTCCGGAAATGGAGGACGCGGGGGGTGCCCCCGCGCCTTCCTTTCTTACGAACGGATCAGCCGTCCTTCTGGTCGTAGGCGGTGCCCCAACCCCAGGCGCCCGAGCCGAAGCCGCGGGCGACCACACGCTCGCGGTAGATAGCCGACACGACGTCGCCATCACCCGCCAAAAGCGCCTTGGTGGAACACATCTCGGCACAGATCGGAAGCTTGCCTTCGGCGATCCGGTTCCGCCCGTATTTGGCGAACTCGGCCGTCGAGTGCGTTTCTTCCGGACCACCGGCACAGAAGGTACATTTGTCCATCTTGCCGCGGCTGCCGAAGTTGCCGGCCTGCGGGAACTGCGGCGCGCCGAAGGGGCACGCATAGAAGCAGTAACCGCACCCGATGCACAGATCCTTCGAATGCAGGACGACCCCTTCTTCGTTCTGATAGAAGCAGTCGACCGGACAAACCGCCATACAAGGCGCATCCGAACAGTGCATACAGGCGACCGAGATCGAACGCTCACCAGGGTCACCGTCCTGGATCGTGACCACCCTTCGGCGGTTGATCCCCCACGGCACCTCGTGCTCGTTCTTACACGCCGTTACGCAGGCATTACACTCAATGCAGCGCTCGGCGTCGCAGAGAAATTTTGCTCTTGCTGCCATTTCTCTCTTCCTCCTTATGCCGACCAGATCTTACAGAGCGTGGCCTTGGTCTCTTGCATCTGCGTGACCGAGTCATACCCGTAAGTCTGAGCTGTGTTGGTGGATTCACCCAAGACATAGGGGTCGGCCCCGTCGGGGTATTTCGACCTCTGATCTTCGCCTTGGAAGTGACCGCCGAAGTGGAACGGCATGAAGGCAACGCCCTCACCCACTCGGTTGGTGACCATGGCCATCACTTTGACCTTGCCGCCTTCCGGACCTTCGACCCAGACCTGCGCGCCATCCCGCACACCAAGGTTATTGGCGTCCCGCGGGTTGATTTCGACGAACATGTCTTGCTGGAGTTCCGCCAGCCACGGGTTCGAACGCGACTCGTCCCCGCCGCCCTCATATTCGACCAGACGGCCGGATGTGAGGATCATCGGATAATCCTTCGAGAAGTCCTGCTTCTGGATGGAAGCGTACATCGTCGGCAGACGATAGAACTTCCGGTCCTCGTAGGTCGGATAATCCGCCACCAGGTCGCGTCTGTTGGTGTACAGAGGCTCGCGGTGGAGCGGTATCGGGTCGGGGAAGGTCCAGACGACCGCACGGGCTTTCGCGTTCCCGAAGGGCGCGCACTCGTGCTTGATCGCAACCCGCTGGATGCCGCCCGAAAGGTCGGTCTTCCAGTTGGTCTTCGGCCCCGCGACGGCATCGATCGCCGCGCGTTCCTCTTCCGTCAGGTCGCCGTCCCAACCAAGGTCCATCAGCATCTGCATGGTGAACTCGGGATATCCGTCCTGGATTTCCGAATTCACCGAATAGACACCGTCGGCCAGAAGGTTGTCGCCATCCCGCTCGACGCCGAAGCGCGCCCGGAATGTCAGACCGCCTTCAGAGACCGGCTTGGACATGTCGTAAAGGTTGGGTGTGCCCGGGTGACCCATGTCGGCCGTTCCCCAGCAAGGCCATGGCAGACCATAGTAGTCGCCGTCGGCCGGACCGCCGATCGCCTGAAGCGTCGTGCGGTCGAAGGTATGCTGGTTCTCCATGTGCAGCTTGAGCCGCTCCGGAGACTGGCCGGTATAGCCAACCGTCCACATGCCGCGGTTGATCTCGCGCAGCGTATCTTCGATGTTGGGGGTGACCCCGTCATCTTCGATCGAGATGTTGCGGAAGATCCGGTCGTGGAACCCGAACTTCTTGGCGAAGAGCCCGATGATCTCGTGATCGGTCTTCGATTCGAAGAGCGGATCGACAACCTTCTCGCGCCACTGGATCGAGCGGTTGGACGCCGTGACCGAGCCATAGGTCTCGAACTGCGTACACGCCGGCAGCAGATAGACACCATCGGCGCGGTCATGAAGCACGGCAGAGACGGTCGGATAGGGGTCGATCACGACCAGCATATCCAGTTGCTCCATCGCGGTCTTCATCTCGACCATGCGGGTCTGCGAGTTCGGCGCGTGACCCCAAAGGACCATGGCCCGCACCTTGTCGGGGTTGTCCATGTTGTCGGGGTCTTCCAAGACGCCGTCGATCCAGCGTGACACCGGAATGCCCGACTGGTTCATCAGCGGCTTGTCCTTGCCGTCCGCGCCCTTGATGGTGGCGAACTGACCTTTCAGCCAATCCAGGTCCTCGCCCCAGACGCGTGCCCAGTGAGCCCACGACCCGGCCGACAGACCATAGTAGCCCGGCAGCGTGTGCGAGAGAACCCCAAGGTCCGTCGCGCCCTGCACGTTGTCATGGCCGCGGAAGATGTTCGTACCACCGCCCGATGCGCCCATGTTGCCCAGCGCCAACTGCAGCACGCAGTAAGCGCGCGTGTTGTTGTTGCCGTTGGTGTGCTGGGTGCCACCCATGCACCAGATCACGGTGCCGGGGCGGTTGTTGGCCATGGTGCGCGCCACGCGGCGAAGCTGCGAACCGGGGGTGCCGGTCACACGCTCGACCTCTTCGGGCGTCCACTTGGCGACTTCTTCCTTGATCTGGTCCATGCCCCAGACACGGGTGCGGATGAACTCTTTGTCCTCCCAACCGTTCTCGAAGATGTGCCAGAGGATACCCCAGACCAGAGCGACGTCGGTGCCGGGACGGAACCGCACGAATTCGTCGGCATGGGCCGCCGTGCGCGTAAACCGCGGGTCACAGACGATCAACGGCGCGTTGTTCTGCTCTTTCGCGCGCAGAACATGGAGCAGCGAGACTGGGTGCGCCTCGGCCGGATTGCCGCCGATGATGAAGATGGCCTTGGAGTTGTGGATGTCGTTGTAGCTGTTGGTCATGGCGCCGTAGCCCCATGTGTTCGCAACACCTGCAACCGTGGTCGAGTGGCAGATCCGTGCCTGGTGGTCGACGTTGTTCGTCCCCCAGTAGCCCGCAAACTTGCGGAACAGATAGGCCTGCTCGTTGTTGTGCTTGGCCGAGCCCAGCCAGTAGACGCTGTCCGGACCACTTTCGTCCCGGATCTGCATCATGCCGTTGCCGATCTCGTCGATCGCCTGTTCCCAGCTGATGCGCTTCCACTCGCCACCCTCTTTCTTCATCGGGTACTTCAGGCGGCGCTCGCCATGAGCATGTTCGCGCACTGCCGCGCCTTTGGCACAATGGGCACCAAGGTTGAACGGGCTGTCCCAGCCGGGCTCCTGGCCCACCCAGACGCCGTCCGAAACCTCGGCGACGACCGTGCAGCCGACCGAGCAGTGTGTACAAACGGATTTCTTCAATTCAACCGCACCGACGCCTGCGGATTGCGCAGTCGCCTGTGTGACGGTGCCACCGGTCGCGGCAATCGCTGCCAAACCGCCGATGGCCAGACCTGACCCGCGCAGGAACGCGCGGCGGTCTACCGAGGCATTCGCCGCCTCGGACAGGATCGAAGTCCGCTGGGGGCGTCTCGCTACCCCGTTGGTCTTTTTCCTAAGCATTGTCTTCCTCCCTTGCTTGCTTGGGGCCATTGCCCCTGCTCGCTTGGACTTCACTTGGCTCTTGGCAGTCGGGCCTCACGCAACCAGTCGCCTTGAACCGCTCATGACCTCGTCCGATCCGGGATCGGGCGCTGTCGTCTTAGTCAGGCGCTAGAACCGCGCCGTGTCGAAGTAGGCACGCGTATGCGCGGTGTCCTGCATGGTCTCGCGGGACAGGTCCGGCTCCGCCGCTTCGGCGGTCGTGCCAGTGGTCGTCACAGCCACCGCCGCGATGGGCGCCGTCGTTCCGGCCATTTTCAGAAAGTCGCGGCGACGAACCGTTTCCTTCTCTGCCATGTCACAAGCCTCCTTTGCTTGTGGTTTCGCGACGGTCACCCGCCACCTTCATGACTGCGCCAGCGCGCAGTCGGCTTCACCTATCCGCCAAGGCGGAAAGCTTCGGTCTCGATCTCCATGAACAGCCGGCCCAGCGTGCCGACAGGCGCGTAGAACACCGAGTTCTTCGCCCCTTCGAGATCGGAATAAAAATGCGCGGCCCATGGCGCGATATGCTTGTTGAAGAACGTCCGCTGCCGTTCCAGGTCGGCGGGCTTGTCGAACCGGCCGACGATCATCGCGCCCATCATCTCCATCAGGCTGGCGATATTGTCTTCCGGCTCGAACACGTTGTCGGCCCGCGCCATGCCATTGGCGATCATGTCCTGGCGCAGGATCGCCAGCGGTTTCTCGTTCAGGAAGCCGGTCAGATAGTAGGACGCATACGGCAGAAGCTCGCCTCGCCCCAGACCAATGAAAAGCTTGTTGTATTCGGATTCCACTGCGCGCGGCTTCGACAATGCGGCGACCTTGGCGAGCGTTGTAATCGCCTGCCCCAACTCGCTCTCGTCGCCCGAAAGCGATTTCGTCTGCGCCAGCATCAACTCGTCCGCCGGTCGGGCCAGGATCACGCCCAGGAAATTGTAAAGATCGGCGCGCATCCGGTCTTCTTCCGCGATGGCGGGCGTCGTTTCGGCTGTCATGGTCATCTCTTCGCTCATGCCTGCGCCTCGAACTGAAAACTCATGCGGCGACGTGCGGGCGGTATTTCTGCGTCTGGCTCTTCGTCAGGTATGATGCTCTGCACCACTTCAGGTGCCTCGTCTGCGACTTCGGTCACCGCCACCGTGGGCTCTTCCTCGGCACCAGCGTCGTCTTCGTCAGCGACATCGACCTCGGCAACATCACCTTCCGCGTCGTCCGCGTTCGCCGCCAAAGCCTCGACGTGCTTGAGCATGCCCTTGCCCACCTGATAGGCCGTCTGCAAATTCTCGATCACAGTCGCGCCATCGGTGAAGTCTTCGCCATAGTCCACAAGACCGTCCAGATTGGCCAGCACCGGGTTCAGCTTCCACAACTGACGCAACGCGCGGGTCTTCAGCCGCTGCGGCACGGCCGACGCCAGGAAGTCGCGCACCGCCTCGGGGCTCTCCAGCGCCTCGGGCTCGGGCAGGTCCAGGTCGGCCAGAATGTCCTCGTCGCTCTTCTCGGCAATCGTGGCCTCGGCAGCAGCGGCTTCTTCGGCCTGCAGCGCGGCCTCTTCGGCGCGCGCTTCCTCGGCAACGGCATCACGGCGGCGGGACCAGAAATCGCTCATTGCATCCGCCTCCGCAGTTGTGCGGGCGAGGCATAAATGTCCGCCGCCTTGCCGATGCGCGGATCGCCGATGCCATCCTGCACCAGATCGACGCGCTTTTTGTCGCGCTTGCGTTTGACGAATTCCTCTTCCTGATAGAACTCATCGACGAAGGCCTGCACCTGCGCCTTCAACAAGGGCGGCATCGCAACCTTCTCGACGATCTCCTCGCCGCTGTCGGTATAATCTTGCGCTTCATAGGGCGAGGCCGTCACCAGAACGATGTCCAGCGGCCGCTCACCGGCGCCCAGGCGCATCACGACATAGACGCAAGGCACTTCCGCCGTCAGCTCGTGCAAATACGCCTCGGCCTCGGCGCCATGGAGTTCCAGCGGAACGGTATCGGCATGGTACTCGACGGTTTCGCCGTCCCGGCGCAACTCTCGCCAGTCGGCAGGCCCTGCGTTGGGCAAAACGCTGCTCGCCGTCCATGTCCATTTCTGCCACTTGGTCACACCGGGCGCACGGCGCAAAATCACGCCGATTGGCAAAACGCTGTACGCCCGCGGATTGTGATACATTCAGAAGTGCTCCCTAATTCGAGTTCATACGAAGTCTGCGTACATTCAAAGCACTTTCTGCATGAAATCGCTGCCAGCAGACGCAAATGGTCAATTTGGACCTTGGCACGCCCCCCGCACCGGTCATTTGGACGTTTTGTCTAATCCGAGCAAAAAAATCGGGTTTGAGCCTTTCGCACCTGCGGCGAATCACGGCAGCGTTCGGGCCTGTTTCAGTCGATCGAATCGGCAATTTTCCAAACTGCAAAAGCGATTGTGACATTCGTGGATTTGTGTCTAGCCTATGGCGCGCACTGCGCCGAACGCCAGAATTTCGGGCGCTTTAATGGGGGGTCAAGACATGGCTAAGTCTCTGATAACATGTGATTGTGCGGGCAGCCTTTCGCTGGATTCGGAAGGCCTTGCCCAGACCACCGGGCTAGAGGTGCGAAAGCCCTGCACCGCCCTTTGCACGGCCCAGATCGACAAGGCCGCTGCCGCACTTCAGGAGGGCGATGCAATTTTTTGCTGCACCCAGGAGGCGCGTGTGTTCGAGGTTCTGGCCGACGAGTTGGGTGTCGACGCTCCGCCCGTCCTGGACCTCCGCGACCGCGCCGGTTGGAGCGCGGATCCGGCCTCCAAACTGCCCAAAATGTCCGCACTTGTGGCCGAGGCGCAGTTGCCCGCGCGCCCGGCGAAGACCGTCGATGTCATCTCGGAGGGGCTGTGCCTGATCCTTGGCCCGGCCGAGGTCGCCCTGGCGGCGGCAGACCAGCTCAAGGACCACCTCGGCGTGACTGTCCTGATCGAAAGCGCCGACGACCTGCCGGACACCCGGGACTATGACGTCATCGTCGGCAAACTGCGCCGTGCGGGTGGCGCGTTCGGCCAGTTCTCGGTCGTGATCGACGCGCTTCAGCAAATCAACCCCGGCGGGCGCGGCGGCTTCACGCTGAGCGAGCCGCGCGACGGCGGGCAATCCGAATGCGATATCCTTCTGGATCTCAGGGGCGACCAGCCGCTCTTCCCGGCGCATGAAAAGCGCGAAGGCTACCTCCGCGCCGATCCCGGCCACTCGCCCTCGGTCGCGAAGGCAGTGATGGACGCGTCCCACATGGTCGGCACCTTCGAAAAACCACTTTACGTCAGGGTCGAACAAACGCTTTGCGCGCATTCACGGGCCGAGCAGACGGGCTGCACGCGCTGCCTCGATCTCTGCCCCACGGGCGCGATCACACCGGCGGGCGAACACGTGACCATCGACCCGATGATCTGCGCGGGCTGCGGCGCTTGTTCCGCAGCCTGCCCGTCCGGCGCAGTCACCTATGACGCGCCGCCCGTCGATCTGACGATGCTTCGCGTCCAGACGTTGGCCAAGGCATATCTGGAGGCAGGCGGCACCGCGCCCCGCCTTCTGGTGCACGATGCCCACGGGGCCGAGATGATCCGCCTCGCAGCCCGCCACGGGCGCGGGCTTCCGTCAGATGTGATCCCGCTCGAGATGTCGGCCATCGGCGCGTTCGGTCATGCCGAAGCCATCGCGGCGCTCGCCGCGGGCTTTGCCCATTTGACGCTGCTGCCCGGACCCGGCGCCGACCGCGCCGCACTCGACGCCCAGACCACCCTTGCCCAGGCCATCGGCGGGGCGGACCGCATCGCCATCCTCGACACGCCCGACCCCGACGCCATGTCGGATGCGCTTTACGACGCCAACGCCCCGGCCCCGGTCGAAACCCCGGTGCGCCCCATGGGCACCCGCCGCCAGATCACGCGGCAGGCCGCCCGCGCGCTCCACCCGGAAAAGGACGCGCTCGACCTACCGGACGGCGCACCCTACGGCGCGGTGCTGGTCGATACCGAGGCCTGCACGCTCTGCCTTTCCTGCGTGTCGCTCTGCCCCTCGGGCGCGCTCGGCGACAACCCGGACAAACCGCAGCTTCGTTTTCAGGAAGACGCCTGCCTGCAATGCGGGCATTGCGCCAATATTTGCCCTGAAGACGCAATCACTTACGCGCCGCGGCTGAACCTGACCGAGGCTGCGCTGTCGCAAGAGGTCCTGAACGAGGAAGAGCCCTTCGCCTGTGTCGAATGCGGCAGCCTTTTCGGCTCGAAATCCGCCATCGACCGGATCACCGAAAAGCTTACCGGCCATTCGATGTTCACCGATCCCGAAAAGCTTCGGATGATCCAGATGTGCGACGATTGCCGGGTCAATGCGCAGTTCCATTCCGAAAACAACCCGTTCGCCAGCGGCGAGCGCCCGCGTCCACGGACGACGGATGATTACTACAGCGACCGCAAGGATCACTGATGGTCGAGCGGTTTCCCAAGATCGGCGGCAGGCATCGCGGCCACATAGGCCAGCATCGCCTGCAACTCGTCGAACGTGAGTTCGACGGGCGCGATGGGCGATGGTCGATCCATCGGGAACGGGTCGGTGACGTCTTCGATCTGCGTGAACGCTGGATGCGGGTTCAGTGCATAGAAGGCCGCGAAACGTCCCTCCCAGTCATGGAGCGACCGCAGCACGCCGAAGGACGGTGTGGAACCGATACCCCATCCTTTCGTGGCCTCGTCGACCGCGTGGCAGCGAGTGCATTTCTCGCGACTGACCTTGTGCCCAAGCTCGGCATCCCCGTCCAAGGTCACCTCGACCACCACGCGGGCCTCTGCCTGCGGCGGACCAAACAGCGTCGTGCCATCAGGCGCATAGCTCGCAATCGTGCGCTGGCCCACGTCGGACGCCAGCCAATCCGCCAGTTGCTTGGTGCCGGGATGATCGGCGCTTCGGACATCCATCTTCCAAACCTGGTTCGGCCCCTGAAAGATTGCGCGGCCCGTGTCGCCGATGACCAAATCGGCCTCCGCGCCCTCGGGTACATATTCGATGCGCACCTGGGTCTTCAGCGAAAAGCGCGGCAGCGCGAACTTGAGCAATCCGGTGTCCATCAGCGCCTGCGGCGCTTGGACCCGCACCAGCTTGTCCTCGGCCAAGACCGGCCCGGACAGCACCACCATCAACAGGATCACGGCAAAGCGTCTCATAGGCCCCAGCCTAGGCACGCGTCGCCCGGTTCGTCAAACATCACCGAAGGACAAACCTCATGAGCAACGATTTCAACATGTCGATGCGCAAGTTTCTGAAACAGGTCGGCGTGACCTCGCAGCAGGCCATCGAAGAGGCGCTCAGGAACGCAGACACGGACGGCAAATCCTATTCCGTCAAAGCCGTGGTGACCATCGAAGACCTGGGCATGACCCACGAGGTCACCGGAACATTGAAAGGGGACTGATGACCGTGGCGCTTGACAGAGACAGTGTGACCGCGGCCCTGAAGACGATCACCGACCCCGTTGCGGGCGGCGACATCGTTGCAAGCGGTGTCGTGCGTGCGCTCAATCTTTCCGACGACGGCGCCGTGCGCTTCGTAATGGAAATCCCGCCAAGCCAGGCACAGGCCTACGAAGCCGTGAAGGCGGAAGCAGAGGCCGCTTTGGCCAAGCTCGACGGCGTCTCGCAGGTCTCGATCGTGATGACCGGGCACACCGCGCCCGCCGCGCCTCCAGATCTGAAACCCAGTCGACCGGCCGAGCCCAAGGGGCCCGAGAAGATCCCGGGCGTCGAGCGCATCGTTGCGATCGCCAGCGGCAAGGGCGGCGTCGGCAAATCCACCGTTGCGGCCAACCTGGCCTGTGCGCTGGCCCAGCAGGGGCGGCGCGTGGGCCTTCTGGACGCCGATGTCTATGGCCCCTCGCAGCCGCGGATGCTGGGCGTCAGCGGACGGCCGGCCAGCCCCGATGGCAAGATCATCCTGCCGATGCGCAACCATGGCGTCACGATGATGTCGATCGGGCTCATGACGAACGAAGACCAGGCCGTCGTCTGGCGCGGCCCGATGCTGATGGGCGCGCTTCAGCAGATGATGATGCAGGTGCAATGGGGCGCGCTCGACGTGCTTCTGGTCGACCTGCCGCCCGGCACCGGTGATGTGCAGATGACACTGGCGCAGAAGGCAGAGGTCACGGGCGCGATCATCGTCTCGACGCCGCAGGACGTGGCGCTTCTGGACGCGCGAAAGGGCATCGACATGTTCCAGCAGTTGAACGTGCCGATCCTGGGCATGATCGAAAACATGTCGACGCACATCTGTTCGAACTGCGGCCATGAAGAGCATGTCTTCGGTCATGGCGGCGTGGCGGCAGAGGCTCAGAAACTGGGCGTGCCGCTCTTGGCCGAAGTCCCGCTCGATCTGCAGATCCGATTGGCGGCAGACGGCGGCGCGCCGATCACGGTCAGCCAGCCCGACAGCGCGCAGGCGAAGGCGTTTCAGAACATCGCCGCCACACTGGTGACCGAGGGGGCCGCGTGAGCGAAGCGGACCTCACATTTCCACCGCTTATGTGGGGCGAAGCCGCGACAGACGCCGCGCTTGGCCACGCGGCACGGCGCGCGGCCCTTGGCTGCGATGCCGGGCTGATCGCCTACATCCTGGCCGCCGACCGTGTCGAGGCCGCGCTGGTCTTCGCCCCCGAGGTGCCGCTCAGGGACGCGATGATCATGCTGCCCCTCTGCGGCGTTGGCCTGCAAAACGCCCTTGGCGCGCTGGCACCGCCCGAGGTCGCGGTGCACCTTGACTGGGACGGTGGCATTCGCGTGAACGGCGCCGCCTGCGGCCGGTTCCGCGTCCTCGCCTCGACCGAAGATCCCGAAGCGTTGCCCGATTGGCTGGTTGTCGGCTGGACGATGCCGCTCATCCCCGAACACGAAGACACTGGCGCAACCCCCGACCAAACAGCGCTTTTCTCCGAAGGCTGCGCCGACATCGCGCCGCCCGCCCTGATCGAGGCCTGGGCGCGGCACACGCTCGGCTGGATCACCCGATGGGAAGACGAGGGACCACGCGGGCTCGCGGCCGAGTGGCGCGGGCTGGCCCATGGGATCGGCGAGCCGGCCACGCGCGGCGATCTCTCCGGCACGTTCCTCGGCGTCGATGAAGCCTTCGGGATGCTCCTCCGCGACGACGAGACGACCCATCTTATCCCACTCACCGATCTTCTGGAGGACCGGCCGTGAAACTCGCCCGCGCCATTCATTTCGACGAAAGCGACCAGCGCGTCTTCGCAAGCCCCGCGCGCACCGGCGAATGGTGCATTTCGGGCGGCTTCGAGTTCTCGAACTGGACCGAGGGCGATCTGGCAGGCAAGGCGCGCCAGGCCTTCGCCAACGGCTGGTTCGGGCTGGAAACAGGCGGGCGCGCCACCTTCGTCGCGGTCACGGCCATCGAAGCTAGCGAGGTCGAAACGCTGATCGCCCTTCTCGCCCAGCACTTCGTGACCTATTACGACGCCCCCTCGGTCGAGGCCGCGCTGCCGGTCGCAAAAGAGGAAATCGCGCAAATGGCCGAGCTCTGCGACGAGCACGATCCGAACACGCTCCTGACCGTCTCGCGCGACCTGACCGAGGCCGGCGTGCGCGAAGCCTTCCGCGTCATCGAAGCTCAGGACGCGGGCCTCGAGCAATTCGCCATCCACGGCGACATCGGCGAAACCTGAGACCGATCCAATTGCGCACCTCCCGGCGCACGCGATGCTTTGGCGAGGGGCGCTGCCCCTCGCGCTCCCCGGAGTATTTCTAACAGGAAGAAAGCGGCTTCGTTTCCATCGACCTGGAAATATCCCGGGGTTTGGGGCAGCGCCCCAAGCAAAAAATCGCGTGCGCCGGGAGGCGCGCAATTCGCTCACTTGGCGTTGAAGACAAAAAGCGGTTCGCCGTCGATTTTGTAGTCATTGATCAACTCGGCCGCCCGCTCTGATGTCAGCCAGGTTTCCAGCTTCATCGCAAGCTCCGCCTTCACGTGCGCATGCCGGCCCTGGTTCACCGGCAGATAGGCGTATTGGTTGAAAAGCACCGGATCGCCTTCGAACAAGATGCGATGCGCGCCCTTGTTGCCGAAGTTCAGCCAGCTTGCCCGGTCCGACAGGATATAGGCATCAAGCCCGACGCACGTGTTGAGCGCCGCTCCCATGCCCGCGCCCACGGCATTGTACCAAGCGCCGGTGGGCGCCAACCCGGCGTCCTGCCAAAGCGCCAGCTCTTTCTTGTGCGTGCCGCTGTCGTCGCCCCGGCTGACAAAGGGCGCCTCCGCTTCCGCGATGGCCTGCAGGCCCTCGCTGGCGGTCGCCGCGCCTGCCACACCCGCCGGGTCTGCGCCGGGCCCGATCAGGACGAAATCGTTGTACATGATCTCGCGCCGGTGGGTGCCATAGCCCTCAGCAACGAAAGCCTCTTCGGCGGCGCGGGAGTGGACAAGAATGGCATCGACATCGCCCGCCTGCCCAAGCTTCAGCGCCTGCCCCGTTCCCACGACCAGAAGCTGCACCTCCACGCCGGTCTCTTCGGCGATCACCGGCAGAAGGACATCCGCCAGTCCGGAATTGTGAAAGGACGTCGTCACCGCCATCCTCATCGCGTCCTGAGCCGTTGCTGCCGTCGCCGAGAGCGCCACCACCATCGCCAGAAAAAACCGCCGCATCATTCCACTATGTCTCCTTTCAGAAAGGCCTGGGCTTCGGGGGTTCGGGGCGCCGAGAAGAAGCCTTCGGCCGCGCCCTCTTCGTGAACCTTGCCGCCGAGGAGGAAGATCACCCGATCGGCCAAACGGCGCGCTTGTCCCATATCGTGGGTCGACAGCACAAGCCGCGTGCCATTAGCGCGCGCCTTGGCGAGTATCTCTTCCATCTCACGGGTCGCGCGCCCGTCCAGCGACGCGGTGGGTTCGTCCAGGAACAAAAGCCCCGGGTCGCCGATCAGGGCGCGCGCGGTGGCCAGTTTCTGTTGCTCGCCGCCTGACAGCACCGTCGCCTGCCGGTCGAAAAGCCCGGATAACCCGACACGCGCCGCCCAGTCCCGGGCGCGCGCGCGCGCCTCCGTCCGGGGAGTACCGCGCAGCCTTAGCGGATAGGCCAGATTCTCGCCCACGCTGCGCCTAAGCATGACCGGGCGCTGAAAGACGAAGGCCTGCGCATTGCGGGCGGCCTCGGTTCCACAGCCCCAGGTGATCTCGCCCGCATGCAGCCGGGCGGTACCATGGAGAAGCCGCAACAGCGATGTCTTCCCTGCCCCGTTGGGTCCGAGGATGACGCAGGTGCCCGCGCCGTCCAGTTCGAGGTCCACGGGGCCGACCAGCACCTTGCCGTGCCGCCGTGTCACCGCGCCTTTCACGGAGAGGGGAAAAAGCTCGCTCACCAACGCCCCTCCCGTTCGGTCTGGCCAAGCCAGTGGATGGTCAGGTTCACGGCAATCGCCAGCGCGATCAGCACGAACCCCAACGCCAACGCCAGCGCAAACTCGCCCTTGCCGGTCTCCAGCGCGATGGCCGTGGTCAACACCCGCGTGACATGGTCGATGTTGCCTCCGACGATCATGATCGCGCCCACCTCGCCGATGCCGCGCCCGAAGCCTGCCAGCGCGGCGGTCAGAAGCGCGCGGCGCGCGTCCCAAAGAAGCGTCCGCATCTTCTGGCCTTGGGTCACATTCATCGAGATCAGCAGATCGTGATACTCGTGCCAAAGCTCGCGCAGCGACTGGTGCGCAATGCTGGCAATCAAGGGCACGATGACGATCATCTGCGCGATGATCATCGCCGTCGGTGTGAAAAGAAGTCCCAGGGCACCTAGCGGGCCGGACCGCGACAGGATGACATAGACGACCAATCCGACGACCACCGGCGGCAGCCCCATCAGGGCGTTCAGGATGGCAATGACCGTGCGGCGAAGACGAAACCGTTTCACCGCCAGCAACGCCGCCAGCGGCAGCGCGATCAGGCAGGCAAGCACCAGCGCCGACAGCGTGATGCGCAGCGAACGCAAGGCGATCTCCGCCAATTCGGGATCGGCAGTCGCCACAAGCCAGAATGCCTGTCTGAGACCCTCCCATAGGTCGATCAAGCGGATGAACCCTCCCGTCTTATGCGTTGATATCTGACAATCTTTGCGCTCGAGTGCCAGTTCAAAGTGTTTCGCTCGGCAGCGTCGGTCAGCCTGTCCATACGCGTTTATGCAGGGCCTCCGAAACGGGACATTCTGTCCGCTGCAACCGGGGCTTGGCGGAGTGGCGGAAAGCCCGATAGGCTGGTGCCCATGCGATCTGTGCGTCTCAGACTGTTGTTTCTGGCACTCGCGCCTCTGGTGCTTCTGCTGCCGCTCGTGCTGCTTTTGGTCATGACCCGCTGGACGGCGGATTATGACAAGCTGCTGATCGCCAAGGTGGAAAGCGATCTGCGCATCGCCGAGCAATACCTTGCCCGGATCATGGCCGGCACGGGCGACGAGTTGAAAGGGGTGGCGGAATCCACCGCCTTCGCCGCTGTGCTTCGGGCAGGGCCCGACGCACAAGACCCGTTCTTTGCGGAAAAGCGCGCCGAGCTTGGGCTGGATTTCATGTTCTACCTGCCAAACACGGGTGATGTGGCCGCCCGGCAGGCCGCGGACTGGCCTGTCATACGCGCCGGGCTCGATGGGCGGGCAGCGACCGAGATCGACATTTTCTCGGCGGACGACCTTGAGGGGCTGTCACCGGCGCTCGCCGAAGAAGCCCGCTTCGACCTGATCGAAACCGAAGCTGCCGTGCCAACCGACCGCACGGTCGAGGACCGGGGCATGGTCGTGCATTCGGCAAGCCCGGTGACCGTCGGGGGCCACGAAGGCGTGCTGGTGGGCGGCATCCTTTTGAACCGGAACCTCGACTTCATCGACACGATCAACGCGCTCGTCTACCTCAACGCCGTCACAGGCGGCGAGGCGCAGGGTACCGCGACGCTCTTTCTGGAAGACGTCCGTGTCTCGACCAACGTGCGCCTTTTCGAGGACGTGCGCGCCCTGGGCACACGGGTGTCCGCCGTCGTGCGCCAGGCGGTGCTGGGCGAAGGTCAGACCTGGCTCGACCGCGCTTTCGTGGTCAACGACTGGTACATCTCGGGCTACCTGCCGCTGACCGACAGCTTCGGCAAGCGTGTGGGCATGCTTTACGTGGGCTTTCTGGAAGCCCCCTTCGCCACCGCCAAGCGCGAGGCCATCTGGTGGGGCTTTGCGGCGCTGACCGGCGTGCTCGCGCTTTCCGTGCCGGTGTTCCTCTGGCTCGCGCGCGGCGTGTTCTCGCCACTCGAGCGCATGACACTCACCATGCGGCGCGTCGGCGAAGGCGATCTCTCGGCGCGCCACGGAGATGTCGGGCGCGCGGATGAAATCGGACAGGTCGCCACGCACCTCGACGACCTTCTGGACCAGATACAGGACCGCGACGCGCGGCTTCGTGCCTATGCCGACGAGTTGAACGAACGCGTTGACAAGCGCACCGCGGAACTGCGCGAGGCGAACGAGAAGCTGGAGGCCACCTATCGTCAACTGGTGATGAGCGAGAAGCTGGCCTCGATCGGCGAGATCACCGCAGGCGTCGCGCACGAGATCAATAACCCCGTCGCCGTGATCCAGGGCAACATGGACGTCCTCCGCGAAACGCTTGGCGCGGACGCCGAGCAGGTGAAGACCGAACTCAATCTGGTCGACCGCCAGATCGTGCGCATCCAGGCGATTGTCGGCAAGCTTCTGCAATTCGCACGCCCCGGCGATTTCTCGGGCTACGACACGGCGGTGCCGTTGGATACCGTGATCAGCGATTGCCTGATCCTTGTCGAACACATCCTGACCAAAGGCGAAATCAAGGTCGTCACCGATCTTCAGCCCGCCCCGCTGGTGCAGGCCGACCCGGGTGAATTGCAGCAGGTCGTGGTCAATCTGATCGTCAACGCCGCGCAGGCCATGCAGCAATCGGGCGTGCTGGAGTTGTCCCTGCGCCCCGAGACCCGGGATGGCGTGGGCGGTGCCTGCCTGACCGTGGCGGACAATGGGCCGGGCATCGCTCCCGACAAGCTGGCGTCGGTCTTCGACCCGTTCTTTACCACCAAACGCGCCGAAGGCACCGGGCTGGGCCTGTCGATCAGCCAGACCCTTGTCCAACGTGCGGGCGGGTTGATCGAGGTGCGGAACCGGGCCGGTGGCGGCGCGGCCTTTTCCGTATGGCTGCCGGAGGCGCGCCAAAGCGACAGCGTCGATCTGCCCGCGGCCGCCAACACCTGACGCCTCAACTCAGCTCGGCGCTGTCCTTGGCAAATGCATAGCTCAGACGGCAGACAACAATCGCAAGAAGCGCGATCGCGACGGCAAAGGCTGCCACGTAGTTGGCGCCCACGCCCGACAAAAGCGCGACGGAAACCACACCGCCGCACCTGGCGAATGTGATGTCCAGACTCGAGACAAAGGCATGCAGGTCGGGTGGGGTCAGTTTCAGCACAAGATGCGTCGATGGCGAATTGCAGCACGCCAGCCCTGCTCCGACCATGATCGCGCCAAGGCAAAGGGCAGTCGTCATTTCAATGAAGAGCAGTCCCATCAGGAAGCCGCCCGCCAGTAATGTCGGCGAGAGCATCATGATGAACCAAACGCCTTTGCCCTCCAGCCTATCGCGCAGAATGAAACTGAAGGCGGTGAACGACGCCCAGACCGCCGTCAGCACCCAGGCGATAGAATGGGTCGAGAAGCCCTTTTGCTCCAGATGGATCGGGAAATAGAACAGGAAATAGGTGAAACAGCCGTAGGTCAGAAATATGAAGACCAACAGCAGCCACACGCCTCGCAGCGACAGGAATGCCCGGTAATCGGGTAGCCCAGCTCTTCGCCTTTGCCCTGCCGCGATCCGCCCACGGGCGAACAAAACCAGCGCCAGCAATGCGACCAGACCGAACGTAAAGAAGATGGCCCGCCATCCGAAGGTCGTCAGAAGCACATCGCCAAACGTCGGCGACAGGGTGGCGACGACGCCGGCCAGACCGCCCCAAATCATCAGGATCCGACCAGAGGCATTCGGAAACGTCTGGGTCAAAAGGATCGGCACCAAGGGCGAAAACAGGCCACCACCGATGCCTTGCATCAGACGGCCGATGATCAGCGTCTCAAGGTCCATCGATGCCGCCGATACCACCGAGCCTATGACGAACAGCAGGACCCCCGCTCCAAATAGCAGGCGCTTGGCGACCACATCGCCGATCAGTCCGGTTGTCAGAACCGTCAGCGCGACAGCAGCGGCATAGGTGTTGAACACCCAAGACAACTGACCAAGGCTCAGCGAAAGGTCCCGCTGAAGCTCGGCCAGGATCAACGGAAGCAGCGTCAATTCCATGACAAAGGCAATACTTGCCAAGATGATCCCGGACACCGCGCCAAGATCACCGACTGATTTCTCTACACTGAGCGAGGTATTCGCCAAAAGGCACCTCTCCTAGTCAATATCATGACCGGGCCACGCGGACGCGCGCCCCGGTCTTTCTTCTGCCTCAGGCCACCATCGACATCGAAAGATCGCCGCGCGCTGGCAGCGACCGCTCGTCCGACAGGGATCTGGGCTTGGTTTCCAGAAACTGCTGCATGTCCTGATTGCTCATCCAGACGATCGTTTCTTCCGACGTCACCTCTTGCTCGGGCCCGTACCAGACGCCGTATTCGCAATGCGAATACCCGTAACGGACCGGCATGCCCTTCATCGCAAGCGGCATGGCGACGAAGCCGAACGTGTAGTCAGGCGACCAGAGCTTCAGCGACAGCTCGAACACCACGCGTGACAGAAGGGCCGAAAACCCCTGACTGCGGTGACCGCCCTTGCCGCCCTTGATCCAAAACTCGCCGTGATAACAGACCCGGCCCGAAATCCTGTCCAAAACGGGGATGTCCGAATAGAACGTCCGATCCGGATCAGGTGTCGTCCCAGGCGTGATGTACTTGTGTCGATGCTCGCGAAGATGCTGTGACAACGGGACATCCTTCAATTCCAGAAGCCGCATGGCCTGGGTGTGGACCAGTTCCTGATTTTCGTCGAAACCGCATACCCAAAAGGCATTCGATGCATCGACATAGGAACTGGACACGTCGAACATCGGGAAAATTGCGTTCCGGTCTGTCTGTTTGTTCCGAAGACGGCGGTAAGAGGCAAAATCGCCCCCGATTTCCAGCCGCAGGCCTTCGGACTCAAGCTCTCTGAGAATATTTGATACGTTTGAAATCATGGTGAACAAATTGAGTGCCGTCATCGTCTTGCTCCTTTGTTGGCCACAATTATGGGATGAATCTATCAGCCCGCTGCAGCCATTGCTTGTGTTAAAAAGAGCGGGCCTCACACTAGCACTGGAACTCCGCAATCAGCTCGTCTGACACCGACCTGACATCCTCCTCCGTCAACCCATCGATCACCACGTTTCGGGAAATCGCCCCCAGAAGCGCCAGGGCCGGTGTGCCATCGGGAAAGACGCAACCCATCAGAAGCCTTTGAAACGTCACCGGAACCGGCTGGTCGCTGACCTCTCGCGGCAAGTGCGCGAAAAGATGATCCAGCCGGACCCCACCTTCGCCGTGAATGCGTTCGTAAGCCTCGGCGATGAACCGGTTGAAGTCGTCGCCAGCGTGGTCGTCTTCCGACAGCCTGCCGACGGCGCTTTTCGACCATGTCCAGCCGAACCACTTCGCATAGGTCGATTGCTCGCCAACCTCGACGCAAACCCATCCTCCGGCACTTCTGCGGTACAGCACCAGATACGGCCGAACCTCGGCCATCTCCGGGGCCTCGATCCGCGTCAGCGCCGCCGCCCAGGCAGCCAGCGTGCGCTGCACCACCGGCGTCCCGGTTCTGGCCACCGAACTGACCGGCTGCTGTTGCGAAATGAATTTGCGCCCGTCGCTGTCGGTGAACTGCGTGTATTCCAGGTGCTGGGAGCCGTTTGAACTCGTCACCGCGCCCTGCGACCAGGAATCCGCTTGCCGGAGCATGGACCGCGCACCCGAGAGGGAATGAACACCAAGCTGGGTCAGCGAGTATGAGTGCTTGTTCAGACCGAAAAGCGCGCCGCCCTTGACCTCTTCCAGGCTCGAAATATGCCGACGCACCGTCTGCCGGGTCACACCCAGAAGGTCCGCGGTCTCGGACAGATTGAGGGTTCGCGCAAGGCTGTCAAACGCCCGCAGCATATCAAAAGTGATCGCCGTCTTATTTGAATTTCGGCCCAAGGAGACCCCTCAACTCTACCTTAGCATGTATGATTTATCATCCACGATTGAGCAATAGAAATTACAGAAACGACTGATAAACGGTGAATTTATTGCCGACCCGCAATCTGGCATATGCAACTGGAAGGGGTCCTGTTGCGACCAGTCGAGTGAAACCAGAGTAGAGATCAAAGACGCCGTGCATATGCCGCAAATGCCAAAGGACACAGACCTCCACATTGGGCGCCGCCTACGAGAGTTTCGCGAAGCCAAGGGTCTGAGCCAAGAAGATACTGCCGAACAATCCGGTTTCCCGCTGGCGAAGATCCAGCAATTCGAAGCCGGAGAACATCGCATCACGGCCTCGGAACTCTGGGTCTTCTGTCGCGTGTTCGGCATGCGACCCAGCGACTTCTTCGAAGGGCTCGACGCCTACCCCGTCAGCGGTCCGACCGAGGATGGCGATCCCCGCAATCAATAGACACGAACTCAGTCACCTGCTCGACCATTTCGATCCTCGGCGCGCCCTCGATCCGCCGAACGAAGTAGCGAAGCTGTTCCTCGCCAATGGGGCTGCCGTCGGCATCCAGACAGGTGGGCGCGACCAGGTAGTTCTCCATCCCGAACCGGTCCCTTTTCGCCTCCGAGACC
>JASJDQ010000049.1 GCA_030065075.1 Paracoccaceae bacterium | reverse complement strand
ACGCATAACTTCTGCGAAAGCTGCAACCGTGTGCGGCTGACATGCACCGGTGAGTTGTTCATGTGCCTGGGCCAGGAAGACAACGCCGATCTGCGCACACCGCTTCGTGCCTCGGAAGCCGATGATCTGCTAGAGGCGGCCATTCGTGACGCCATTTCGCGGAAGCCGAAGGGGCATGACTTCGACTACTCGCGCCAGCAGGCCGATGGCCAGATGTCGCGGCACATGAGCCACACGGGCGGCTAAACGCGTCACCCTTTCGCCTTAGTATCGGCAAACTCACCTGATCCAAACGCGTCAGCGGGGCTTCGCGTGAAAGGATCACGACATGCGCAAGGGATTGGTATTATTGTCTGTTCTGGCCGTATCGGCCTGTGCACAGGCGACGGAAACGGTCAATTCGGACGCAACGGCCGCCAACGTGACGGTTGAAACCGCCAAGTATTTCTCAACCAGCACGCGGAACGTGCGGGTTGGCAACTTCAAGCAAACGCTTGTCGGAACCGAGTACAAGGCCAGGGTGGGCGGCCGCATGTACGACTGCCACTACATCCGCAAATCGGTGAGCTGCACCAACGCTTGAGCGTTTTCGAAAGGGCCGATTTCATTGTAAGAAATCGGTCCAGAGAAATCACGGTTTCCGGCGCCCTCTACGGGGAGCCGGGTTACTCGACCGTGACTGATTTCGCGAGGTTGCGCGGCTGATCCACATCTGTGCCTTTGGCGACAGCGGTGAAATAGGCCAGCAATTGCGCCGGGACGGCATAGATCAGCGGTGCGATCACGTCCGGCACATCCGGCATTTCGATGATCTTCCAAACCCCGTCGCCCGCGGTGCGCGCGCCATTCCGATCCGTCACCAGAACGATCTTGCCGCCGCGCGCCATGACTTCCTGCATGTTGGACACGGTCTTGTCGAACAGTTCGTCTTCCGGTGCCATCACGATGACAGGGACCGAACGGTCAATCAGCGCGATGGGGCCGTGTTTTAACTCGCCGCTGGCATAGCCTTCGGCGTGGATGTAACTGATTTCCTTCAGTTTCAAAGCGCCTTCCATCGCCAGCGGGAACATGCGTCCCCGGCCAAGAAAGAGAATATCCTGCGCTTCGGCAAGTTTCTCGCCCGTGGCCTCGATCTGGTCCGAAGCCGCAATCGCCTGTGACATCAACCCGGGAATGCTGCGAAGCGCGTCGATGTGTGCCGCGAGGCTTGCCTCGTCCAGCAAGCCCCGGTCCGCTGCCGCCTTCAGCGACAGTACCAGGAGCACCAGCAACTGGCAGGTGAAGGCCTTGGTCGAGGCGACGCCGATTTCGGCACCCGCGAGGATCGGCAGCGCAATGTCGCTTTCCCGCGCAATCGAGCTTTCGGGCACGTTCACGACCGACAGGATCTGGCTTTTCTCGGCCACATGGCGAAGGGCGGCCAGCGTGTCCGCCGTTTCTCCGGACTGGCTGACGAAGATCGCGAGCGTATTCGGGCCAATCGGTGGATTCCGATAGCGGAACTCCGAGGCAATATCGACCTCGACCGGTACGCCCGCCAACTGTTCCATCCAGTACTTGGCCGTTTGGCAGGCATAGAAGGCGGTGCCACAAGCGACCATCACGATGCGATCGACGTGCGCGAAATCAGGGACATTGGCCGGCAGCTGCAAGCCCGTATCGTCGACATAATGCGCCAGCGCGTCGGCCAGAACCGACGGTTGTTCGGCGATCTCTTTCGCCATGAAATGCTTGTGGCCGCCTTTTTCGATGCGCGTCGTGTCGATCTGGATCTGGCGGATCTCGCGGTTGGCGGGGCGCCCTTCGCGGTCCCAGATTTCGGCCCCTTCGCGGGTCAGAACCGCGCGGTCGCCTTCTTCCAGATAAGTGATCCGGTCCGTGAGCGGCGCCAGCGCTATGGCGTCGCTGCCAAGATACATCTCGCCGTCGCCCCAACCGACGGCAAGCGGCGAGCCTTTGCGAGCCGCGACGATCAGGTCGCTTTCGCCATCGAACAAGAATGCCAAGGCAAACGCGCCATCAAGCCGCGCGATGGTCTGTTCGGCGGCGTCGCGGGGTGCCAGCCCCTGATCCAGAAAGCTCTGGCAGAGAAGCGATATGGTCTCGGTATCCGTTTCGGTTTCGGTGTCGTATCCCTTGTCCGCCAGTTCGGTGCGGAGCGTTTTGAAGTTCTCAATGATGCCGTTGTGCACGACGGCAACCGGCCCCGAGCGATGGGGATGCGCGTTGCCGACGCTGGGAGCACCATGGGTGGCCCAGCGGGTATGGCCGATGCCGGACTTGCCGGGCAGGGGATCGCGCACAAGCAAGTCGGCCAGATTCGCCAGTTTGCCAACCGCGCGCCGACGGTCCAACGCACCGTCGTTGATCGTCGCGATCCCGGCACTGTCATAGCCGCGATATTCCAGCCGCTTCAGCGCCTCTACCAGAACCGGCGCGGCTTGGTGATCGCCCAATATTCCAACTATCCCACACATGATATCACCCTTTTTCTGCTGCTTTGGCAGCGCGCAAACGCGCAAAAAGTTTCCGTGCAAATCCGTTCTTGTTTTCCTGCCGCCCTCGCCCGACGCCCATGTCGCCCGCTGGCACGTCTTTCGTGATGACAGAGCCCGAGGCCGTCATCGCCTCGTCGCCGATGCGGACCGGGGCCACAAGCATCGTGCTCGAGCCGATGAAGACATCCTTGCCGATCTCGGTCCGATGCTTGAAGACCCCATCATAATTGCAGGTGATGGTGCCCGCACCGATGTTGCTGCCGTCGCCGATGGCCGCGTCCCCGATGTAGCTCAGGTGGTTGACCTTGGAGCCCTCGCCGATCTGGGCGTTCTTCACTTCGACGAAATTGCCAATGCGCGCATCGTTCGAAAGCTCGGCGCCGGGGCGAAGACGGGCATAGGGTCCGACGATCGCACCGCGGCTTACATGTGCGCCTTCCAGATGCGAAAACGCCCGGATGCGCGCCCCGGACTCCACTGTGACGCCAGGCCCAAAAACGACGAACTGTTCGACCACCGCGTCGCGGCCCAGAACAGTGTCATGGGCGAAATGCACCGTTTCAGGGGCCACCAATGTGACCCCGTTTTCGAGCGCTGCGGTACGCGCCGCCTGTTGAAACACGGCCTCGGCTTCGGCCAAATCGGCGCGCGAGTTGATGCCGAGCGTCTCGGCCTCGTCACAGATCGCGACTTTCGTCACGATGCCCTCGGAGGCACCAAGGACGGGTAGATCGGTCAGATAGTATTCGCCTGCCGCGTTGTTGTTGCCGACGGCGGCGGCCAGACGAAGAAGCGTTTCGGTTTCGGCCAGAACAACGCCGGAATTACAGAGCGTTATGGCGCGTTCTTCCATCGACGCGTCGGCATACTCGACGATCTTCACCAGCCTGTCGCCGTCCTTGACCAAGCGCCCGTAGCGCGCGGGATCGGCCGCTTCGAACCCTAAAAAGACAATGTCGGCACCGCTTGAGCGCATGTCCTGCATCGCGCGGATCGTCTCGGCGCGAATAAATGGTGTGTCGCCATAAAGGATAAGCGTGTCGCCACCAGCGCCCGCCAATGCTTCTGCCGCCGTGGTTACGGCATGCGCGGTGCCCAAACGCTTGGTCTGCTCGGCAAAGAGGATGCGTTCATCCAGTTTATCCGCCGCCTTGCGTACCGCGTCGCCGCCGTGGCCGATTACGATCACGCGCCGCCCGTCCAGATCGGCGGTGGCACTCAGCGCGTGCTGAAAGAGGGGCGCGCCCGCCAATTCATGCAAAACCTTCGGGGTATCGGACAGCATCCGCGAGCCTTCGCCGGCGGCGAGAAGGAGAACGTTGGTGGTCATCTGCTCGAACAACTGTCCTTTTCACTTGCTACACAATAAAGCCCGGTCCAAAGGAAATGGAAACGGACCCAGCATCAAATTCTGTTGCTGGACATTACAGGGACTGGGAAAATTTTTCGAGGATGAAAAGAACGGTGATCTTCGATCTTGACGGGACGCTTGCCGACACCAGCGGCGATCTGATTGCGGCGGCGAATGCCTGTTTCGAGGCGCTCGGCCACGGGCCTATGCTTGACGAAACAGAGGATCAGTTGACCGCCTTTCACGGCGGGCGCGCGATGCTGCGGCTTGGATTTTCCCGTCTGGGTCCGGTGGACGAGGCGGATGTCGACCGTGAGTACCATCCGTTTCTGAAGCATTACGAGGCACATATCGACGTGAAAACAACGCTCTATCCCGGCGCAGAAGCGGCGGTGGAGGCGCTTTTGGAGGCGGGCTACGCTGTGGGTATCTGCACCAACAAGCCCGCCGGTCTGGCCGAGGTTTTGATGACCCGGCTTGGGGTTCGGGGTCTCTTCGCCTCGCTAATCGGTGCGGACACATTGCCTGTCCGGAAGCCTGATCCGGCTCCCTACCGACATGCCGTTGAACTGGCCGGCGGCGATGCGACGCGCTCGATGTTGATCGGCGACACCGAAACCGACGCCAAGACCGCGCGTGCAGCCGGCGTGCCGATTGCCCTTGTGGGCTTCGGTCCGGAAGGCGCAGGCGTGGACCGCTTGCGCCCGGATGCCATCCTGCCGCACTATGATGCATTGATGGAGGTGACGGGGCGGCTTATCGGCTGATCGGGGGAAAGGTCGTTATGAAAGACGAAGCGGAAACCATTCAATTCAAAGGCAGTTTCACCCAACAAGAGCCGATGCCCGACGCTGCGATCACGGCCGCGACGGCGGTGCTGAAACACGGGCGGCTTCATCGCTACAACTTGGCGGCTGATGAGGTCGGGGAGGCGTCGCTGTTGGAACGGGAGTTCGCCGCCTACACCGGCGCGGATTACGCACTCGCAGTGACGTCCGGCGGCTATGCACTGGCCACTGCGCTTCGTGCGCTGGACATCGCGGCGGACGAACCTGTCCTGACGAATGCCTTCACGCTCGCACCGGTGCCCGGAGCCATTGCGGCCGTAGGGGCAAGCCCGGTCTTTGTGGAGACCACCGAAGCCCTTGTGATCGATCTGGATGATCTGGTGGCAAAGGCACGGGAATCCGGGGCAAAAGTCCTGATGCTCAGCCACATGCGCGGGCACCAGCCGGACATGGACAAGCTGATGGCCGTCGCTGAGGCGCACGGTCTGGTGGTGATCGAGGATTGCGCACACACAATGGGCGGGACCGCTCAGGGCCGCATCTCAGGGCGTCACGGCAAAATCGCCTGCTATTCGACTCAGACCTACAAGCACCTGAATTCGGGCGAGGGTGGGCTGCTTATCACCGATGACGCCGATGTCGCGGCCCGGGCAACGCTTCTGTCGGGCAGCTACATGCTTTACGAACGCCACGGCGCCGGGCCAGAGGCGTCTGTCTTCGAACCTTTCCGTGATGAAACGCCCAACGTGTCCGGGCGCATGGACAACCTGCGTGCCGCGATCCTGCGTCCTCAACTTGAGCTTTTGCCCAACCGGGTCGCGCGCTGGGCCGCGCTTCACGATGCGATGGAGGATGCTTTGAGGGGCGCGCCTGGTCTGCACCTGATCGATCGTGCGTCGGGGCTGGAGCGCGTCGGCTCGTCCTTCCAGTTCCTGATGCCGGATAAACGCGGGCCGTGGATCGCGGATTTCGTCGCGCGCTGTGCAGCGCGCGGTGTCGAACTCAAATGGTTTGGGGCCGAGCGCGCCCACGGTTTCACCTCGACCTACCGGCACTGGGCATATGCCGACCGCCCACTCTTGCCGCGCACAGACAGCGTGCTGGCCGGATTGCTGGATATGCGCCTGCCGCTCACCTTCACGTTGCAGGACTGCGAAGTCATTGCACGCATAATCCGTGATGAAACCTGTTTTGCCGGGTAAATCCGGTACGATCACAATTGACGCAAATAGCCCTGCGCCCTACAAGTGAACGATCGTTCATTGAAGAGGGCCTTGGCGTGTTCACAGCCACCATGCGATTTGACTTGGGCGAGGATATCGATGCGCTCCGCGACATGGTGCACCGCTGGGCGCAGGAACGCGTGCGCCCGATGGCGGGGGAGATCGATACCTCCAACGAATTCCCGTCCGAGCTTTGGGCGGAAATGGGCGAACTGGGCCTTTTGGGCATCACGGTCGAAGAGGACTATGGCGGCGCGGATATGGGCTATCTGGCGCATGTCGTTGCCGTCGAAGAAATCGCGCGCGCCAGCGCAAGTGTGGCGCTTTCCTACGGCGCGCATTCTAACCTTTGCGCCAACCAGATTAAGCTAAACGGCACGCCCGAGCAAAAGTCCAGGTATCTTCCGAAAATGGTCTCGGGCGAACATGTGGGTGCCTTGGCGATGAGCGAGGCTGGGTCAGGGTCGGACGTGGTGTCCATGTCGCTTCGGGCCGAAAAGCGGAACGATCACTTCCGGCTGAATGGCACCAAATACTGGATCACCAATGGCCCCGATGCCGATACGCTGGTCGTCTATGCGAAGACTGACCCTCAGGCTGGCTCCAAGGGCATCACCGCCTTTCTTGTCGAGAAGACGATGGCGGGGTTTTCGACCTCACCCCATTTCGACAAACTCGGCATGCGGGGCTCTAACACGGGCGAATTGATCTTCGAGGATGTCGAAGTGCCGTTCGAAAATATCCTTGGCGAAGAAAACCGCGGCAGCGCCGTTCTGATGTCCGGGCTGGACTATGAACGGGCAGTGCTTGCGGCAATCGGCCCGGGCATCATCGCGGCCTGCATGGACGAAGTGATGCCTTACATGGTCGAGCGCAAGCAGTTCGGCAAACCCATCGGCTCGTTCCAACTGATGCAGGGCAAGATCGCCGATATGTACACCGCGATGAATTCGTCGCGGGCTTACGTTTATGAGGTGGCGAAGGCCTGCGACCGGGGTGATGTGACCCGCCAGGATGCGGCGGCCTGCTGTCTCTATGCCAGTGAAGTTGCCATGCAACAGGCCCATCAGGCGGTGCAAGCCATGGGCGGCGCGGGCTTCATGGCCGATCATCCGGTCGCCCGGCTATTTCGAGACGCCAAACTGATGGAAATCGGTGCGGGCACCTCGGAAATCCGCCGTATGCTCATTGGGCGTGAACTGTTGACCACCATTAGCTAGCTCCAGCATCATCTTGATTGTTCTGCCGAATCCGTGTCTGTTTTCTAAGGCTGGAGTTGTTTCAACGAAAATCTGACTTCGAAGGGGCAGCTTTTAATTGGGTTTGGGGGTCCAAAGAGAATGCTTCTCTTTGTTTTTGCTGGCGTGTCCATTGCTGGGTCGAGGCTTCGACCATGACGCTCCGTCTGTTTTCCTGGGTGTTGCTGGTCATCTCTGCGATCATTCTCGCAACCGTCACGCGCGCGGAATCCACGCAAGATCAAGTGCTTGACTGCTTTGCGTCGATGGATACCACGACAGAGTGGAACACTTGCCTGAACGCCATGTTCGCCCCCTGCGCGGGCGAGGAGGTTGGCAGCGAGCCTCACTTGAGCTGTCTGACAGAGCAGCGCGAGAATTGGCGATCGGCCAAAATCGAAGCCGAAACGAACGTGCTGTCGAGGCTGTCGGAGGCTGGCATGGAAGAGCTGTCTGGCTTGATGCTTGGGTGGCCGCGCTTTGTCGATGACAAGTGCAAGGCGGTTGCCGAATCGCGTGCCGAGATCAGCTATGACGCCGCCGCGCTGGGCTGTCAGATCTCGGAACTGGCGCTGCTGACGAACGAGATGCGGGCTTGTTTGGCGGGCCGCTCGACCGAGGCCTATTGCCAGCTTCGGGACGAGTGACGGTCGACCCTAGAACGCTCGCCTCGGGCAAGGACTATGACAGCCTAATGGCCGGGTTTCGCTGGAAATTGCCGTCATCACTCAACATGGCAACGCAGGTTTGCGACCGGTGGACTGCAGAAGACCCCGAGCGCACGGCCATTGTCGATGTCTCAGATGCCGCGCGCCACGACATTAGCTATGCCGCGTTGCAAGCCCTGTCGTGGGGTGTGCAAGCCGCGTTGGAGGCCCGAGATGTCGGGCGTGGGGATCGTGTGGGCATTCTGCTCTCGCAATCCCCGCTTTTGGCAGCGGCCCATATCGCGGCCTGGCGGATGGGGGCGATTTCAGTTCCACTTTTCACTCTTTTTCAACACGATGCGCTGGAAAACCGTCTGGCGGACAGTGGCGCACGTGTCGTTGTGACGGACGAGGCAGGGCGTGCGGCGGTCGCCCCCTTCGACCTTGTGGCACTGACGGAAGACGACTTGCCCGACCGGCCAGAGACCTGCGCAACGGCGGAAACGGGTCCCGAGACGCCTGCCGTTCTGATCTACACCAGCGGCACAACTGGCAAACCGAAGGGCGCGCTTCATGGGCATCGGGTGCTGACCGGTCACTTGCCGGGGGTCGAGATGAGCCATGACTTTCTTGGTGAGCCGGGAGACGTGCTTTGGACGCCGGCCGATTGGGCATGGATCGGCGGGCTTTTCGATGTGTTGATGCCGGGGCTTGCGCTGGGCGTCCCCGTCGTGGCGGCGCGCTTGGCGAAATTCAGCGCGGAAGGTTGTGCCCAGATCATTGCCCAAGCCTCTGTCCGTAATGTGTTTTTTCCGCCAACGGCCCTTCGGATGCTGAAGGCGGAGGATGCAAGGATTTCAGGCCTTCGTTCGGTCGCGTCGGGCGGTGAGCCGCTGGGTGCCGAGATGCTGGCTTGGGGAAAGACAGCGTTGGGGGTGACGATCAACGAGTTCTACGGCCAGACCGAATGCAACATGGTGGCCAGTTCTTGCGCAGCTAAGTTCCCGCCAAGAAACGGTTTTTTGGGGCGTGCGGTACCGGGTTTCGAGGTCGCGGTGGTGGATGCCGAGGGGCGCGAAACCGATGCCGAGGGCGATATCGCAGTGCATCGCGGCGCAGCTTCGATGATGCTGGAATATTGGCAGAAGCCCATGGAAACACGGGAGAAATTCCGAGGTGATTGGCTGATCACCGGCGACCGGGGGGTGATCGAGGACGGGTTTATCCGGTTTGTTGGCCGCGAAGATGACGTCATAAATTCAGGTGGTTACAGGATTGGACCGGCTGAGATCGAGGATTGTTTGCTGACCCATCCAGCCGTTGCCACTGTCGGCGTCGTTGGCAAGCCGGATCCGGTCCGGGGAGAGATCGTCAAAGCCTATGTCGTGCGGAAGGCGGGGGCCGATGTAGTGGCGGTGGAGCTTCAGAACTGGGTCAGGAGCCGTCTTGCAAACTATTCATATCCAAGAGAAATCGCGTTTCTCAAGGCGCTGCCGATGACCGTGACCGGCAAGGTGATCCGCAAGGACCTGAAGGCCCGCGCGGTTGCCGAGACCGCTGCGGACGACCCGTAAACACCTCGTCAGGATTTCTAAACGATCCGTCACATGTACATTCGCCTAAACCGCTTCGTTGTACGTTTTGTACAGACGCGAGAGGGTCGGATTTCAGAATTGTACACCTCGCCGCGCGGGGCAGTTAAGGCTTTGTGAGCGAAGCGCGCGTCGGCATGACCGTGGAACAGTCGCGGCCTTTGCCCAAAATTGACGCCGGTCAATGTGAGCGCTTCGGTCATGTGTTTGCGTTTCGCCATAGACAGAAATGCATTTCACCAACTCCTCGGGCTGAGCGCGAAGGAACAGATATGACCCAAGACCACCCAAATGTCGCGCTCTTGAAACGTCTCGATCTGCGCAATCTCGCGGCATCGCGGGACCTGATCGCCGAAGATGTCGTCTGGCACTACGCCAATCCCAACCTGCCCGACCTTCAGGGCGATTACGTCGGCCTGGACGGCGTCCGTTCTTTTTTCGAGGCCGTCGGCCAGAGGTCGAAAGGGACGTTCGAGATCCATCCCAAATCGGTCACGCCCGTGGGCGACGAATTGGTGGTGGTGCACTCACAGAACACGCTGACGTTCGAAGGCCGCAAGGTTGCCGTGGAGGTCGTGGTCGTCTGGCGCTTTGTCGACGGGCGGGTGGTGGAGGTTTGGGACATTGTCCCGGGCGATGCGAAGGAGATCGGAAATGACTGACGCTGAAAAGACAGACTGGGACGCCATCGTGATCGGGTCGGGTATGGGCGGCATGGCCGCTGCCGCCGCACTGTCGCAGGTGGGACATAAGGTGTTGATGCTGGAACAGCATCAGACGCTTGGCGGGCTGACGCACAGCTTTTCCCGCGACGGCTTTACCTGGGATGTGGGCGTTCACTACCTGAGCGAAATGGCCCCGGAAGACCGCATGCGCGGCCTGCTCGATTGGCTCTGCGACACGCCTATGGATTTCGTTTCCCTGGGGTCGGTCTATGACCATGTGTATATCGGATCGGCCGAGCCGATATCGCTCTCGCGCCCCTATGAGGCGCAGGAAAGGGACCTGAAGGACCGCTATCCCGACCAGATCGAGGCAATCGAGGCGTGGTCCTATGCGCTTCGCGAAGGGCGCGATGCGATCTACAAGATCTTCCCCACGCGCGCGATGCCCGAGTTCGCAGGCGACCTGCTTGATTGGTGGAACCGGCATACGCTGGAGAAATGGTGCGCCCGCACGACCAAGGAGGTCATCGACGATATAACTGACCACCCGGAACTGGCTGCCGTGTTGGCGGCGCAATGGGGGGATCACGGCGGGAGGCCGAGCAAGGCGAGTTTCGCGATGCATGCCCTGATTGCCGGTGCTTACTTGCCGAGCGGGGCTTGGTACCCTTTTGGCGGTGCTGCCGCCTATGCCGATCATATCATTCCGACGATCACCAAACACGGCGGCGAGGCGCGCGCGGGCACCCGCGTCGATGGGCTGGTTTTCGAAGGTGACACGGTTGTGGGCGTCAAGACCGGCGATGGCGAGGAGATCCGGGGAAAGGTCGTCATTTCCGACATAGGCGCGCGGGAAACCATCGATACCTTGCTGCCGGAAGACTGCGGACACGAAGATTGGATGGCGGAAATCCGTGCGCTTCCGTCCAGCATTGCGCATTTCACCATGTTTCTGGGTTTCGAAGGCGATATCGAGGCCGCTGGCGCGACCAAGGCCAACCACTGGTTCTATCCGGAAGGTGATGCAGATGTCGTCTGGACGCATGCTCCAGACGGGGAACCACCCCACATGACGGCATCCTTCGGTTCGCTCAAGAACCCGGATCACGACCCGGGGCCAAAGCAGAAGCATATGGGGCAACTGCTGGCCTGGGCAGATTGGTCGACCGTCGCCAAATGGGCGGACCTTCCCCCGGGCGAGCGTGGCGATGACTATCAGGACTTCAAACGGCGGGCCGAAGCGACGATGATGGCTGCGTTCGAGCGCCACTTCCCCGACCTTGCCAAGCTTGTCGTCTATCGCGATTTGTCCACGCCGCTTTCGACCGTCAGCTTCACCGGGCATCGAAAGGGCGCCTTCTATGGGCTGGACGTGACACCGGAGCGTGTGATGTGCGACGCTTTGCGCGCCAGGACGCCGATCCCGGGTCTTTTCCTGACCGGTCAAGACGTGGCAAGCCCGGGCATTCCCGGAGCGCTTTGGGGCGGGCTGTTGTCGGCGGCCAGCGTCGATCCGAAGGTCTTGCGGCATATCCGCCGCTAAAACGCATCGTTGTCGGGCCTAGCGTTGGCCTTCCTTGTCCAGCACCCGGACGGTTTCAAGATAAAGACGTTCGGCCGCTTCGGCGGACCCGGCGACGCAGGTGACGCCGAGTTTGCCGAACTCGGAGAGAGCGCCGATCAGGTGGAAGACCACGCCTTCCTGGTTCGCTTCGTCGAAATGGAATCCGTGTTCAACCGCGATGTCGATCAGGTCTTCGGGCATGAGGCCCTTGTAGGCAGGCGATTCGAGGTTGTCGGAGGCGTAGTAGTGGCAGGGTTTTCCGGCGCGCGTCGTGAAGCCGCCCGTTGACGGGTCATAGCTGCCGTCGGTCAGGAATTGCAGCATCAGGAAGGGATGCGTCGTGCCGCCCTTGCGAAGGTTGATCTCGATCGCGTAGTGACGCCAGCCGTCCGCCTCTTTGACAGAGATGAAGTCGACGCCGAACCGGCCCAGCACGCCGCGGCGTGCGAGGACCTCGCCGACCTTGAGGCCTTGGTCCTGGATGTCGAGCCGATAGGCCTCGTCCGCCGGGAAGCGGCAGCCGAGGAAGATCTGGCCCGATTGGTCGTCGACCACCTGATCGTGGGTCGAGATCGCTTCCAGATTGTCTAGCGGGTCGATCCGGAATTGCGAGGACGGGGTGCGCTTGACCTTGCCTTCGATGAACTCCTCGACGATCGCGCCCATCGTGTCCACCTTGGCCGTGTAGTCGTCGACGTTCATGGCGGGCGCGGCAAAATTCAGGTGCGGCAGGCGCTGGCGGATCCAGCCGCCAAGGGCTTGCCCGTTTGGCGCACCGTCGAAGTTCAGGATTGCGTTACCGTCGCCGGAGAAGCCTTCGTTCAGTTTGACGACTGCCCGGCGAAGGGCCGGGTTTCGCTGTTTCAGTTCGGTCAGCGCATTGGCCACATCGTCGATATCGGAGAGGTTTTCGAACCCCTCGGCCACCCTCAAGCCAGCCTCGCGGAAGACTTCGCGCGAGCCGCTTTTGGAGCCGAGATCGGAAAGATCCGGATCGCAACCGTAGATGGGCAGACCAAGCTGAACGGCAAGACGCCGTTCCAGGTCGGTGACGTTGAAGCAGGTCATATGCGCTGTGCTGCTGCCCGGGATGGCCTCGCGGAGGCGCTTCATCAGGCGGGGGCGTTCGAGGATTTTCGTGGTGAGCGGCTGAGGCGACCCGTCATAACAGCAAAGCATCGTAAGACGTCGCAGGGCGTGTTCGCGCGGGACGCCGGGGAGGAGTTGCAGGTAATAGTCGATGATCGCAGGCGGCACGGGCTGGCTTGTGACGAAGATGACATGAGTATGGGGAAGGCGAAGGAGCAGCAGCAGGCAGAGCATCCGCTCTTCGTAATGGGTGATGCCAGTGATCTTGGCCATCACGTCCTGATCGAGCGTCAGGCTGGGCACGACCAGAACGGTGCGCGTTGCCGTGCGATCGGAGAAAACCCGTCGATACTGGTCTGCGAGCCCGGCCTGCAGTCGCTGGAATTCATCGGCGTCGTTCGGATGGTGTGTCTTCGTCAATCCCGTCGGTCTCTTCTGGGCGCGTGAGATGCGCTGGTAATTGCACTATAACGAGCCCCCGCGTGACTTCTATGCCCCTTGGTGCTGCATCAGCATGCAGTTCCGCGCATGCGAAGACACGCTCTTTCACGGCATCAAGGAAAACTCACAGCGCGGTTGGGCGAAATGGGTTAGGTTTGGAGAATCCAGCAGGGAGATATTTCTCATGAACAAACATACACCACCGCGCCGCCTGACGGCGGCAGATTTCGACCAGGAATTGCTTGACCTGTATGATTACTACGCACACGGCAAGATTACGAAACGCGAATTCCTGGACCGCGCGGGCAAGTGGGCGGTGGGCGGTCTGACGGCGGCAGCGATACTCAGCACGCTTTCGCCCAACTACGCGCTTGCTCAGCAAGTTGCAGAGGACGATCCTGACATCGAAGGCGAGGATATCGTGTACCCCAGCCCGAACGGAACCGGAGACATCACGGCCTATCTCGTCCGGCCAACCGAAATCAACCCGGACCGGCCACCTGCTGCCGTGCTTGTCGTCCACGAAAACCGGGGCCTCAATCCATACATTCGCGACGTCGTTCGACGCCTTGCGAAGGCCGGTTTTGTGGCGATGGGCCCGGATGGGCTGTCCTCGCTTGGTGGCTATCCGGGCACGGACGACGAAGGTCGGACGATGCAGCGAACGCTGGATCAGGCGGCCCTGCTCAACGATTTCTTCGCAGGCTTCGAGTATCTTCAAGCGCTCGAGGGGACGAACGGCAAGGTCGGCGCGACAGGCTTTTGCTATGGCGGTGGCGTTGTCAGCCGATTGGCCGCGGCCTATCCCGAGATGGCAGCGGGCGTGCCGTTTTACGGGTCGTTCCCGGACGCCGAGCAGGTGGCGGGGATCGAAGCGCCTTTGATGATCCAACTTGCCGCGCTGGACCAGCGCATCAACGCAATGTGGCCACCTTTCCAGAAGGCGATGGAAGAGAACGACAAGCGCTATGAAGTCCACATCTACCCCGGTGTGAACCACGGTTTTCACAACGATACGACGCCGCGCTATGACGAGGCCGCCGCCAAGCTTGCCGAGGAGCGCATGGTCGCATGGTTCCGCACCTATCTGGCAGGATGACGGTGATCGTGCCCGCTGAAAGGCGGGCATGGCACATCTGATTTAAAATGAAACGCAACGGGTGAAGGGGCCACGTTTGTCCTGTTCGGCTGCGGTCAAAACACAGCGTTTTCGAAAAATGGGTGCGGGAGCGGGTGCGATTTGGCGACCGCGTGCCTATATCTGGCGTATGGTACGCGGTTTGAACGTCCTTGCCGTGTTGGCCCTGTCGTTTGCGTGGCCAAGCGCATGGGCGACAGAACATGAGGTTAACGCCTTTGGCGCGATCCTAACGGATTGCTACGCGGGCGGCGCGGGGCTGGAGTGCCTGGGCCGCATGTCTCAGACCTGCATGGACGATCAGGAGGGCGGGCACAGCACGCTTGGCATGACGTCCTGTCTGTCCGCCGAGGCAGACGTCTGGGACGGGTTCCTGAACGATGAATACAAGGCCACGATGGCCTGGGCCAAGGCGGCGGACGAAGATGAAGCGGTCTATTTCCCCGAGTTTGCCAAGCGGGCAGAGGCGCTTCGCGATGCGCAGCGCGCCTGGATCGCCTTTCGGGATGCCGAGTGCGGGCTGAGCTATGCGACCTGGGGATCGGGCTCGATGCGGAACATCGCCTATTCCGATTGCCGCATGCAAATGACGGCCGAGCGCACGCTTGAGCTGCGCGCCGTGCGGGAGGGGTTTCAATGACAGAACTTGTGCCAACGCCTTACGTGGAGACCGTGTTGCGCGAGCAGGATGCGTTCCGCGCGGCACCTCCGTCCGTCTTGCCTCGAGCGGTGCGGTCGCTGGCGACGCCGATCGGGTTTCTGACGCACCGGCTGATCCCGCCCGAGATCATCGAAGCGGCCATTCGCGGTGCGGATTGGGCTGCCTCCAGCTCCATCCGCAAAGCCGCGATACAGCACGACTTTTCCGATTTGCAGGCCTGTGACGAGGCCGTGGTCGAGGTGCGGCGCTGGGCGCTGGGCTATGCGGTGACAGGTGGCGGGGCCGCCGGTGCCTTTGGTGCGCTTGGGCTTGCCATCGACGTGCCTGCGACGGTCGCACTGGCGCTTCGGACGGTGCGGTTGATCGGGCTGAGCTATGGGTTCGGGGCCGATACGGAAGCCGAACGGGTTTATATCCTTGACATCCTGCAACTGGCGGGCGCGAACAGCCGCGACGAACGTGCCGACGCCATCGAACGGCTGGCCGAAGGCCGCGCCGCGATGAACGAAGGCGACTGGCAGAAGATCGTGCGGCTGACCGGGCAGACGACCGGCACCGTGGCCGCGACGCAGCGCGTGGCGGCGACACTGGGCGTGAACCTCTCGACCCGCAAGATCGCGCAGGTCGCGCCCTTTGTGGGCGCCGCCGTCGGCGCGGGCGTCAACGCGGCGTTTCAGAACGACGTGGCCGGGGCGGCGCGCTTTGCCTATCGGGCGCGTTGGCTGGAGGTGAACGAGAGGATCATCGAGGGCGGTCGCGTCGCGCAAGGCTAGCCAAGTGCGGGTGCGGCGATGACCTGCACGTTGTCTGCCCAGAGGATCCGGCCGGGGTTGCATGCCCAGAGCGCGCGGGTTGGGACGGCCAACTCATCCAGCAGCCACGCCATGAAGCGCGCGCGAGAGACGTGCTGCTCTGCGCTGTCGCGAAACCAGCAGAGACCGCTGACCTCGGCTTTGCGGTTGGGCCGGTACCAAAAGGCGTTCGTCTCGGGCGCGTCCAGGTGTTCGTTGAACCAGTCGAGTTCGCGCCGCAGCGCGTCGGCCTGCCAGCTTTCGGCGCGATCGACATCTTGCCAGAGGTCCAATGCGGCCTGGAAGATGCTGGTGTGGCCACGCGCCTCGGCGCATGGGGCGAAGGTTTCGAAACGGACATACATGTGAGCGCGCCCGCACGGGTCGCGCGGGTCCTTTCGGGAACTATTGGGAACGACAAGAGGCGGCCTTGGAAGACCAAGGCAGTCAAAGAGATCAGCCGATGCGCGTCACAAAAAAGAACATGGGTTCCGCTCCTGTGTGTGGCGCTGGTTAGCCCTTGGGCTGGCACCGGTCAACGGAGGTTGTGGAAAGGGTGTGTTTCCCGGTCTTGGTCGTCCGGCATCCTGTGGCGATATGGACGTTGACCGTCCGCGGACAAGGCAGTAATCAGGGGTCGAATTTGGACCGGAGTTCATCCTTTGGAAGACCTGCTGCGAGAATACCTGCCGATCCTCATTTTCCTTGGCATTGCAGTGGGTTTGGGTTTGGTCCTGATCCTGGCCGCCGTGATCGTCGCGCCGAAGGATCCCGATCCGGAAAAGCTTTCCGCCTATGAGTGCGGCTTCAACGCCTTCGACGATGCGCGGATGAAGTTTGATGTGCGGTTCTATCTGGTCTCGATCCTCTTCATCATCTTCGATCTGGAGATCGCGTTCCTGTTCCCCTGGGCCGTCGCCTTCGGGGACCTGAGCGACGCCGCTTTCTGGTCGATGATGGTCTTCCTGGCCGTGCTCACTCTGGGTTTTGCCTATGAGTGGAAGAAAGGCGCGATGGACTGGGAGTAGCCCTCTGCCCGAGCGCTGGGCGCGCTCTGTCCAATCGCTGCACGGAAAGTTCTGATCCCTGACATTACGGTGCGCGGGCTGACGGGCGGCCCTGGTGTCTGGCGCGAGACGCCCGGACGACGCAGATCACCACCGTCGGGCAGCTTGGTCTCTTTGCGCTGCACAAAGGGCGTTTCAATCCGCACCTGGGGTTGGTTGTCCGGGCAGGCGAGGGTTTCGAAGTCTACCACTGGTCGATCCGGAAGCAGGGCTGGCGGCCCACGCTTCTGGGTGAGATCGGCACGTGCCTGCCGCGCACGGATTTCGCCGAAGCATTGAGGAGCGGCGGGATCAGCGGCCATGACTTCGTGGTGGGGGACGCGGTCTATCGCATCCCGGCCGACCGCGCGCCGGTGGCGACCCGGACGAGTTTGAGGTTTACGCCTTCGGAACCCGGCCCCGTCGCCCCGGGGACGGCGGTGAACTTGCATATTGCGGGCCATTATTGGGTGCCGGAGGGTGTAAGATCGCTGGCAGAGGTGCCTGCGGGCGAGACGGTGGACGTCGAGGTACTGCAAAACGGTGGGCGGTTGGAGTTTGCCGGAACGGATGCGCGGGGCCGCGCGGTCGTCATCGCGTGTCTGCGGGGGCGCTTTGGCGATCGGCGTTGCGCGGTTCGGTTTCAGGTGGCGGGCGGCGCGATCTTTGATTTCCATCTGCCACTGGCCCATCTGGAACGCTGGGCGGAGGCAGCCGATTGGGTCGAGGTAACCATCGCATCGTACGAAATCGATGCCTGATCGGGCAGGCGTTCACGGTTTGGTAATACTTTGGAAAACTGACCGATTTGCCGCATTTCGGCGTCCTCTCGCGCGTTGACCCTTCAGAGCGGACAAGATAAACCCGCGGCAACAGGAGATGAGCTCATGAGCGTTGCCACATCGCCAAATTCTGCCGGACCGGACCCTGAAGTCGCCACCCGCGCCTTGAACGAGGAATTGCAGGACAAGGGCTTCCTTGTGACCTCGACCGACGACATCATCAATTGGGCGCGGACCGGGTCCTTGCATTGGATGACCTTCGGGCTTGCCTGCTGCGCGGTCGAGATGATGCACACGGCCATGCCACGGTATGACCTGGAGCGGTTCGGCACCGCACCGCGTGCCTCTCCGCGCCAGTCGGATCTGATGATCGTGGCCGGGACGCTAACGAACAAGATGGCGCCGGCGCTCCGCAAGGTATACGACCAGATGCCGGAACCGCGCTATGTGATCTCTATGGGGTCCTGCGCCAATGGTGGGGGCTATTACCACTACAGCTACAGCGTGGTCCGCGGCTGCGACCGGATCGTGCCCGTGGATGTCTATGTGCCGGGCTGTCCGCCGACGGCCGAGGCGCTTCTGTACGGCATCCTCCAGCTTCAGCGCAAAATCCGCCGTACCGGCACAATCACCCGTTAGGAGGCGCCCATGTCGGAAGCCCTGAGAGAGCTGGCCGCACACATCGAAGCCAAGCGCCCCGATTGCGTGGTCAGTTGGGACGTCACCCACGACGAGTTGACGCTTCAGGTGGCGCTGTCGTTGATCCCTTCGCTGGTCGAGTTTCTGAAGACGGACAACAGCTGCATGTTCTCGACGCTGGTCGATATCACGGCGATTGACCATCCCGAGCGGGATGCGCGATTTGACGTGGTTTACCACTTCCTGTCGATGTACCGGAACCATCGCATCCGGCTGAAGGCGGCGGTGCGCGAGGACGATCTTGTGCCCTCGCTGACGGACGTGCATTCCTCGGCCAATTGGTTCGAACGCGAAGTCTTCGACATGTTCGGCATCATCTTCTCCGGCCACCCGGACCTGCGGCGTATCCTGACCGACTACGGCTTCAGGGGCTATCCGCTGCGGAAGGACTTCCCGACCACGGGATATACTGAGGTGCGTTATGACGACGAACAAAAGCGCGTTGTCTATGAGCCCGTAAGCCTTGTGCAGGAATACCGCCAATTCGATTTCATGAGCCCCTGGGAAGGCGCGGAATACGTCCTGCCGGGCGATGACAAGGCGGAAGCGGAGGCCAAGTAATGATGGGCGGCAACCTCATCTGGTTCCTGATTGTGGCGGTGCTGGTCGTGGTGCCGTTCTGGAAGCTGTTGCCGCGCTATGGGATCTCGCCGTACTTCGCGCTTTTGGCGGTCATCCCGGCGATCGCGCTGGTGCTTTTGTGGATCATCGCCTTCAAGGACGAAATAGACGGGCGCGGCGCATGAGCGTGGTGTTCCTGTGCGTCGGCGCCGCCAAGGCGGGCACAAGCTGGCTGCACCAGCAGCTTGCGGGTCATCCCGAGTGTCATTTTCGAGCGATCAAGGAACTTCACTATTTCAACGCCTTGGAAAACGGGCGGTTGAAGCAGGAGTTGAAGAAGCACGGTGCCCAACAGTCCGAGATGCTGGAGCGTCTGGCGCTGACAGGGCATGCGCCCTCGGCCGAGCAGGCGGCGCGGCTGGCTGATCGCGGGGCCTGGATGGATGTGTTGGAGCGCGCGGGCGCGGATGTGGACGCCTATCTGGCCTATTTGCGGGACGGCGCGGGGGCGCGTTCTGTCGTCGGTGAGATGACGCCGGCTTATGCGCTTCTGCCGGAAGAGCGGCTGGCCGAGATGGCGCGGATGGCGCCCGATGTACGATTTCTTTATCTACTCCGCGACCCGGTGGAGCGGCTTTGGAGCCATGTGCGCATGATGGCCGGGCGGCGCGACGAGGAGGGCCGGGTCGAGGCGGAGGCTTGCGCGCATATCCTGAAACGTACGTTGAAGGGGCGCGAGGATCAGATCGCCATGCGCTCGGACTATGCGGGCGCGTTGAAGCGCCTGGGCGCGGCGGTGCCGAAGGCGAAACTTTTGGTGGATGTCTTCGAGGATATGATTGGCGCGAATGGGTTGGATCGCATTTGCGATTTTCTGGGCATTGCGCGCATCAAGGGCAATCCCGCCCCGATCTACGAAGGCACGGCAATCGAGATGACGACGGCGCAGCGCCGTGACGCGCGCGCCTGGCTGGAACCGCAATACGACGCCGCACAGGCGGCACTTGGACGGACGCCCCAGCAATGGGCCCAAGGAGCAGTGGCATGAAAGACGGCAATTTCGAAGACGCCCTGACGGGCGAACAGAAGATCCGGAATTTCAACATCAACTTCGGGCCGCAACACCCGGCGGCGCACGGCGTGCTGCGTCTGGTGCTGGAGCTGGATGGCGAGATCGTGGATCGTTGCGACCCGCATATCGGGCTTCTGCATCGTGGCACGGAAAAGCTGATGGAGAGCCGCACCTATCTGCAAAACCTGCCCTATTTCGACCGGCTGGACTACGTGGCGCCGATGAACCAGGAGCATGCCTGGTGTCTGGCGATCGAGAAGCTGACGGGCACCGAGATTCCGCGCCGCGCCTCGCTGATCCGGGTGCTATATTCCGAGATCGGACGCATTCTGAACCACCTGCTGAACGTCACGACGCAGGCGATGGACGTGGGCGCGTTGACGCCGCCCTTGTGGGGCTTCGAAGAACGCGAAAAGCTGATGGTCTTCTATGAGCGCGCCTGTGGCGCGCGGCTCCACGCGGCGTACTTCCGTCCGGGTGGGGTGCATCAGGACCTGCCGCCTGAGCTGATCGACGATATCGAAACCTGGGCGAACGAATTCCCCGCAGTTCTGGACGATATCGACGGGCTGCTCACGGAAAACCGCATCTTCAAGCAGCGGAACGTGGATATCTGCATCGTCAGCGAGGAAGAGGCGCTGGATTGGGGCTTCTCCGGCGTGATGGTCCGCGGCTCGGGCATGGCCTGGGACCTGCGGCGCGCGCAGCCTTATGAGTGCTACAACGAATTCGACTTCCAGATCCCAGTGGGCCGGAACGGGGATTGTTACGACCGGTACCTCTGCCGGATGGCGGAGATGCGCGAGTCCTTGAAGATAATTCATCAGGCGATTGCCAAACTTCGCGATGAACCCGGCGACGTGCTGGCGCGCGGCAAGCTGACGCCGCCGTCGCGGACGGACATGAAGACATCGATGGAAGCGCTGATCCACCACTTCAAGCTTTACACCGAAGGCTTCCACGTGCCTGCGGGCGAGATCTATGCCGCCGTAGAGGCACCGAAAGGCGAGTTCGGCGTCTATCTGGTGGCGGACGGCACCAACAAACCCTACCGCGCCAAGATCCGCGCGCCGGGGTACCTGCACTTGCAGGCGATGGACCACGTTGCGACGGGGCACCAGTTGGCAGACGTCTCGGCAATCATCGGGACGATGGATATCGTGTTTGGTGAGGTGGATCGGTAATGGTCGACATGGGCGGAGCGGCGGCGCTTGCCGGGCTGTTGATGCTGGGAGCGGCCATATTCGGCTGTTTCATTGCGGCAACAATTGCGCGTGCCGTCCAGTCCGAGGTTCGCGCTGTTCTGATCGGCACGGCGTCAGGGACTGGCTTCATCGTCGTCTCTTCATTTGTGATTGCAGGAATCATGGGTCGATAAATGCTCCGCCGCCTCCACCCCGAACAGCCCGAAAGCTTCGCCTTCACGCCCACCAAGAAGGCCTGGGCCGAGGCGCAGATCACCAAGTGCCCCGAGGAACGGTATCCAAGCGCCGTGAGCCCGCTTCTCTGGCGGACTGAGGTGGGGGCGTCAGCGCGCGCTGTTGTCGGGTTCGTCGCGGCAATGGCGGATCGGTTCGTGACTTTCTTTGCATGAAGAGTTGCGCAGTTTATTGCTAGTGTTGTTTGAAAAAGGGTGGTTGAACAATGAGTTGGACGTTGAGTTTCATTATGGAGGCGATGCCGGTCTTGGCCGCCATTTTTCTGTTGCTGTACATTGGCATCACACGTTACGGGCTTTCGACGTTCCAGCGGTTTCTGGTCGCGATGGGCGTTAAGCAATCCATGCTGGCCAAGGAAATCGACGAGTGGATCGAACAGAACGGCGAGATGAGCCTGGAGGAAAACCAGGAAAGCCTGAAGTACTTCAATGAACGGCTGCGCGACGAGGTTCATCAGTCGATCGAGGCGGCGGCGCTTCAGGACCCGACCAAACGCGTCGGCCTGCGGTCGGCCGGACGCAGCCTGTTCGACGGCGTCGCCTTTGCCGCTGGTGTGGCCGCCATCCTGTTGCAGGGGCCCGAGGTGATCGGGCTCTTTACTAGCTCCGCGTCCGGCGGCGGCTTCTGACTTAATCAACCCGAGGGTTTCATGCTTCGCAGACTTCACCCAGACCAACCCGAGAGCTTCGCTTTCACGGCGGCCAACCAGGCATGGGCCGAGGCGCAGATCACCAAGTACCCGGAAGGGCGGCAGGCCAGCGCCGTGATCCCGCTTCTGTGGCGCGCGCAGGAACAGGAAGGGTGGGTCAGCCGGGCGGCGATCGAGCACGTCGCGGCGATGCTGGATATGGCCTATATCCGGGTGCTGGAGGTCGCGACTTTCTATTTCATGTTCCAGCTGCAACCCGTTGGCAGCGTTGCGAATATTCAAGTCTGCGGGACCACGTCCTGCATGATCTGCGGGGCCGAGGACCTGATCGCTGTCTGCAAGGAAAAGATCGCGCCGAAGCCGCACATGCTGTCGGACGACGGCAAGTTCACCTGGGAAGAGGTCGAGTGCCTTGGCGCCTGTGCCAACGCGCCGATGGCGCAGATCGGCAAGGATTACTAC
>JASJDQ010000048.1 GCA_030065075.1 Paracoccaceae bacterium | reverse complement strand
CAGCGTCGAGGGCGAAGTCAATCTGAACTGAGCGTTCAGAAGGATCCAAAAGGGTGAGGTCTGCGTAACTCCTTTAAAGGAGACCCCATGCAAATCCTCACCCTCTACGCCGCGACTGTCGCGATTTTCCTGATCCTCGATGCGATCATGCTGAACACCGTCATGGCCCCCTTGTTCCGCGAACATCTAGGCGACGCCATGCTCGACACCCCCCGTATCGCCCCAGCGGCGGTCTTCTATCTCTTCTACATCGCGGGCCTTCTGATCCTCGTCAGCTACCCGGCCTATCAACAGGGCGACATCTTTCGCGCGCTCTGGCAAGGCGCGCTTCTGGGCGCGATGGCCTATGGCACCTACGAGTTCACCAACTACGCGACACTCGCCGACTGGCATCCCCGCATGGTGATCACCGACGGTCTTTGGGGCACGGTCCTGACAGCGACCTCCGCCGCGGGCGGCGTCTGGGTCACGCGGATGATCTTTGGGTGATTGGTTTGCGCTCTTTCCAGGTCAAAAGATCCACCGGACCTTTGGCCGGGCAGCGCCCGACCCGCCCCGTTTCGCCATAGGCGAACCCTCGGGTCGACGCGGGCGCTTCGCGCTGACGACCCCCGGGCGGCCCGCTGCCCTTCGCACTCACAGTTGCGCCTCGCGCAAGTTCCGCTTGCAGTCCTTCGGCGGCTTCCCGTCGTGGGAAAACGCATCCACGCCGCAGGTTTTGCACTGCCAGCGCTCCAGCGTGCCGCCGCGTTTCACCTTGTCCTTCCGCCATTTGCAAGTCGCTCCGGCCTTGCCCTGCCGCACCACCAGACCGAGCGACCGGTTGCGCTGGCGCCACAAGGATCGGAGGAAAAACAAGACCAACAGCACAAGTATAGCAAGCCCGGCCCAATCGATCGGTGAGTCCAGGGGAGTCCACCCTTCAGTTTCAGGAGGCGTCAAAAATCTTGGACCATCGCTCATCTCTGGTACGCTAGCGTCAACGTTCATTATCGATCAATACAAACAGGGGATGCAGCCCCAGCCACACTCCCGCCACAAACCCACGCTAGCCCTCCCATAGGGGCGCATGCCAAAAGGGGACCCATGCATACGGTTCGCGCACTCCTGTCTCTCGGCCTCTTCGGCTATCTCGGCTATGTCGTCTGGACCGAGCGCCTCGTCGGCGGCAACTCGTCGAAATCCCGCGCTGTCGGCAATATCGTCGAACTGGCGACCGACCGGTTCGGGGTCGAAGGAACCGCGATCCTCCTGTTCGGCACCGGTGTCATCCTTGCCTTCATCTTCATGATCCTCGGCGCGCGGTCGCCTGAGTGACGCGTGCACCGGCATTCCACGCGTTCGGATCTTGACCCACATCAAACCCCTCCCCACCTCCTAAGGGTACCCTGAGACAACAAGAACAGGAGGCCCTCATGGACATTCACGTCAGCACCGACAACACCATCAACGGCGACACCCGCGTGGTCGACGTGGCGAAGGACGCTGTCGCCCATGATCTGGGCCATATGTCCGACTGGCTTACGCGGGTCGAGGTGCATCTGAAGGACCAGAACGGCGACAAGAAGGGGCCCGCCAACATCCGCTGCACGATGGAAGCCCGGCCCCGCGGTCTCGCCCCCCTCTCGGCCCACGCCGACGCCGCCGACATTCCGGCAGCTCTTCGGGGGGCCGCGCACAAACTTCGCAGCCGTCTCGGCGCGCTTCAGGAAAAGCGCGACCCTTACCGGTAGCGCACCAAACGCGCCAAAACACCCCCAAGCGTGCGCCAGTGCGCAATGTACAAAACGTACAAATCTGAATTCGCCCCACCGTACGCATGTACAAAACGCAACAACGGGCCGCGACCACCGCGCGGCCCGTTCAGAAAAACTGTTAGCGCGCGCTGCCGGCATAGGCCGTTAACGCGAGCGACCACTGGGCGCGGCTGGTGCCGCAGGACCCAGCTTCATGTCATGGAATAAATGGGTAGAGCGGGCGTCAGAGCGCCGTCAGCTCGCCCGCATGTTGACGGCCATCGCGGCCTTCGATCAGTTCGTAGCTGACTTTCATATTGTCGGCCAAACCTGTCATCCCAGCCTTTTCAACAGCCGAGATGTGTACGAAGACATCCTTGCCACCCTCATCGGGGGCGATGAAGCCGTACCCTTTGGTCGTATTGAACCATTTCACGGTGCCAGTCGGCATCAGTCTCTTCCTTCGGTCTTGCGCCCGGTCCGTCCGGGATATTTGACACATCGCGCGTGCATTTCCCGCTTGATGATGCCCCATAGGTGGGGCAGTTCGTTCAAAAAACAAGTAAAACAAATGTAATAATGGGACTTCGGCAATGTTTACCCTTTATGGCCTCAAGACCTGCGATACGTGCCGAAAAGCGCGGCAAGCTGCTGAAAAGGCGGGCAAAACGGTAACTTTCGTGGATGTGCGCGAAACGCCCTTGTCCGCGGCTGAGCTGGAGCGGTTCCTCGACGCCTTCGGCGCGGACGCGCTCATCAACAAGAAGTCCACCACCTGGCGCGGTTTGTCCGAGGACGAGCGCGCTGCCGCGCCGCTCGCGCTCTTGCAGGCGCATCCGACACTCATGAAGCGCCCTGTGATCGACGGCGCGTCCCTGACGCTCGGTTGGACAGCGGACGTACAAGACGTACACCTTGGATAACCTGTCAATGATGCTTAACTTCGCCCGAGAGTTACGGAAGGGTTAAAAATGCGCAATTCAGCAACCGCATTAGGCATGATCGGCGGCATTCTGGCGTTGATTATGGGTATTATCAGCTTCGGCTATACCGAGCTAACTGCCCAGGAAGACATAAGAAATCTGGATTTCCTTCCCTTGCCCGACAACCCGGAGCTTCTGCGCGCGATGAGCGTCATAGCCCCCCTCCTGGCCATCGCAGGCGCCGGCATGGCCCGCTACCGTGCCCTCTGGGGTGGCCTTCTTTTGCTGGTCGCCGCACTTGCTATCTATATGACTTTCAATAACTTTTTCGCGATCTTTCCGGCCGCGATGTGCGGGCTCGCGGCTATCCTCGCGATAGCTGCAGGTCGTCCTGATAAAGAGCATTCTCATTTCTGAGGATGAACCGATCCAGCGACAACGGCCCACCACCCTTGAACACAAGATAGAGCAGCAAAAACACCCAGAACGCGCGCTGATCCAAGATCGCCGCGTCGCTCAAGTTGTCGAACCAGGCGCCGGTGTCACCGCCGTGACCGATGATGTCGGTCAGGCTCTGCACGACGACGAACCCGATCATCCCCAAGGCGGCAGCGCGGGTGAACAGGCCCAAAACGACCAGTGCAGGCAGGATGAACTCGGCCCAAGTTCCTGAAAGAACGACGAACTTCTGAAATCCCGTGGCTTGGGTCACGTCATAACTTGCTGCCTCGGCTCCCTTGGGAAAGATCTGGGCAAAGGCGTTGAAACTGGGCGACAGAAGGTTCGCGAACCCATCCGGTATCTTGGTCAGTCCCGAATTCCAGAAGTACATCAGCAACACGGCGGCGAAGACGAAACGCGCCAATGTCGTCAGTACCGGTGTGGACAGCGGTTCGAGCCATGAAAGCGCCCGATCGGGCAAGGATAACAGGGTGCGGATCATGGGCTTTCTCCGATGGCCGTGATTGCATTTCTGCCGATCAGGATGGTCAGCAGGTGGGATAGATCGAAATCCTGAGCGTCGCGGCTCGCGGCCGAAATGGCCTCGGACAGCGCAGCGCCCGACAGCAGGGTTTCGATGAAGGCTCCACCTCCCGGTGGCAGCAGAACCGGCTCGGGGTCGTACTCGGTGCGCACCACCAACACGTCCTCGGCGTTGGCCTCGGGCTTAGGGCCACCGGCCATGTTGAATTGCCAAAGCGCAAAGACTGGCCACGGGGAGCGTACCAGCCGTAGTGCAGGCGCCAGGGAAAGCGTGGAGGCCATCAGCTTGTCGGGTGGGGTGGTCTGCAAGGCGGTCGGCTCAATCGGGGCCGCATCCGCCGCGTGGTAGCTTTCGCGTATCGCCAATTCCAGCCGTGCCACATCCGGCAAGTATCCAAGGCTTTTCGTCGGCTCGAAAGCCGCCAGAAAGCGAGGCATTTCAGCGCCATAGAACATCATGAGCGGAGAGCTTGGCGGATGCTGCCGCAGGAACGCACCGGCCAAGAGCTTGAAGTTGGTCTCGCCCACAAGCTTCCGGATGACGGGGAAGGCGGTTTCGAGCGCTTCTGTCAGCGAAACGGCGACGTTGTTGCGATAAACATCAAATCGCCGTCCTGCAGGCTGGCCTTCACCATCGGACAGGCCGATGGGGCGTTCCGCCTCGGGCGACAGAAGCGCCGCGCGAAACGTGGTCTGATCGACGATCACCCGACCGTCTCCAGAATGCGGGCGGCGCGCGCCGCCTCGGCTTCCAGGATCGGCCAGTCAGGCACGTCATTGTCCCATTCGATCAGGCTAGGCCGCGGGCCCGCCGCCTTGATCACATAATCGTAGAGCGCCCAAACCGGCTCGGCCACTTCGCGCCCGTGGCTGTCGATCAACAGCGGGCGACCGTGGTCGTCGTGGTCTTCGTCGTGACCGGCCAGATGGATTTCACCAACCAGGTCCATCGGAAAAGCATCGATATAGCTGATCGTGTCGGTGCCAAGATTGGTGGCGCTGACGAAGACATTGTTCACGTCCAACAGCAAGCCGCAGCCTGTGCGCTTGGCAATCTCGCGCAGGAAGTCGGTTTCTTCATAGGTGCTTTCGTCGAACGCGAGGTAAGACGATGGGTTTTCCAGGAGCATCCGCCGCCCGACGACCTCTTGTACTTCGTCGATGTGATCTGCCACGCGCGTCAGCGTCTCATCCGTATAGGGAAGGGGCAGCAGGTCGTTCAGGAATTCGGTGTCATGCGTCGACCAGGCAAGATGTTCGGAAAAACTCGCGGGCTTCAGCCAGCCGACCAGATTCTTGAGGCGCGCCAGATGGTCGGGGTCTAAGCGACCTTCGCCGCCAATCGACAAGCCGACGCCGTGGACCGACATCGCGAAGCGTTCCGACAGGTGACGCAATTGCGCGATGGGGCGTCCACCATCGCCCATATAGTTCTCGGCGTGGATTTCCAGCCAGCCGACGCTCCCCGGGTTCTCCAATAAATCACTGAAATGCTGAGGTTTATACCCGACACCCGGAGTGTTCGGCAGGCGGTCAAAGGGATGGGAAGACGCATCAAGCATGGGTAGCCTCAAAAGCAAACGGCGCCCCTGAGCATAGCAGAGGCGCCGTCAAACGTCAGCTTATGCCGGCAGGTCGCGGTCCAGCTCTTCGAGCGAGCCCTGACGCGGCGTGCCGTCTGCCATGTTCGGCAGTTCAATCTCGGCGCAGGTGCCAGCGTCGACCAGCGTCCAGGCGTTGCCCTGGTAGTCAACGGTCGAGGTGCCGGCGCAAGTGGTGCCCGGGCCAGCGGCGCAGTCGTTCTTGCCAGCCAGCGAAACGCCATAGCACTTTTCCTTGGCCTGCGCGTGGGCCGGAGCGGTCATTGTGGCGGTCAGAGCAGCGGCAACAGCGCCAGCAACGGCGAGATTCGTTTTCATGTTCGACATTGGAAGGTGTCCTTATCAGTTAGCACTTGGATTCTCGTGGCCGTAAGAAGCGGCACACGCAATTCATGCCGGGCGCGCCGTTAACATGCCACTCACGGGTGCGTGTGCGCACAGGGACGTTAGATTTTGAAACAATTTGCCCAGGCGAATTGCGGGAAATTGCGTAAAACTTCCCGCAAATGGCACTTTTTACCGCAAGTCCGGTGCCAGCGCCTCGTCGCCCAGTTCCTTGACGACGTCGTCCAAGGCCACCGTCCGGGTCTGCTTTTCACCAAGACGGCGGAGTGAAACGGTGCGCTCTGTGACCTCACGCCCGCCGATCGCCAGAATCACCGGCACCTTGCCGACGGAGTGTTCGCGGACCTTGTAGTTAATCTTCTCGTTGCGCACGTCGGCCTCGGCGCGGACGCCGACGGCAGTCAGCGCATCGACGACTTCGGCGACGTAATCGTCGGCCTCGGATGTGATCGAGGCGACGACGACCTGACGCGGCGCCAGCCAGAACGGCAGCTTGCCCGAATGCTCTTCGATCAGAATCCCGATGAAGCGTTCGAACGAGCCAAGGCAGGCGCGGTGCAGCATGAAGGGCCGCTTCTTGTCACCGTCGCTGTCGATGTAGTTCGCGTCCAGCCGCTCGGGTAAGTTCGGGTCCACCTGAAAGGTGCCGCACTGCCAGACCCGGCCAATGGCATCGGTCAGATAGAAGTCCAACTTGGGGCCATAGAAAGTCCCATCGCCCGGCTCAAGCACATAGTCCCGGCCCACCGCCTTGATCGCGTTCTCCAAAGCGCCTTCGACATGGTCCCAGCTTTCCTCGGTCCCCACGCGTTTCTCGGGCCGGGTGGCAAAGCGGATCTCGAAATCGTCAAAGCCCAACTCGCGATAAACATCCTCGAGGAAATCGATGAAGCGCGCGCATTCTTCCTGGATCTGATCTTCAGTACAGAAAATATGCGCATCGTCTTGCGTGAACCCGCGCACCCGCATGATTCCGTGCAAAGCGCCAGACGGTTCAAATCGCGCACAGGATCCGAACTCGGCCATGCGCAAGGGCAGGTCTCGATAGGATTTCAAACCCTGATTGTACACCTGCACGTGACACGGGCAGTTCATCGGTTTCAGCGCATTGATCCGCGTGTGCTCCTTGTTCCTCACAGTCGCGTCGTCGTTTTCACCATCCCGGCTTTCGTCGACTTCGACGATAAACATGTTGTGCTGATATTTCTCCCAGTGCCCCGAAGCCTCCCAGAGCTTGCGGTCGACCACCTGTGGCGTGTTGACCTCTTGATACCCGCCCTTGCGCTGCTTGCGGCGCATGTAATCCTGAAGCGTGGTGTAAACGGTCCAGCCGTTGGGGTGCCAGAACACTTGCCCTGGCGCCTCTTCCTGCATGTGAAAGAGGTCCATCTCGCGCCCCAGACGTCGGTGGTCCCGCTTTTCGGCCTCTTCAAGGAACGTCATGTAAGCCTTCAACTCTTCGCGGTTCCTAAAGCCGACGCCGCTGATGCGTTGCAGGTTCTTTGTAACGTCGCCGAACCAGTGCGAGCCGGAAACGCCCATCAGCTTGAAGGCATCCGCAGGCAATTGCCCGGTGTGTTGCAAGTGCGGACCCCGGCAGAGGTCTTGCCACCCCCCGTGCCAGTACATGCGGATATCCGCGTCTTCCGGGATGCGGTCCACCAGATCGACCTTATAGGGTTCGCCGTTGTCCATATAGAACTGACGCGCGCGCTCGCGGTCCCAGACCTCGGTGCGGACGGGGTCGCGGGCGTTGATGATCTCTTTCATCTTCGCTTCGATCTGCCCCAGATCCTCGGGTGTGAACGGCTCGGCCCGGTCGAAATCATAAAACCAGCCATGCTCGGTCACCGGGCCGATGGTCACTTTTACATCTGGCCAGATCTCCTGCACGGCGCGCGCCATGACATGTGCGAAGTCGTGCCGGATCAGCTCCAGCGCCGGGGCCTCGTCTTTTAGTGTGTGGATCGCGATCGAGGCGTCCGTTTTGATCGGCCAGGCCAGGTCCCAGTGTTCACCGTCCACGGTCGCGCTGATCGCTTTTTTGGCGAGCGAGTTCGAAATGTCGGCGGCCACGTCGGCCGGTGTCACGCCAGCGTCGAAGCTGCGTGCATTGCCATCGGGAAAAGTCAGGGAAATCTGGGTCATGTGACCGGTCTCCTCGTCAGTTTGGCGCCCACGGAACGCCCGGTTGCGGGTATGTACGCCGACCCCATGCGCCAAGGCTTGTCTCATGTCAACGCGTTTCAGGTCGAGGCAGCGAGACTCAAAACATGTATGCCAAAGTATACATTTAAAAACAACGACTTACGCTTGACATTCAAAATACGGATGGCATGTTAAGCGAAACAAATGACACATGAGGCGCTGCTGCAATGCCGGGATATACCGAAAAATTCGACATTGATCTGAATGACATGGACCTGATCGAAGAGGCCTTGCGTGGCCAGGTCAAAGCGCTCTCGGCGAAGCGGTCCGAACAGGCGTGCCTCGACAGCGAACGCAAGTTGCGGAATGTGAAGGACCTGTTGGGACGGCTCCACAACCAGAAGGTCTTTTACCGACCCAAGCAGGGCTACATCGGCGGATAACGCCCTGCCGCCACATTGCATCTTCCCGCGCATGCACTAGCGTCCAGTGGGAAGGAGCACGACTTGGCCGACCCATCCTATTTCTCTGAAGTTCGCCGCCTTGCCTACGATCAGACCGACGGCAAGGGGCCAGGCATCGTCTTTCTTGGCGGTTTCCGTTCGACGAAGAACGGGATCAAGGCGCACTTTCTGGAAGATTGGGCGAAGTCGAAGAAACGCGCGTTTCTCCGCTTTGACTACTCCGGTCACGGCGACAGCACGGGTGAATTTCGGGACGGGACGATCGGCACGTGGGCCGAAGACGCCGAGCAGATCATCAAGGGGCTGACCAAGGGACGCCAAGTGCTGGTCGGCTCGTCCATGGGCGGCTGGATCGCCCTCTTGCTGGCGCGCCGGATGCCCGAGCGCATTGCCGCCATCGTCACCATCGCCGCCGCGCCGGATTTCACCGAGCGGAAGTACTGGTATCAAATGTCCGAGGCAGAGCGTATTGCACTGGACCAGAAAGGCTTCATCGAGGTCGAAAGCCTCTATGATGATGGCCCCTATATCATCACCCGCCAATTGATCGAAGACGGTCGAAATCACCTGATACTCGACGATCCCCTGCACCTGCCGATGCCTGTCCGGTTCCTGCACGGTGCCAACGACGAGGCGGTTGAGACCGAAACGGCCCTTCGCCTCTTTGAACGCGTCGACGGGCCGGACATTCGCCTCACCCTGGTCAAAGGCGCGGATCACAGGTTTTCGGCGCCAGAGAACCTGAAACTGATCGCGGCCACGCTGGAAGACATCTCGGCCAGATAGAGTTCGCCACGCCAAGGGCGCTCAATTTGGAACGGGAGTGTCCAGAAATCCGAAGAGCGCGTTCAGAGTTTCCCCCGTCCACGTGCCAGCGTGCCCCTTGTCTGGCACCCTAATCAGTGACTTGCGGGCCGAGCCCGCGCGTTCGAATATCCGCTTGCCCATTTCAACAGGCACCAACCTGTCGTCCTCGCCGTGGATCACAAGCAACGGCTGACGCACGTCGCTGACCGTCGAAAGACTGTCCCAACGCTGCGTCATCAGTTGCGCCAGATCCTCTGTCGGATACTGCGCCGCAACCAGATCGACCAATGATGTAAAAGGTGCTTCCAGGACAAGTGCATCTCCCGTGCCGCTGGCGGCCAATTGAATCGCCACCGCCGCGCCCAGGCTTTCACCATAGATCACCAGTGGGCCGGACACACCGTTTGCCATAAGCCGCGCGTCGCTCACCAGATCGCGTTCCTCTGGCGCGCCTGTCGACCCGCTGGAACCGCGATAGGCCGGGGCCACCAGCCCAAAGCCTTGGGACGTCAAGCGCCGAAATCGCTCGCCCCGATCCTTCAGCCCTCCGGCATTGCCCTTGAAATACAGAACAGTCGGTTTCCCTGCCTCGGCCTCATGCCGCCACACCACCAGCATTGTTCCGTCTTCCGTCGTCGCCCGGCCCTCGGTCAGCCCTGGCGCACCTGCCTCAGCGGGCGAAGCATAGGTCGTGTCAAAGGGATAGACGGCCGCGTGTTCGAAGTTCTCCAGATACCACGCGAAATAGCTTGTCGACAGGATCGTGAAGAGCGCGTTCAGCATGTTATCCGGCCACCTCATAGGGCAATATCCCGCGGCGGTCAGGCGACACGGTCAAAGCGCTTTCCAGGGGCGGAAGCGCGCGTTGATGGCAATCCCGCCGCTCGCATATCCTACACGAAATGCCGATCGGCTCAAAACCGGACGTGTCCTTCAGGTCCAGACCATCGGAATAGACGATCTCGGGTGCATGGCTGATCTCGCAGCCAAGCGCGATGGCAAATCGTCTGACAGGCGCGCGAAAGGCGGCGCCGGCAACTGGCACAGAAATCTCGCGCGCAAGGCAAAGATAGCGGACACCATCCGGTGTTTCGGCCAATTGCCGCAGAAACCGACCGGGCGTCTCGAACGCCCGGTGGACATTCCAAAGCGGGCAGGCGCCGCCATAGCGGGCGAATTGCAGGTGTGTGGCCGAATGGCGTTTGGTGATCGTACCGGCCTGATCGACGCGCACGAAAAAGAACGGCAGCCCCTTCGCACCCGGACGCTGCATAGTCGAAAGCCGGTGCGCGACCTGTTCCAATGAAGCGCCGAACTCGCGCGCGAGGCGTTCAAGGTCGTATCGATGCGCGCGCGCCGCCGTCAGGAAGCGGCCATAGGGTAGCAGGGCCGCACCCGCGAAATAGTTGGCCAGACCGATCTGCGCGATTGACCGCGCCGTCCCGGATTGAAAGCGTGCCAGATCAAGGGTCGCGTCGATCAGGTCGCTGTACTTCAACATCGCGATTTGATGCAGCGCCTGGAACCGCCGGGTTTCCTCGCTTGCAAGCGCCGAGAGCCACAGCTTCGACCCGGCGGCGTCGTAGTGACGAACACCCGGCACGTCCTGGCTGACATGCAGCGTGATGCCCATCTGCTCGCACGCCTTGGCGATGGCGGCGTCGACATCGCCGTCGCTTTCCGCGGCGAAGCGTTCAGCGGCCCTATCCACGGCATCGATGTAGTTGTCACAATAGTGAAAGAAGTCGCGGACCTCGTCCCAGGGCGACGCGCCCGGACGAACGCCTTCCTGGCCCAAGGCTTCGTCCAGCGAGGCCAGGCGTTCATTGGCCTGCCGATAGGCTTCGTGCAGTGACAGGAACGCGCGTGCCAAGGCGGGGGCATTCGTGGTCAGAAGCCTTAGGTCGGCGGGCGGGACTTTGTCGGTAAACAGCGGATCGGCCAGCGCTTCTCTCAGGTCAGAGGCCAGGCGTTCCCCTTCGCCCATAGCCAGTTCGTTCACGTCAAATTCGAACTCCTGCACCAGCGCGAGGATAACCGCCGAGGACACCGGGCGGTTGTTGTTCTCCATCTGGTTCAGATAGGGCAGGGACACCCCAAGCCGTTCGGCAAAGGCTTTCTGCGTCAGCTTCAGCCGCAACCGGGTTTCTCGCAGCTTTGCACCGGCGTAGAGTTTCTGAGTGGCCATCCGCTGCCTCGTTGAATAATTGCAAAATTGTCGCGCAAATCTGCAAATTCATCAAGGTTCAGCTTGCCTTGCGCAATTGCCCCTCGCGCCATTCAACGTAAAGGACCGAAAGCAGCCCCAGCAGAAGCGATGTCGTCATGATGATCTGAAGCGTCATGCTGCCGCCGCCGTTCTGAAGTGCGGCGCCCGCGAAGGCGGATAGAGCTGCGCCACCGCCGATCATGAAGGCGCTGCCAAGGCCGCTCGCCGTGCCCGCCAGATGAGGTCGCACAGACAGCATGCCTGCGCTGGCATTCGGGATCACCATGCCGTTCCCAAGGCCGACGAAGGTGCAGAAGCCGAAGAACAGGAAGGCCGACGAAAAGCCCAATGCCGTCAAAAGCGTGGCCAGCAGCAATCCCCCGAACCCGATCATCGCACCGGTGCGGATCATCCAGTTGACGCCGAAGCGGACCGAGAACCTGCCGGAGATGTAGTTGCCTAAGGCATATCCCACCGCAGGCGCGCCAAAACACACGCCAGACCAGAACGAGGAAAGGTTGAACTCGTTCTGCGCGACGAACGGGCCGCCGCCCAGAAAGGCGAAAAAGGCTCCACTGGCGAAAGCGGCCGCCATCACATAGCCCCAGAACCGGCGCGATGTCAGCAATTCGGGATAGTCCTTGATCTGCTGCGCAAAGCTGATCCCGCCACCCTTCGCCGTTTCGCCCTGGTCAGCCCAGCAAAGCGCCATCACCAGTACGCCGCCAACCGCCAGAAACCAGAAGACGGATTGCCAGCCAAAGACCTGGTCAAGCGCGCCCCCGATCATCGGGGCCACCATCGGCACAAGGGCCATGCCCATGGTGACATAGCCGATCATCGACGCCGCCTCGTTCTGCGGAACCATGTCACGTACGATTGCGCGGCTCAAAACCAGACCCACGGCCACGGCGCTTTGCAGCATCCGGCACGCCAGAAAGACCTCGACGTTGGGTGCGTAGATACAGCCCAGCGTTGCCACAATGAAAATTGCCTGACCCGTCAATGTGATCCGCCGTCGCCCATAACGGTCGCTCAAGGGGCCGATCACCAGTTGAAGCCCTGCGGTGACCGCAAGATAGCCGGAGACGGCCAGTTGCATCACCGTGTATCGCGTCTCGAAATGCTCGGTCATGTTGGGCAGGGCGGGTAGAAACGCACTCATGCTCATGGCCCCCAGTCCGGCCATAAGCACCAATGTCAGAATATGAGGAGGCGTGGACCGGTCCAGTAGCCGGACCAAGGGTCGCTCGGTCATGGACCAGACTTAGGTGGCCGGGGGCAGCCTGTCCAGCAGGGTGATGATTTGCAGATTTGCAATATTGGGAATTCACATTTTACAAAATTTGCAAATCTACAAGGTTTTGCTTCCCTGCCTAGCCGACGCAAGATAGCAAGCGGTAACGCAGGAGGAGGCGCTGATGTCCGACATTTTGGCTGAACTGGAGGCACGCCGCGCGGCGGCGCGTGCGGGAGGCGGCGAAAAACGGATCGCGGCGCAACACGCCAAGGGCAAGCTGACGGCACGCGAACGCATTGAGCTTCTGATGGACGAAGGCTCGTTTGAAGAATTCGACATGTTCGTCAAACACCGGACCACCGATTTCGGAATGGGCGAAAACCGCCCCGACGGCGACGGGGTCGTCACGGGCTGGGGCACGATCAACGGCCGTATGGCCTATGTCTTCAGCCAGGACTTCACGGTTTTCGGCGGGTCGCTTTCGGAAACCCACGCCCAGAAGATCTGCAAGATCATGGATATGGCAATGCAGAACGGTGCACCAGTGATCGGGTTGAACGACTCGGGCGGCGCCCGCATTCAAGAAGGTGTGGCCTCGCTCGCAGGCTACGCCGATGTGTTCCAGCGCAATATCATGGCCTCGGGTGTCGTCCCCCAGATCAGCGTGATCATGGGCCCATGCGCTGGTGGCGCGGTCTATTCGCCTGCGATGACGGATTTCATTTTCATGGTGAAAGACAGCTCTTACATGTTCGTCACCGGTCCGGATGTTGTGAAGACGGTGACCAACGAGGTCATTACCGCCGAAGAACTTGGCGGTGCCTCGACCCACACCAAGAAAAGCTCGGTCGCCGATGGGGCTTTCGAGAATGATGTCGAAGCGATCGCCGAGATTCGCCGCCTTTTCGATTTCTTGCCGCTCAACAACCGCGAGAAAGCGCCGGTACGTCCATTTTTCGACAGTCCGGAACGCGTCGAACATAGTCTTGACACACTCATCCCGAAAAATCCGAACCAGCCGTACGACATGAAGGAACTGATTCTGAAGGTCGCGGATGAGGGAGATTTCTATGAGATCCAGGGTGACTTTGCGGCCAACATCATCACCGGTTTCATCCGGCTGGAAGGCCAGACGATCGGTGTCGTCGGCAACCAACCGATGGTTCTGGCGGGCGTTCTGGACATCGATTCAAGCCGAAAGGCTGCCCGTTTCGTCCGGTTCTGCGATGCCTTTGAGATCCCTATACTAACCTTCGTCGACGTGCCGGGCTTCCTGCCCGGGACGGCACAGGAATACGGCGGTGTCATCAAGCATGGCGCGAAGCTGCTCTTTGCCTATGGCGAGGCGACCGTTCCGAAAGTTACTGTAATCACACGAAAAGCCTATGGCGGGGCTTATGACGTGATGGCCTCGAAACACCTTCGCGGCGACTTCAACTATGCCTGGCCGACAGCCCAGATCGCTGTGATGGGCGCGAAAGGGGCGACCGAGATTCTGTATCGCGCAGAGCTCGACGATCCGGAAAAGATCGCGGCCCGCACCGCAGAATATGAAACAAACTTCGCCAATCCGTTCCGCGCGGCCGAACGCGGGTTCATCGACGAAGTGATCATGCCGCATTCAACACGGCGCCGCGTTTCGCGCGCCTTCGCCTCGCTTCGGACCAAGCAGTTGTCGAACCCGTGGAAGAAGCATGACAACATTCCGCTCTGACACGTCGGCCAATCTGCTGCTTTCCTGCCACAGGCCAGTGATTATTTACGCTTTAACGTTTGGGTCTGGAAACAATCCACGGAAATGCGTTAATCAGCATCTATCCGCCGTTGCGTGTATCTATCCATTGGATAAGCGTTTTCGGTCGGCTAGTGTCACTCCGCACGTGCTTAGCGTGCGGGACTATTGGAAAGGCCGAGCAGACAAAACGGCCTTGACGGATCGAAGGAGACAGTCATGTCGAACACCCTCAAAGCCCTCCTGGCCCTTGGCCTCTTTACCGTTCTCGCTGCCTGCGCTCAGCAGGAAGAGCCCATGGAAGAGCCCATGGTCATGGAAGAGCCAGTTATGGAGAAGTTCTGATCCAGAACTTTCTCGGCCGGGGCATCAGCCCCGGCCAAACCCTGGCATAGGGTCACAATGCATATCCTCCGATACATCATTGTTCTTCTGCTTCTTTCGCTGGCCGTCGCATGCACCGAGCGGGAAGAGGTCGTGCTGGTCGTACCGCGTAGCGCCGACGGCTAAGCGCTTTCCGACACGGAATACGCGTCTGAAAAGGACGCATTTTCAGAGCGCCCGCACATCGTTTCGCCGGAGCAGCCCATGCTGAAGCATCGTGGCTTCCCTGGCCGGTTTCCGGGCACCGACCATCAATTCACCATTCGGCGTGCCAATCCGAAAGGCGTGACCAAACTGGTCGCGCGCGAGCGTTTCGCGGACCGGAAGAAGGCCGACCGTGACGCAGATGCCGCTTTTCTGGCCTGCCTTTGGGATCATTTCGGCGATCAGGCCTTCGAACGCGGCAATCTGGACGCAGGTCGCCTGTCATGGCTTTTTGGCCGCGAAGTCATCGCTGCCGAAGACCCGTTTGACCCCGAAAGCTACGAAGCCTTGTTGAAAATTGACGAAACTCGCGCACGGGTTGCATTTCCGGACGCTTTCGACGGGACATGGGTGGCATGAAACCGCTTTGCTTTTTCCCGGTTTGGCAAAGACTTGCCGGTTTTGGGGGGCAGCGCACGTTACACTTTTGGCAGGCGTCCCGATTGTGCAAGCTTACCTCAGAGGCGCATCCCTCCAGCAAGCGAGGCGCTTCTAAATGTCAAAACCGTTACCCTTCCCCTTCACGTTGGTTCGACCGGAGTAATCCGGTCGAACTGCGTGTTCTGCGGGCAATTCGGCATGACCTTGCTGGTTTCGCCGGGATGACTTCGCGCCGCATTGCGTGCTGGTGCGAAAGCCTGCTGTCATGGCAGCGGGAGTCTTTCCTCCCGCATGGCACGAAAGGCAGAAACTCATGCGAAAGCTTACCCCAATCGGTCTTCTCATTGCTGTTGCAGGGCTCGCATCCTGCGATGAAATCGACTCGGATCTTGAACGCGCGGCCGTTGGCGCCGCAGCAGGCTGTGTGGCCGGCGAAGTCTTGGTCGACGGAAGATGTGTCGAGGGTGCCATCATCGGCGGCGCCGCGGGCGCATTGGCTGACGAAATCTAGGCCGGAGCTTCGGGCTGGTGCCACAAGGCGACCAGCCCAAGCGCGCTCTGGTGCAAATACTTGGCCGAATGACGCCGATCACACGGCGCCATCTGCAATTGTTATTGCCTATCAGCGCGCAAAGACGCTTTGTCTCGCTCAGGGGAAAACCCCAATAAACTCAAGAGGCAAAGTAAGATGCAGAACACCCTTTCAATCGCTGCCCTTTTGGCGGTTTTCGGACTGGCCGCATGTAGTCAGGGCACGGACCTCGAGCGCGCCGTCGTGGGCGGTGCTGCCGGCTGTTTGGTGGGCGAAGCTATCGACGATGGCGAGTGCCTTGTCGGTGCGGCCATCGGTGCAGGCGCCGGGGCTTTGGCAGACGACGTCAACAACTACTAACATTGCAAGCGGGCTTCGGCCCGTTCACAGAAGTAACACGGAAGCTGCTCGGCACCCTGCCGGGCAGCTTTTGTGCGTGGAGGGGACATGTTCAAGAAGATACTGATCGCAAACCGGGGCGAAATCGCCTGCCGGGTCATCAAGACCGCCCGCAAGATGGGCATTCAGACGGTCGCGATCTATTCCGACGCCGACGAGGGTGCTCTCCACGTCCGGATGGCCGACGAAGCGGTCCACATCGGACCTCCGCCCGCCAACCAGTCCTATATCGTTATCGACAAGGTGATGGACGCCATTCGGCAGACCGGGGCCGAGGCCGTGCATCCGGGCTATGGCTTCCTGTCCGAGAACCCGAAGTTCGCCGAGGCGCTTGAAGCCGAAGGTGTCGCCTTCATCGGGCCGCCCAAGGGCGCGATCGAGGCGATGGGCGACAAGATCACCTCGAAGAAGATCGCGCAGGAGGCAAAAGTTTCCACCGTGCCGGGGTACATGGGGCTGATCGAGGACGCCGAGGAGGCCGTGAAGATCTCGGGCGAGATCGGGTATCCCGTGATGATCAAGGCCAGCGCCGGCGGCGGTGGCAAGGGTATGCGGATCGCGTGGAGCGACGACGAAGCGCGCGTAGGCTTCCAGTCGTCCAAGAACGAAGCCGCCAGCAGCTTCGGCGACGACCGTATCTTCATTGAGAAATTCGTCACCCAACCGCGCCACATCGAAATCCAGGTGCTCTGCGACGCCCACGGCAACGGCGTTTACCTGAACGAACGCGAGTGCTCGATCCAGCGCCGGAACCAAAAGGTGATCGAAGAAGCTCCGTCGCCATTTCTGGATGAAGCGACGCGGAAGGCGATGGGCGAGCAATCCCTCGCGCTGGCCCACGCCGTTGGCTACACCAGCGCGGGCACGGTCGAGTTCATCGTCGACGGCGAAAAGAACTTCTACTTCCTGGAAATGAACACCCGTCTTCAGGTCGAACACCCTGTGACCGAATTAATCACCGGTGTCGATCTGGTCGAACAGATGATCCGCGTTGCTGCTGGCGAAAAGCTGTCGTTGACGCAATCCGACATTGGCATCAACGGCTGGGCGATGGAAAGCCGCCTTTATGCCGAAGATCCGTATCGCGGTTTCCTGCCCTCCATCGGTCGTCTGACACGATATCGCCCACCGGAAGAGGTGGCCGAGGAAAAGCGTGCCGTGCGCAACGACACCGGCGTCTTCGAGGGCGGTGAAATATCGATGTATTACGACCCGATGATTGCCAAGCTTTGCACTTGGGCCCCGGACCGGATGCAAGCGATCGAGGAAATGCGCATCGCGCTCGACAAATTCGAGGTTGAAGGCATTGGCCACAACATTCCGTTTCTTTCCGCCGTGATGGACCATCCGAAGTTCAACAGCGGCTATATGACCACCGCTTTCATTGCCGAAGAATACCCCGATGGCTTCGAAGGCGTGACGCTTGGCGAAGACGACCTGCGCACGCTGAGCCGTCTGGCGGCCGCGATGCAGGCTATCGAAGACAGGCGGGCCCGTAAGGTTTCCGGCCAGATGCGCAACGATGAATCGGTCGGTGCATCACGGCGCTATCACGTCGCGCTGGGTGAACTGGAAAGCGAAGTCTCCGTAGACCTCCCCGAGCACGACGACGGGGCGTATACCGAAGTGTTGATTGATGATGAACATTTGCCGGTCGCCCAGACGTTTGCGGTGCGCTGGGCGCCGGGGGCGCAAATGGCGACGCTGCTGGTCGATGATGACGAGCAGTACGCGGGCGGGCGGCGTGATGTCGCTTCGGTCAAGGTCTCGCGCGAAACGCTTGGGTTCCGGATGCGCTATCGCGGTGCCGATTTGTTGGCGCGTGTCCTCAGCCCGCGCGCGGCGGAACTGGTGGCCAAGATGCCGGTCAAGACACCGCCCGATACCTCGAAGTTGCTTTTGTGCCCGATGCCCGGCCTGATCGTGAAAGTGGATGTCGCGGAAGGCGACGAGATCGAAGAAGGGCAGGCGCTTTGCACGGTCGAAGCGATGAAGATGGAAAACATCCTCCGCGCCGAAAAGAAATGCGTGGTCAAGAAAATCAACGCAGGTCCCGGCGACAGTCTGGCGGTTGATGACGTCATCATGGAGTTCGAATGACCCCCGCGTCTGAATATTCACGAAGCTACCCGTGGACGACCGTTGCAGGTGCACTTCTGGTTTTGGTCGTCTTTCTGGCAGCCGCCATGGCCAAGAACGGCTGGACTTTCGAATACCCGCTGGATGACGTCTATATCCACCTCGCCATGGCCGAGCAGATGGCGGCCGGTGGCTATGGTGTGAACGCGGGCGAATATGCCTCGGCCGCATCGTCGCCCATCTATCCGTTTTTTCTGATGCCCTTTGCCGGGACCGAGGCGCAGCGCTGGCTACCGCTTTTCTGGAACATCCTGTCCTTGGTGGCAGCGTCATGGCTGTTGGGTCTGGCGCTGGCGCGCGCAGGTCTTGGCCGGGCCGGTCTGCTGCTGGCTTTCGTCGCGCCGTTTGCGCTTTTCATGTTCAACACGGCCTACGCAGGCATGGAGAACATGGCGCATGGGGCGGCAAGCCTCGCCATTGTCCTAGGCTTGTGGCGGTTCGTCGAAACAAGCCGGATCGGGTGGCTATTGCCTGTGGGTGTGCTTCTGGCCCCGGCCTTCCGGCTTGAGGGCCTGGCGCTTGGGATGGCCGCAGGCGGTGTCGTTCTGGTATTGGGCCGCCCCCTAGCGGGCATCGCGTTGGGCGTTTTGGCCGTGGTGCCGATTGCTGTGATGTCGGGCTTCCTGACCTCGCTCGGTCTGGACCCGCTGCCCAATTCGGTGACTGCCAAACTGCCCGCGACGACCTCTGCCGCCGAGGGGCTATTCAGCGGCATGGGGGCGAATATCGCCTCCAATGCGGCCGTCTACGGCGGCCGGTATCTGCTGGCGCTCGCAATCGTCACGGGGTTGATCGCAATGGTCGTCGTGCAAAAGGGTGACCGTCCACGCGGGATGGTGGGCCTTGCCGTCGCCGCCGCCGCCTTTGCGCATCTGGCTTTTGCCGCGACCGGCTGGCTCGATCGGTACGAGAACTACCTGATCCTCTCCACCGTCGCCGTGCTGGCGCTCTTGGTCGCGCAATTCGGGCAGATGGTGCGCTGGACCATTCTGGGGCTGGCGCTGGCAGGCGGTGTCTTCACCTATGCGCCCAACATCGACAACAACCTGGCGGGCATGCGCGCCATCCACCTGCAACAGGGCGAAATGAGCCGCTTTGCCAAGGACCACCTGCGCGCACCCGTCGCGGTGAACGATCTAGGCTATGTGGCATGGGACAACCCGGACTACGTATTGGACCTGATCGGCCTTGCCTCGGCCGAGGCGTTGGAGCTTCGGTTGACGGAGGCGCCCGACGGCTGGGCGGATCGGCTGGCGGACGCCCGCGAAGTTCGGGTCGCGATGATCTATGACAACTGGATCAAAGAGGCGCTGGGGCCGGAGTGGGTGCGGGTGGGGCGTCTCGTTCTTCTGAAGCACGGCGGCGCATTTCTGGGGGGCGATATCGTGTCGTTCTATGCCCGCGATGCCGAAGCGGTACGTGACGTGATGCCCGCACTCCGTGACTGGGCCGAGAGCATTCCCGAAGGCGCAGGGTTCGTTTTTGACGTGGAGGACAGCTCGTGAGTTATTGCGCGCCCCGCGCCGCCGCCTTGGCGTCCTGGATTTCCTGTCGACGGATCGGCATCTTGTCGATCTGCCGGGTCAATTCGCGCACGTCCCAGGGGAAGGGTTTCCGCAGCTTCACGCCACCGTCCTTGCCGATGAGCGTCAGCATGAAACCACGTGGGCGCAGCTTGGTCCGCAGGGCAGAACGCTCCACCCGGTTGGTGTCGGTGATCAAGACGACGTCGCGTTCGACCAATTCGTCTCGCCGGGCGACCAACAACTCGATCTGCCGCTGGAACGCCGGGTCGTCGGCGCTGTCGGCGAAGACGATGATCGGGCGCGCACGCCATCTGAAGGCGTCGATGTCGACATCGGCCGCGTCGAATATGGCTGTTTTGTCAGCTTCCCAAAGCGCGACCGGGTCCGGGCTGGTGCTATCTGTTGCCCCAGCGGCTGCGGCCCAGACCAGAAGGCTAAGAAAACTAACAGATTTCAGGGCGGTGGCTTGCATGTCTGCGTCTCCGTTCTGCTTCAATATATGCCGCTCGCGCGAAAATCGAAGGGCCGATCAAAACTCTTCCAAGAGTTTTGCAAATTTCTTCAAAGAAATTTGGCCGCGCGCCACTGCCGGAGGGACCGTTTATGTCTGAATGGAAGTCGCTTGCCGAGAAGGAACTGCGGGGCCGCCCGCTTGACGACCTCGACTGGAACACGCTCGAAGGCATCCGTGTGAAACCTCTCTATTCGGCGGAAGACACTAGTGACCTGCCGCAGATGGGGGAAGTGCCGGGCGTTGCTCCGTTCACGCGCGGAGTGAAGGCAACCATGTATGCGGGCCGCCCCTGGACCATCCGCCAATACGCGGGGTTTTCAACGGCAGAGGAATCGAACGCCTTCTATCGCCGCAACCTCGCTGCCGGTCAGCAGGGTGTCAGTGTGGCTTTCGACCTTGCCACGCACCGTGGCTACGACAGTGACCACCCCCGCGTCGAGGGCGATGTCGGCAAGGCGGGTGTGGCCATTGACAGCGTCGAGGACATGAAGATCCTGTTCGACGGCATCCCGCTCGATCAGGTGAGCGTCTCGATGACGATGAATGGCGCCGTAATCCCGATCCTCGCCAGTTTCATCGTCGCTGGCGAAGAGCAGGGGCACGACAAATCGGTCCTTTCGGGCACCATCCAGAACGACATCCTGAAAGAGTTCATGGTGCGGAACACCTATGTCTATCCGCCCGAGCCGTCCATGCGGATCGTCGCTGATATCATCCAATACACGGCCGAAGAGATGCCCAAGTTCAATTCGATCAGTATCAGCGGCTACCACATGCAGGAGGCGGGCGCGAACCTTGTGCAGGAGCTTGCCTATACGCTTGCGGACGGGCGCGAATACGTCCGCGCGGCAATCGCGCGCGGCATGGATGTGGACAAATTCGCGGGCCGCCTGTCGTTCTTTTTCGCCATCGGCATGAATTTCTTCATGGAGGCTGCGAAACTGCGTGCCGCGCGACTTCTCTGGTCGCGGGTTATGAGCGAATTCAACCCGAAAAACCCGCGTTCCAGTATGCTCCGCACCCATTGCCAGACGTCCGGTGTCTCGTTGCAGGAACAGGACCCCTACAACAACGTCGTCCGCACCGCCTACGAGGCGATGAGCGCGGTCCTTGGCGGCACGCAGTCCTTGCACACCAACGCGCTGGACGAAGCCATCGCGCTGCCGACAGATTTCAGCGCCCGGATCGCCCGGAATACCCAGTTGATCCTGCAAGAAGAAACCGGCGTCACAAACGTCGTCGATCCGCTCGCCGGGTCCTACTACGTCGAAAGCCTTACGGCGGAACTGGCCGAGAAGGCCTGGGCGTTGATGGAAGAAGTCGAGGAAATGGGCGGGATGACCAAGGCGGTCGCCAGCGGCATGCCCAAGCTGCGGATCGAGGAAAGTGCGGCCAAGCGGCAGGCGATGATCGATCGGGGCGAAGAGGTGATCGTCGGGGTCAACAAGTACCGCAAGGAACAGGAAGACGCGATCGACATTCTGGAAGTCGACAACGAGGCCGTGCGTGCCGATCAGATCGCACGGCTGGACCGTATCCGGGCCGAGCGGGACGAGGCAGCCTGTCAGGGCGCTTTGAGCGCGCTCGAGGACGCGGCAAGGGGCGACGGAAACCTGCTGCGGGCAGCGGTGGAAGCGGCGCGGGCACGTGCCACAGTTGGAGAGATCAGCATGGC